>JASIAM010000117.1 GCA_030041985.1 Bryobacteraceae bacterium | reverse complement strand
GCAAGGTCAGCACCCAAGCCATCAGCAGGCTACGGACTGTACCCCATTGCAGGCCCGAGTGGTTGGCGGCCATTGCGCCCGCTACGCCCGACGACAGCACGTGAGTGGTGCTTACGGGAAGGCTGATCAGGCTTGCCGCCTCGATGGTGCCGAACGCGATGATTTCGGCGGCCGCGCCCTGGGCATAGGTCAGATGTGTTTTGCCGATTTTCTCGCCCACCGTTACCACGATTCGCTTCCACCCCACCATGGTTCCCAAACCCAGGGCCAACGCTACTGCCACCTTCACCCAACTGGGAATGAACTTGGTGGCATTGTCGATGTGCTTGCGATAATTGTCGAGAACGCTCCAGTCTTGGGCAGCCAATTGCGGATTGCCGGGCTTCTTCATCAGGCGGAGAGCTTCGCTGGCAACGTACATGTCATTGCGAAGATTGGGGGTCATCGTGGCGGGCACATTCTTCAATTGCTTGTAGAGAGCAGCTTCTCCGGCGATGGTGTTGACCAGTTGCTCCAGCCCAAGCATGGTGGAGGGTTTGAACTCCTTGCTGGCGATATAGGTGCTGACTTCATTGCGCGGATCGCCGACCACTGCCGAAGGCGAAACGTATTTGCGTAAAGTATCTTCGGCCTGGTGCGAGACGGCCACGAAATCCTGGGTCTGGCCAGGCGTAATCGCGTGATTCAAAGCGTAGGCAGTGGGGACTGTGCCGATCAGGATGAGCATAATCAATCCCATGCCTTTCTGCCCGTCATTGTTGCCGTGCGCGTAGCTTACCGAGCCGCAGGTAAGAATGAGAAGGCAGCGAATCCAGAAAGGCGGTGGCGCATCGCCCACGGGAGCTTTGTAGAGCCGCGGATCGCGCAGCACCATCTTGGCAATCAGCAACAGAACTGCCGCGCAGAAGAAACCCACCAGCGGGGACACCAGCAGAGTCCTGCCCACTTCACCCGCCTGCGCCCAATCCACGCCGCTCGTTCCGCTACGCACCGACATCAATTGATTGGCGATGCCCACCCCAATGATAGAGCCGACCATGGTATGAGAACTCGAGGAGGGAAGGCCAAAATACCAGGTACTCAGGTTCCACAAAATCGCTGCGATTAACAGGGCAAACACCATGGCAAACCCGGAACCGCTGCCCACTTGAAGTATCAGCTCCACGGGAAGGAGGGAAATGATTCCGAACGCCACTCCTCCGGTGGAAACCATCACACCAATGAAGTTCATGGTCCCCGATAAGACCACCGCTATGTGTGGTTCGAGCGAGTGCGTATAAATCACGGTCGCCACTGCGTTTGCGGTGTCGTGAAATCCATTGACGAATTCGAACCCGAGCGCTATCAGGAGGGCAAAACCCAATAACAGAAAGGGGTAGATAGATGTGGAATGGACAGTGGATATGTCTTCTGCGAAATGCATGCCTGCATAAACAAATCCGATGATCAAGGCCAATCCGAAGATGGCCATGCCAATCTTCCCCGGTTTACGGTCGAGCTTGGACTGTATTGCCGAAGTGGCTGCGGCTGGTGCTGCCATATTTTCCTCTGGTTGTGACAGTCTAACCAGCGGAAGTTACAATTGAATGACGTTTCGTCCAAGATTAGCTGAGCCCACTACAATGAGTCGAGCGATGCCCAAAAAAAGAGATCGCGGCAGCAGCTTCGCGGTAAAGGCGGCGCGGCTTGTTGCGGGGCACGAAAGGAACCTTGTGAACGAAACCGCCCAGACCGAGGAAGCCATCAACCTGGAGGACCCGGATTTATATATCAATCGGGAGCTTAGTCTGCTGGCCTTCCAAAGGCGTGTTCTCGAAGAAGCAGAAGACGAAAACAACCCGCTTTTGGAACGGGTGAAATTTCTCTCCATCGTCGGCTCCAATCTCGATGAGTTTTTCATGGTGCGCGTGGCGGGATTGGCCGCGCAACTGGATGCCGGCAGCCTGGAAGTGGGACCCGACGGCATGAGTCCGCGCGCCCAGCTCGTTTCCATACGCCGTGAAATCAAGAAAATTCTGAGCGATGCGCGCAAATGCTGCGAAAGCCTGATGGCGGCTTTGAACGAGGCGGGCATTTTCGTCCGCGCATACGCCGACTTGAACGATTTGCAGAAGAATCGGCTTGCCGGCTATTTCACGGAGACGGTCTACCCCGTGCTCACCCCGCTGGGCAACGATCCGGGGCGGCCGTTTCCTCATATCTCTAATCTCAGCCTGAATCTGGCAGTGATGATCCGTGACCCCGAGGGGAAGGAGCATTTTGCGCGCGTCAAGGTGCCGAACTCGCTGCCCGAGCTGGTGCCGGTGATCGGTGTGCGGAAAGCCGGCGCCAAGCGGTTGCGTACCCACCGCACCGAATTGGTGTGGCTTGAGGACGTGATTGCCGCTCACCTCGCGGAATTGTTTCCGGGAATGGAGATCCTCGAATCGCATCCCTTTCACGTGACGCGCGATGCCGACATCGCCATTAAGGAACTGGAGGCGGAAGACCTGCTGGAGACTATCGAAGAGGGCGTGCGGCAGCGCAAGTTCGGCAGCGTGGTCCGGCTGATTGTCACGCGCGACATGCCGTCGCATATCCTCGATATTCTGAAGACCAACCTGGAAGTCGGGAACAGCGAAGTCTATCGTGGCTGGCAGCCGCTATCTCCAAAGCGATTGTTCGCTTTGTACCATCTCGATCGCCCGGATCTCAAGTACGGCAATTTCGTGCCTTCCGTTCCCAAGCCTCTGGCGGACGGTCCCGCGGCCGGTGTGGAGGACACGTTCGAACGCATGCGGGGCGGCGACATCCTGGTCCATCACCCTTTTGATTCTTTTCAACCGGTAGTAGAATTCCTGCGCCAGGCGGCTCACGATCCCGCGGTTCTAGCGATCAAGATTTGTCTGTACCGCGTCGGCCGCAACTCTCCGATCGTCGAAGCGCTGCTCGAAGCGGTCGAGGAGGAAAAGCAGGTGGCCGTTCTGGTGGAACTCAAGGCGCGCTTCGATGAAGAGAGCAACATCGAATGGGCGCGCGCACTGGAAAAAGTGGGCGCCCACGTGGTCTATGGCATTCCCGGGCTAAAAATTCATTCCAAAGTGGCGCTGGTGGTGCGGCGGGAACAGGACCGCATTGCCCGCTACGTGCATTTGTCTACGGGCAACTACAACGCTGTGACGGCTCACTTGTATACCGATATCGGCCTTCTTACAGCCGACGAAAATGTGGCCGCTGATGCCAGCGATCTGTTCAACTATCTAACCGGCTATTCCGGAAAATCCGACTACCGCCGGCTTTTGGTTTCGCCCGTTAATCTTCGCGAGCGCCTGGCGGCGCTGATCGAACGGGAGATCCACCATGCTAAACAGGGGCGCGAGGCGGCGCTCATTTTCAAAATGAACGCGCTGGTGGACCCGCCCATGATTCGCGCTCTGTACAAAGCTTCCCGCGCGGGCGTTAAGGTCCAGCTTCTGGTGCGCGGCATCTGCTGCCTGCGGCCGGGGCTCGCCGGAGTGAGTGAGAATATCGAAGTCACCAGCATCGTGGGCCGCTTTCTGGAGCACAGCCGCCTTTACTACTTCCGCAACGGAGGCGATGAAGAAGTCTATATCGGAAGCGCCGACCTGATGCCACGCAACATCGATCACCGCGTGGAGATACTGGCGCCGATTCGTGATCCGGAGATGATCCGGCGCCTGCTGGACGGCGTCCTGATGACATACCTGGCCGACAACGTAAAGGCGCGCTCGATGCAGGCCGATGGTCTGTATTATCGGCGCGTGCGGGCGTCCGGGTCGGCCGCCACCAATTCCCAGGAAGCGCTGCTCGCGCCAGAGCGCGGTTCGCCTTCCGCCCGGTAGCAGGGAGAAAGCTCCCCTAGTCAGTGGCTCGCCATCCTATGAACGCCACCGCTTCCAAGAGCACGCCGGTCCCTGGCTCCCGGCCCTTGGCTCCTGGATCTATCTCAGCCCTCGCGCCAGTTTTTCTGGTCTTCCTTGCCATGGGTTTTGGCGACGCCGTGGGTCCGTTCGTCGGGCTCGCGCGCGACCAGTTCCGCCTGTCCAATTTCACTGCGCAATTGATCCCCTTCGCAGGCTTCCTCATGTTCGGCATCCTCTCTGTGCCGATGGGCGTCTACCAGGATCGGCGCGGAAAAAAATTCGTGCTCCTGCTCGGCCTCTTCGTCATGCTGGCGGGCCTCCTCATCTCCACCCTCTTCGGACTCTCCACCTTTCCCGTTTTCCTGCTCACCATCCTGCTGCTGGGCGCAGGCGCAACTATTTTGCAGGTGGCCGGCAACCCCATCATGCGCGACGTATCTCCGGAAGGAAAATTCGCGCGCAACCTTTCTCTGGGTCAATTCGTGAAAGCGATCGGATCGCTCTCCGGTCCGCTCATTCCCGTGCTCGCGGCACGCATTGCAGGCGCAGGTTGGAATGTCATTTTTCCGATCTACAGCGGCGCGGTGTTGGTGACACTGCTCGCAGCCGCCCGCATCCCTGCGCCAGCCCCCAATCCCCAGTGCCCCGTTCCCGCGCCAGCTACCATCGCCTCCTGCCTGCGGCTACTGAAGCACGGATACATCGCCACCATGGTCGTGGCCCTGTTTCTCTACGTAGGCGCTGAGGTCTCAGTCAGCTCGGCGATCCCTCTCTATTTGAAGGATCGCTTTCAAGTTGATATCGGCCGCATCGGCCTTCTGGGCACCGGCCTGTTTTTCCTCGCTCTCACCATCGGCCGCTTCTCGGGCGGTGTGATTTTGAATTGGATCGCCCCGCGCGCCTTCCTGCGCGTCACTTGCGCGCTATCGTTATTTGGACTGGCCGGCATATTTGTGCCCCGCGCGGCGGCCGCGGTGGCGAGCTTCTTCGCTATCGGCTTGGGATTCGCCAATATCTTCCCGCTGATTTTTTCCATGGTCATCGACGCTTTCCCGGAGCAGTCCAGCGCGCTCTCAGGCCTCATGATCATGGCAATCGCCGGCGGCGCCGTACTGCCTCCGGTAATGGGCCTTGTGGCGGACTCCTTGCACTCTGTGCAAGCTTCCTTCGCTGTGCCGCTCCTCTGCCTTGTGTATATTACCTGTGTCTCTCGCTTCCGGCCATCCGGCGCATTACACAGCTAAGCCTTCTCACTGCAGTGATGCTTTTGATAGCCAATCGCTTTGGCAGCCTGTCGCGAGTCTCGAAGGCATTGCCGAAGAACTGACATTGGCGGGCGCCTGTTTGACCAGGCGTTTGGCAATTGGTGGGGCAGGCGTTTCCGCCTGCCAACCGCGCGAAGCGCGGCAGCTTTTTGTCCAGCCATTTCGTGGAACTACATTAGCAGTGAATATGTCAATCCACGCGTGCGGTAGCAGTGCTCGCATACCGGGCACGATATTCCCGATATAGCGCGGCGGCTGCTCCCGGATAGTACGTTGCCTGGGGCGACATGTCGTGACCGAAGACCCAACTCACAGATCCGCTGACGTAAGGACGAACGGCATTCAACTCCTCTTCGACTCGGGAAATGCTGGCGGGTGGATAACGATCGCTGCTGAGACCCGGCACCGCAGTGAAAGTCTCGATGATCGCCAGGAGGACGGTGCCCACTCCCGCTTTATTGCGCGCCTTCTCCATGGCCGCAAAGTAACGGGGAAGCTCCGTAATCGGCGCTGCTCCGGCCATAGCGCCAATGCCATCCTGAGGCATCAATATATCAACACGAGTGGTCTGAAGGAAGTTGGTCATGACGCTCTCAAGATTGCCGGCTGTCAAAGGTGGCATCAAACCATCCTGATCCCTCTTGAACACCACCGTAGCTGCAATGATCTTGTGAGGATCGATTCTCTTCATGTCGGTGACGAAGTCTCTAAGAAGAGCGGTGCCGTAGTAATCGCGGCCGTAGTACTTTACCCAATTCATCCAAAGCTCCTGGGGAAAGTACCAACCGGCAAGCGACGGATGGGTCCCGTAGCGTTCCAGGATTTCTGTCGCTATACGCTTGTTGTATTCGCGAAGAGCGGCGAATTCCTTTCCGCTTGTCCAATCCGACTCCGTTTGCAGTGAGCCGATATACACCTTCATCCTGCGCTGATCAGCAAGCGAGAGGATCATATCCAGCCGGTCGCCGGCCCGAGCGTTAGGAGCCGGCGCCCACATGCTCGGATAGAGCAGCCCGTCCGCCGAAAGGCTATACCCCAGCGGATCCGCGGAGTTGGACCGCAGGCGGCCCACCGCCAGCACAACGATCATATCCATCCCGACTGCTTGCATATAGTCGAATTCCTTCGCCCACAGTTCTTGCGGCAACTCTCGATCAAACATCAGGAAGGAACCGCGCAGCGGAATCCGGCTTTCTTCACTGCTCGTCGCGGTTCCGGCGGAGACCATCGCTGATCCCACGGTTGCCAGGAGAATGATGAAAAGGTATCGGCGCACATATAAGGGAAGGCACGCGTATTTCCGCGCGTAAGTGCTTCATTTTCCGCGGCAACGATCGCTGCTGGTTTCATTTTGGAACGCACCTGTAGGTCCTTTTCGGGGAGCCGTGCCAAAAAGGAACGGTCTTGCAGTACCTCATCGAGTGGGACGTGTAGCGCATCTCCTCCACGCTTTGCACTCCTCCTTCGGCGCGCATGGTCCACCAAAATCCGGCGGATCATTTGCGCGCAGAGCGCAAAGAAATGGGTTCGGTTCTCACATTGGATTCTCCCGGCGCGTTTGCCTCCTGCCAACGGAATCATCTCAAGTTCGCCCTCGTTAATATTTCGGAGCGGGTCCGGGTGTTGCTTCAGGTTGCGCACGTGAATAACGTGCTGCCTCTGTTCAACGGCGTGGACGCCGCAGAAGCGGAGAGTGCCCAGGCATAGTGGCACACCGGAGCTCTGATCATGCTCCTGGGACTCGTGGGTTTTCTATCTTGTGCTGCTGGCGGCGAAATAGTAGCGTTGGATACAATAGCCAAACGTGGCCAGATACATCCGTTACCGTCAGGATTCGTCCTCCCGTTATGGCATTGTTGAGGGCGGTATTGTTTGCGCAATAGAAGGCGATCTCTTCGGTGAGCATCGTGAAACTGAAGTTGCGGGTCCGCTAGAGGGCCTGCAACTACTCAATCCGTGCCAGCCGAGTAAGGTGATTGCCGTCGGCAGGAATTACAAAAGTCACCTCGGCAACCGGACACATCCGCGGCATCCGGAGATTTTCTACAAACCGCTGACCGCCCTCCAGGATCCGGATAGCCCGATCGTGATTCCGCGGGATGCAACCGAAGTGCACTACGAAGGCGAAATGGTAGTGGTGATCGGCAAGCGGCTGAAGCAGGCTGCACCTGAAGAGGCGCTGGCCGCGGTTTTCGGAGTGACTTGCGGCAACGATGTCACGGAGCGTAATTGGCAATACGGCGAACAGCGCGACGTGCAATGGTGGCGCGCCAAGGGTTCTGATACCTTTGCCCCCGCCGGACCGGCCATTGTGACGGGTCTTGACCCGGATAATTTGCTGCTCGAAACCCGGCTGAACGGCGAAACTGTGCAGCGCGAGCGGACCTCCGATTTCATCTTCGATTGCGCCACCTTCCTCAGTTGGATCAGTGGCTGGGTGACCTTGCTGCCAGGAGATATCGTGTACACGGGCACGCCCGGCGCCACGCGGCGGCTTTCCCCGGGTGACGTGGTGGAGGTCGAAGTAGAGAACGTCGGCGTGCTCCGCAGCCCGGTAGTATAAAGGAACATTTTTTCCTTCGCACGCGTATTTCCCGGATGAGCGCAATGAATGCCAGATCCTTTTTCGTGCTCGCGGTATGCGCGTGTTCGAGCGGCTGCGCAATCGACACGGTAAGCGGCCCGCCCAGGCACGAGACACGCAGCATCGAGCGCGATACCTCTGACACGGCGCGCATCGATCTCGAAATGGGTGCGGGAGAGTTGCGGGTCAACGGCGGCGCGCAAGATCTTATGCAGGCGGATTTTCTCTATAGTGTGCCTGCCTGGAGGCCTGCGGTGCGGTATCACAGCTTTGCCGGGCGGGCCGATTTGTCCATCCGGCAAGCCCCCGCGGACCACCTCGAGGGCGTGTTCGCTGCACACACGAAGTGCGACTGGGATCTGCGGTTGAACAACGAAATTCCCATTGATTTCCTGCTGCATTTCGGCGCGGGCGATGCGCACCTGAATTTGGGAAGTCTGAATCTGCGCAGTATCGAGGTGGAGATGGGAGTGGGTCACATCGAGATGGACCTTCGCGGCAGGCCGCAGCGCGACTACGAGGCGCGTATTCACGGCGGCGTGGGAGAAGCTAAGGTGTTCCTGCCGGCGGACGCAGGCATCTTCGCCACAGCCCATGGAGGTATTGGGGAAATTCAGGTGCACGGTCTGCGGCGGGAGGGCCGGCATTGGGTGAATCACTGGTACGATTCCGCGAGGCCGCAAGTGCGCGTTGAGGTGGAAGGCGGGATCGGCCAGATCGACCTTATCGCGGAGTGAGAGTGCGGCGTCTCACGGTGCGCTTCTGTTTGCAATACCACAGCGGGGGAGTTATGAAAGCATTTCCATCGTGGTTTGCGGCGATGATTCTCAGCGGCCTGATGCTCGGCGGATGCCGCACCAACGAGACGCCCGCCGCGCAGGTCAACGACTTGAAAATTACAGCTTCGGTCAAATCCAAGCTGGCATCCCAGTTGGGACTATCCTCAGTGCCCAATATCTCCGTGAATTCGACCAACGGCGTGGTGACGCTCTCCGGACCAGTGGATTCCGCAGCCACCAAGGCGAAAGCCGAAGAGATCGCCCAAAGCGTATCCAACGTGAAGCATGTGGTGGATAATTTGCAAATAGCGCCGCCGGCCTCTTAAACTTTTATCTCTGGGAAAGGGCAGGGCCGTACGGCAGCACTGCTTGCGGCGCCTCGGCTGCGTCACGCGCATGATACGAACTGCGCACCAGCGGCCCCGCTTCTACATGCGGAAAACCCATGTCATAACCCGCCGCACGGAGCGCCGCAAACTCTTCCGGCGGCACATAGCGCACGATGGGCAGGTGCTTGGGCGAAGGGCGGAGATATTGCCCCAATGTCAGAATATCCACCCTGCGTGCGCGCAGATTTTGCATCACTTCCAACACCTCATCGAGCGTCTCTCCCAACCCCAGCATGAGCCCGGATTTGGTGGGCCGTTCGGGAGCGAACTGTTTGGCGGCCTCCAGAATGTCGAGCGAACGCTCGTAGCGCGCGCCCAGCCGCACCTGCCGGTACAACCGGGGCACCGTTTCCGTGTTGTGGTTCAACACATCGGGCGCGGCGTCCATGACAATTCGCAGAGCTTCGCGGCTGCCCTGAAAATCGGGAATCAGGACCTCCACACCGCACCCGCGCACACGTTCCCGGATGGCCCGAATGGTGAGGGCAAATAGTTCCGCGCCGCCATCCTTGCGGTCGTCCCGGTTCACGCTGGTGATCACGGCAAAGCGCAACCCCATGGCGGCCACTGCTTCCGCTACGCGCCGCGGCTCATCGTAATCCACCGCGAGCGGCGCGCCTTTGGACACCGCGCAAAACCCGCACCGGCGCGTACACACGTTACCCAGGATCATGAACGTGGCCGTGCGCTGATTCCAGCACTCCCCCACGTTAGGACAAGCCGCGCTCTCGCAAACCGTATGCAGCCGCAGCCGGCCCATCAGATCCTTCAACTCGCGGTAGTTCTCCCCCACAGGCGCTGGCGCCCGCAGCCATTGGGGCCGCGGCCCAAGCGGAGCACCGGTCTGGGCGATCGTAACAAGCCCTGGCGTATCAAGCACTGGTTCCATTGTAGCGGCTGCGTTTCCGGCGGCTTGCAATTACCTACCCCAAACCGTAGCGCTTCATTTTGTTAATCAGGCCCTGGCGGCTCAGGCCGAGCTGCCGCGCGGCTTGAAGCTGGTTGTTGCGGGTGGTTTGCAGCGCGTCGACGATCATGCGCCGCTCCAGATCATCTATTGCCTGCTTGAGGGTTCCGCGTGGCACAGGCGATGGCGCAGCCGCTGGTTCGGGCCTGCGCGCAGGAGGAGGAACGGTTTGCCACTGGCCCTCCCAATAATCATCCGCAATCACCGGACCGGAACTGCAAGCGGCCAGGCGCATCACTTCGTTCCGCAATTGCCGCACATTGCCGGGCCAATCCCTGGCAGCCAGGCTGCGCACCATTTCCGGGGCGAAACGCATGGGCCCGCGCCCTGATTCTTTTCCGTATTCGCTCAAAAAATGATTCGCCAATAGCGGAATCTCCTCGCGAATTTCCCGCAAAGGCGGCATGTGAACGTGGATGACGTTGAGGCGGTAAAACAGGTCCTCGCGAAAGGCGCCCTTGCCGATCTCCGCCACCAGGTCTTTATTGGTAGCTGCCAGCACGCGCACATCAACCCGAATGGAGGACCTTCCGCCCACCCGCTCCACCACTTGTTCCTGCAGCACGCGCAGAATCTTGGCCTGGGCGGGAAGGCTTAGATCGCCGATCTCGTCCAGAAATAAAGTGCCGCCATCGGCTTTCTGGAAATGGCCGATGCGCGATTCCACGCCGGTGGCCACGCCCTTTTCAATCCCGAACAGTTCGCTTTCGATCAGCATGTCCGGGAGGGCCGCGCAATTCAAGGCCACAAACGTTTTGCGGGAGCGCGCGCTCGAGTAATGAATCGCCTTGGCCGCCAATTCCTTTCCGGTGCCGCTTTCGCCCGTGATCAGCACGCTGACCGAGCTGTCGCGAATCCGCTCGATCAGCCGGACGATCTGCTGCATGCGCATACCGGCGCAAATGATGCCGTGGGTCGAATAGTGCCGTTCCACTTCGCGCAGAAGATTGCCGTTCTGCTGGGTCAGCTCGTCCTGGCTGCGGCGGAGCGATCCCACCAACTGGGCCGTCTCGATAGCGACAGCGGCTTGCGAAGCCAGCGCCGCCAGGCAAGCCTCGTCGCGCGAGGTGAACGTTCCGGAATGCTTGTTGAGGGCCTCGAAGGCGCCGGCAATCTCCCCACGCTGGTTGCGTACCGGCACCGCCAACAGGCTGTGCGTGCGATAGCCGCTGGTATCGTCGAAGGCATTATAAAAACGGGGGTCGCGATACGCGTCCCCCACATTGACGGTTTCCCCTGTAGTGACCGCATGCCCCACGACCCCGAGGCGCGCATCAAAGCGGAGAATCTGGTCGCTGCCCAGCGCAACTTGCGACCATAATTCATGCTTTTCCCGATCCAGGAGGAAGATGCTGGCGCGGTCGCAATCGAGCAGACTGGTGGCTTCGCGCGCCATGAGGTCGAGCAGCGGCCCCAGGTCCCGCTCCGAATTCATCTTCTGCGAAATTGCCAAAATTTCAGGCAGCTTACCGTAAATGTCCGCCTGCGCCAGATCTCCCATGCTCGCGAGTCTAACCCTATAGTGTGTCATGTGTCCACAAAGTTGACAGAATGGACACAACGTGGCGCGCGGCCAGCCGCGGGAAAGGTGGAGAGCTGCAGGAGAATACTTGATATAAAACGGCTTGCTGCCTGAGCTACTGTGGCACAAGGCGTGCCCTGGAAGGGTGTCCGATCGGGGAGCTTCCTCCCTGTGGACACTGCCGGATCGGTGTGTCGGAGGATCATCGGTCCGGCTTTTTTTAGTAGATCAAGGCACTGCTGTATATACGATTTGCTGCCTGGTATAAATACCGGACTGCTCTTCGTTGACCGCTACTCCGGTCACGAAAGACAGAACACGGCTCAAGCTGGCGAGGTTCGCCGAGAAAAATGCGGGACCGTTTTCGCGAACTGGAAAGAATTGATTCCCGCCAGGCGTGGAAAAATCCAGCGCGTTCATGATGCGCTCGAAATTGGCCGCTTCGCGCGCGTGGTGGAAGCCTGCCGCGTAGGTGAGGCCGGCAGGGGCTTGAGTGCCCGCGCCTATGCGATCGAGTGTTGCTGCGAGTTGTACTGGGTCATTGCCGATGAAGAGCAGCTTTCCACGGATGGCGTACAACAGCGTTCCCAGACCATTGAGGCGCTCGACGGATTGGCGCCCCACGGTTGCCGGCACCCAAGCTGCGCCCAAGCCGGAGTTGGTCCACAAAGGCGCTACCGCGGCGGTGAGCGCCGGCTGCACTACGCTCGCACCCCATTCGGCCGGTCCTTCGAACACAAGGACCGCTGGAGTTTGTACGAACGTGCCACCGGCGGCAACGCTCGATTGCAGTTCCAGCATCGCGACGGGCCGGTTGCTCTCCAACATGGCTTGGAGTGTGGCGGCTGCCGCGCCTCGCGCGTCTTCAGCCGGAAGCGGCGGTTCGTCGATGCGGGTTTCGAGATCTGCTTCGCTTCCTGCGCGCGCATCCAAGGCGATCGCAACAGGGGCAAAGCGCTCGTCGATTGGCGCCGTTGTGGCCGAAGCCATCAGCTTCTGCACGATCAAGGCGGCCGCAGCAGAGGGAGCGGGGCGAATGGAAAACCGGTAGAGGCCGGCATCCGGAGGAACCAGTCCCACGAGATTCGAGACTTCGAGTGGCGCGGCCGATTCAGTTTCTGAATCGCGCAGAAAGACGCGCGTTTCCGTGATTGCGGTGCGCGAGCGCGTAACGTCCGCAATTCCGGTCCAGTAGGGGCGAATGGAGGAAGCGTTGCGCTGAATCCAGTACGACCGGAAGTAGCCGCTCTTCAACAGCGATTCGAGGTTCAGTACGAGGCGCAACTCGCCTGCGGAACCCGCTGCTGCGGTGGCCTCGTGATACCAGCGCTCCGAAAAGATGCTGGGGTCCTGCCCTCCCGCGACCAGAGCGAGTGCCCGCGCGACCAGGTCGTCTCTGGTGGCGAGGAAGAGGTACCCTTTGGTGAACGCGAACGCCACCGTGCGTTTGGATTCGGGATCACGGCGGAGATAGAAGGGGACACCGCCCGCCTGGCGTTGCTCGAAACGGTCACGCAGCGCCCAAAGCTGGCTTTTGGCGAGTTGCGCTTCGCCTATTTTGGTGACGTACAGAAATTCCACTTCGCGAATTTCGTATAAGGCCAATGCAGATTCCGTGCCGGCAATTCCGAGCGTTTTCTGAAGATCGGGAAGGAAGCCGGCGGCTGTGCCGTATTGCTGGTAAACTTCCGAAAGCTTTGTCAGAAGATTGGTGCGGCTGAAAACTTCGTAATTCGCGCTGGCCAGCCAGCCGGATTTCACGCTCGAAGCATTCCACTCGCGAAGGAGGCTTCCGAAATCGGGCGACTCGAGATACAGCAGCGCGCCGCCGGGCATCCACTGAGCGAGGTTTTGCCGGGTCTGCGTTTGCAGGAAGAAATACCCGGCGATGGCCAGCAGCAAAATCAAAAGCACGATGGCGCGTTTCAGGGCAAAGGCCAAAGGCCGGGAGTCGGTGGCTGGGCGATGAGCCGAGGTGCGTTTCATTGTGCGCTCCTTTGGATTTCAGGCCGGACAACCTGTCTCTGCTCGACCGATTGCTGAATGATGGGCCTGCGCGCGGTATTGGCGGCGCGGCGCGATTGCTCGGCGGCGATTGCTTTCAGTTTGGTTTGTTGTTCACCGCGCTGGTTCGCCGGCAGCAGGTTGATGGCGGCGCGCAGATAGTTTTGCGCGGTCGGCAAATCGCCAAGGCGTTCGGCCGCCGTGGAGAGCGACTCCAATAGAGAAGCTTGGTCCGCTTCTATCGGTTGTACCGAAGTGATGGGGCGTCGAACAGGTCTATAGAATCTTCCAGGCCGAATGTATACGTTGGGTTGCTGTCCTCTGATGAAGGGCAAGGCTTGGGCCATCGCCAGCGCGACGCTATCGCGCCCCGATGCGATCGCCGATTGGACCGCGCCGAGGCGTGCCCGCTCGTCTTCCGGCGAAATGGACAAGACTTCGCGGAATAACGCCAGGCGAACGGCGGTATCGGATGTTGCAGCAGCAGCGGCCAGGCGAGCTTCGACAAAATACGGTTTTCGGGCGGCAGCCGCGCTGATGTTGGGCGAGGACAGCACAGCCAGTTCCGTGCCGGCGACGGCCGCCACCGGCTGGCTCCGGTAGAGACGTGCGGCGCGCGCTCTCTCGGAATAGGGCGCTTGCGAATCGGCGAGGGCGGCTGCAAGCAGCGGTTCGCGCTCCGAAGCTGGTTCGAGGCGAGCGAGTTCAACGCGCGCAGGAGCATTCCAGGGGATGGCGCGCACGGCCCTCGTCAGAAAATCGCGCGCTTCCGCGGTTCGGCCGTATTTCTGGAGCAGTTCCGCCGCGGGCACGAACGTGTCAAATGCATTGTCCGTGACCAGCACCATGCGATTCAGCAGCGCCACGGCCTGTGCTGCATTCTGTTGTTCGAGCCGCACTTCGGCGAGACCCAGAAAATTGGCCGCGCTCAGGTTGCCGCGCTGCAGTTCGCGGTCGTAGAGGAAATCGAGCAGTGCCTGCGCAGTTTGCGGATCTCCATTCTGGCGAAGGCGAAGTGCGATGTCGCTCAGAAGAGATTGGGGAGGCGCTGCGTCCGGCTTTGCCCGATAGCGTTCGAGCAAGCGATAGAGCGTCCCCGTTTTCGCGACCAGGCGGATCTCCACCTCGTCCAACATGCGGCGGTTGGGATTGGTCTCGTCTTTGAATGCCTGCGGGATGTTCTGCCACTCCGCCGTCGCTGCGGTTACATCACCCGCGTCGAGCAGGAGAGAAATCAACTGAACGCGCTGGGCCACCTCGTTGCCCTCCAGGTATTCGCGCTGCGGGCCATAGGCGGCGCTGGCCCGTTCGGCGGCGATTGTGACTTCCGCGCGCCGCAGGCTGATGCGTTGCGCAGCGGTCAAGTTGGGAAGGCGCATGACCGCGAAAATCACCTGGTCGCTCGAATCGGTAGCGCGAGCCAGCGCGAGCAGCCAGTCCAAGCCGTCGCCGGAATTGAGCGAAGCGCGCGCCGTGGCCTCGAGCAATTCGGCGAGGCGGTAATCGCCGTTGATGCGGATGTACTGCCGGAGCAGATTTTCGATATCCAGACGCAAATCGGCGAGGACGCGCCGCTGGCCAAGATCGGTAACGGTCTCGGCGAACTGACGCCAGAAAGCGTCGGGCACGCGAACGCCGCGGGTTTCGACGCGCAAGAAAGCAGCGAAGGCGTAATGCCATTGGGCGATGGCATCGGCGCGCCGCCCTTGGGTCCACAGCACACGCGCCTGGTGATCGTAAGCATCGCCGCGATCGCGATCAAACTGGAGCATGGCTTCGTAGGACGCGATGGCCTTGGCCGATTGTCCAGCCTGCGCGTAAAAATCTCCCAGGGCGAGGTAGGCGTTGGCATTGCCGGGAGCTTCTTCGAGCGATGCCGGCAGATATATTTGGGCATCGGCATTCGAGGCGCGCTCGAGGTACTCACCGAATCGCGCAGCGTAGTAGAACCACACCGGTCCCGTCAGCATTTGATCGCGAGCGGGCGGCGTCCGCAGGCGCTCACCGATGGTGCGCGTATCGAGAATGCCCGTAAACGCATTGGCGACGGGGGCGCTGCGGTCGTCGAAATACACACCGGTCAGGGCCGTATAGGCATTGGTCCAGAGAGGGCCGAGGGAACGTCCGCTCTCGCGCAAGGCGGCGATTGCCAAATCGGGATGGTCAGTGGCGATTGCGGCCTCAATGGCGCGATCGGCTACGGTGCGGAACCGCGTAGTGCGGATAATGTCCATCAATTCCTGCGGCCGGCCCGCGGCGAGCTGCGCGAAGTAACGATCGAGCTGAGGTCCGGAAGCCAGACCACTGCGTAGCACGCGCGACAGGCCACCCGAATCGTTATCGTCGAAATATGCTTGGGCGGCCGCATTGAATGCGCCCGACTGCGCTTCGCGCCCGGCGTTCTGCGCAGCGAATTGTTCCAACTGGCGGCCCAGATCGCCGTAGGTGGCGCGCGCGGATTCGAGTTCGACGAATCGGGGATCGACGATTCGAGTGGCCGCCATGGACTCGTAGCGCCAGCGCGATTCCAGGTCTGCGAGCCCGGCGGAGGAGACGAGCGGCAGCAGAAGCTGATCCCGTTCGACGCGTTGCATACTGGCGGCTTTCGCGACGAGGGCCTGTTCGAAGCGCACCTTCTCTTCGGGCGTGTAGTAGGTGGCGACGATTTCTCCGGCGGTAGACGCCGGGCCGAAGCCCTGCGGCAGAGCCGAAGCCCTGACCCCACTAAGGACGTCGTCCGCGCGCCGGGCGAGCATCAGGATGCGCGTATACGTTATCAGGTCATCGCCTTCGAGCTTGCTTGCCAGACGCGCGCCACGATCCGCAAAGCTGACGGCATCGCGTAACAGATGCCACGATTCCAGGTAGCCGGCGATCGAGAAGTCGGCTTCGGTGGTCTCGCTGCGTGCACCGATGATGGCAGCTTGCAAATCGCGAACGGCTTGCTGTGACTGGCCCTGCCTGGCTTCGAGCTCAGCTACTTTGGTGAGCCATTGCGGGTCGCGGTAGGTGAGGTCGTATAACCGGCGGTAACTGGCTGTGGCTTCGGGGAAACGCAACAGGCGCTCTTCCAGCCCCGCCTTGGCCTGAAGCACGTCGGGCCGGTCGGGCCGCGCTTTCAAAGCCTGTTCGTAGGCATCGATGGCAGCGGGGTAATTCTCGGCAACTGTTTCGATCCGTCCGAGCACAATGGGCCAGCGATAATCGCGCGGGGCGTTGTTGATGGTTTGCCGGTAGAAACTCACCAGTTGCGCGGTGCGGTTGTGAGCGACGGCGTAGGAGGCGGCTTCCTTGGTTAGCGTTTCGTCCTCGGGGTAGCGGTTCAAGACTTCGATGTACTGCTCGGTTGCGCCCGCGAAATCGCCCATGCGCGTGAGGACGGGAATGAGGCTGCGGCGCATGCCGGCAATTGCGGCTGTCTCGGTGGCAGGAGGCAAACCGGACTGCTTCATGCGGCCGATGGCATAGAGCTGGTAATCGCGAAATCCGCGGTCGTCCTGCGCGCGCAGATAGGTGTCGGCCATGGCAGAGAGGTATTCGGGACGGTAGGGATCGGCTGCGAGCAAGCCGCCGAGGATGGAGCGGGCCTGATTGAACTCGCCGGCATCGGTGGCGGTGTGCGCGGCTTCGAGAGTGAACTGGCCGGCGTAGTCGGGACGGGCGCGCCCGGCGGCCTCGAGCAGGATGGCGATGGCTGCAGCATATTGCTGATTGCGGACATGGAAATCGACCGCGCCGCGGACTACTCCAAGGATTGCCGGGTTGGCGCGGTAGAGAGCGTCAACCGTTGCCCCGGCGCGGACGAGGTCTTTTTTCGATTCGTAAAGGCGGGCGAGGTCGAGCGTCAGCCGCATTTTGTCGACCGGATCGTTGGTGATGGCGACTAATCGCTCGGTAGCGCCTTCCTGCACTGTATCGAAGCCATTGCGGGCGGCAGCTTCTGCGATACGGTTCAGATCGGCGGCCGAGCTCTCCACGGGGATGCGCGACTCGAGAAGGGATTGCAACTCGGGGCGACGCCGCTGGGCTTCGAGGACGGCGATGCGCACGGACAAGGCAGGCCAGGCGGAGTCCGTAGAGACGGCTTGCGCTGTGGCGCGTTCCACCAGGTCGCGCGTTTGGGTTCGCGCGGCAAGGTGAATCAGACGGCTTTCTGATTGCATGTCCCCCGCGATTGCACCAGTCACATAAGCGTCCACGGCAGCGCGGTAATCACGGAGGTTTTCGTCGATAGCGCCTTCCTGATATGCGAAGAGAGCGGGCTGCGCGAATTTTTTCCGCGCGGTCCGAATCATGTGGAGCGCATCGTTGTACAGGTAATAGTCCCAGAAGACGGTGGCTGCGTCGAGGTAGGCTTCGGCTTTGCCGGGCTGGGCATCCGGCATGCGGTTCCAGAAGGGACGGGCGCGCGCGTAGTCGCGCCGGTCGGCGTAAATGTCGCCGATTTTGGCGAGCCCCTCGGCATCGCGCGGCTGGGCCTGGTACTCGGATTGGGCGAGAGTGGCTGCTATTTCCGTGTTGCTCGAATCGTAGGCGGCTAGCGACCGGTAGAGCGAAGCGGCCCGCCCCGTGTATTCGCGGTTGCCGGGATAGGCTGTGGCCAGCGCGCGAGCGGCCGGGGCTGCGGCTTCGAAATGCGACAGCCAGCCTTCGGCTTCGGCGGCGAACTGGGCGGCGGCGGGATTGGCGGCGGCTACGCGGTCGAAGCGCCCGGCAACGATATCGGGATTGGCCTTGCGCACCGCGGCCAGTTCGGTATAGAGGCGCCGCTGGCGTGCTAATCCGGCGAAAAACTGTGTGCGCAGGGATGGATCGTAGAACCAATACTCGCGCAGAAGACGGCCGGAAGCAGCGGCGTCGTAGGTTTCTTTGCGGGCGTAAACCGCCATCAGGTTGCGCACAAATACCAAGTCCTGGGGAAAGCGCTGGTGTGCGTAGAGGTTCAGTTGGCGGTAGAGTGCCGCATCGGGCGCGGTCTGGGAAACCACTTCGGCGAAGTACTGCTCCAGTTCGGTTCCCGAGAAAATGGAAACTACGCGCCGGCTGATGGCTTCAAATTCGCTCGCTTGGCGCGTGCGCAGATACCAGCGCGCGAGTTTGTGATACCAGGAGCGATCGGGAAATTTGGCGATGGCGCGGGTATAGATAGCAGCCACATCGCTCGCCGCGCCGTGCTGCTCGAGGAAGGCGGCCAGGCGTTCATACAAACCGGGATCGTTGGAGTTGCGATCGAGCTCGGTCCGATACACCTGCAGGGCATCCACGATGCGGTTACTGGCAACCAGGCGCGAGAGGTAGCGATCGAGCACGCGAACATAATCGGGCGAACGGGCCTGAGCTTCTCCTTTGACGATGCCCCCGCCGATCGGCACACCGGAAGCCTGCGACGCCAGTTCCCGGAGGAACTGATCATAGAGGGCGAACTCTTCCGAGACCTGATTTTTCCGCGCGAGCGCGTCGGCCATTTCGAGGGCTACACTCAAGCGGTTTGCGGACCGGGGAAAGGCCCGCAAATAAGCGCGGCCGGCGCGAATGACTTCATCGTCGTCGCCATAAGCAGCGTACGCGGAAATGAGCCGGGCGCGCAGGCCATCACGGTACGCGGAGTTGGGGAATCGCTGTTCGAGAAGCGCCACTACCTGGCTGGCGGCGGCCTGATGAAACCACGCCAGCGCCTTCTGGTTCTGTTGCAGATATTGCGAGCGTGGCCCGGTGCCGTTGAATAGCAGAGAAAGGATGCCGTTCAGGAACCCGGGAGAGAGGTCGATAGTGGCGATGTCTTTGTAAAAGGACAGATCGCCCGAACCGAACGCGATGGGGGCGGAGGAAGAGTTCAGTAGCAAATTGGCTATGCCGGCGAGCGCGCGTTGGACGTGCTCTCCCGAGGACGGCGGCACGCTGTAGAGGGCATAGTAAGCGCGGGCGGCTTCGTTGACGTCGGGCAGAAGCGCGAATAATTGCGCGATCGTCTCCAGATCGCTCGCGCTCCAGACTTCTTTGCGTGAGTCTTTGGCAGCGCGATATTCGAGCAGCACGCGCCGGGCGGCGGCGGTGTTGTTTTGCGAATGGAAGTAGTGATACAGGCGCGCGGCCGCGTTCAGATCTGTGGGGTTGGCGGCAAGCGCGGTACGCGCGTTGCCCACGAATTCGCGCAGTTGGCCCTGATCTTCGAGCAGCTTGAAATAGGCAGCGGCCATGTCATCGGGCCAGAGGGGTTGAAACGCGGCATCGTAGACGCGGATGGCGGCATCGGGCAAGCCGCGGCGCAACTCCAACTCGGCACGCTCCCTAACGGCGTACAAGCCGTCATGGAAAGTTGCGGCGTAGCGGGAAATTTCGCGTTCGGCGGCAGCGAACTGGCGGTGATCGATTAGATACGTAACGAGGCGCTGCCCGGCCTGCGGTTCATTGGGATAGCGCGCAGCCCAGGTGCGATACACCGAAATGGCCGTGAACACGGGAAGCCCATCACCTTCGATTACCGATGCCATGCGTTCGAATGCCTGCCAGGCCCGCTGCGCGGTGGCGGGCTTCAGAGGATCGTCTTTCGCTTGCGCTGCCGCGGTGAGTGCCACCACTTCATCGCGCGGGCGTATGCGGCGATGATAAAAATCGGCAAGCTCGACTTGGGCCTGGTAGGCATTGCTCGCGTCTTGAGCGTAGGTTTTCCAGTCGGCCTCGGCAGCCGCGAAATCGAGCGCCAGCTCGTCTTCCTCGGCGCGGGCGCGGTAAAGTTCAGCACCGCGCGGCTGGGATGCAATCAGGCCAGTGATCTCGTGGCGCGTTTCGACGGGCGGACGGCGGATGAAAACTGCGCCTCCCGGCATGGGAACGCTGCGAAACAGAGCGCGGAGCATGGCACCTGCGGGCACGCGTTCGGCCCACGAAGGAACCTGACTATGCAGGACGGCGGCGGCGAAGAGGACGGCTCCCAGTGCGGCCGCACCGTGTTTACCAGACTTCAAGGGAAACCTCCTCGGTGCCGATGTTGTGCGCGATATCTTCGGCGGTAATGTGAATGGCGTATTTGCCGGGCTGCAGATTCGGAGGCACATCAAGATCTCCGATGTTGGCGCGGGCGGCGCTGTTCCAGTGAAGTTGAATGGGCAGTGTTCCGTAGAGGCGCGCGGTAATGGTGCGCGCGTTGGAAGAAACCTCGGCCGCGATGCGCACGGTGTCTCCGGGGCGGACGCGTGCCCTATCCAGGCGGGCGCGTACCGTGGGAATTTTGCTTGCAATTACAAAGCTCTTTGTTTCGCGGTACACCTGGCCATCGTGATCGCGCAGAATCAGCCGGACTTGATAGGCGCCATCGGCGAGATCGGCGGGGGCGAGGAAGCGCGCCTGCCAGGTGTTCTCGGCTTGCAGATACCGCAAGGGCTTGATAAGACCGAAGGGGAACAAGGCAATGACCGAGACGATGGATTCGTCCGTCTTGACGCGTAGCACGGGATCTCCGGGGCGAATGACGCGGGGGCGCAGCAAAGCGCGCGGTACGGCCAGAAACGAAGTGTAGGGCGTTACAAATTTGTACTGCTTGGAGAGGCGGATGATTTCATCAATCGAGGCGCGGTCTTCCCCATCGCGCTCGATTTTTTCGAGCAAGGCATCCACGCGTGCTTTGGCCCAGGTGCGCGGAAGGTAGGGGTGGTCCGCGGAGGTTTCGGGCAGAGCTGCTTTGGTGGAGATCGAGAGCGGCGAGCGGCCGGACACGCCGCGCACGGTGAAGGCTGCATCGGCCAGGGGCTTTTTGTAACGGCCGGCCCAGGAGGCCACAGATCCTGGGAAACGCACGTCTTCGAGCGGATACACCAGATCGAAATCGGCGGCGGGCGTGAGAGTCAGGCCGAGATTCTTCACCGGCTCGCGGCCGATCTTATCCAGAAAGGCGTTGAGCTTGAACTCGATCGGTTCGGTCGAGCGGACCCATTCGAAGAAGCCATTGTTTGCGGCGAGCATTTTGAGCAGCGGTTGATTGGCATCATCGCCCACACCGAAGACCAGGGTGCGCGGCCGTTTCGCGAGCGGATGTTTGCGCCACTCGGCGGTATACCATGCGGCGAGCTTTGCATTCTGCACTGCGCCTTCAGTCGCGCCGCCATCGCTGATGAGGAGCAGGTAGGGGTCGCCCGAGGTGGACTGCGTGAGGGCTGCGCCCAGCGCTTTTTGCAGATCGGTGCCGCCGCGAATCCGGCTGTTGCGAATGAAATCGAGCGCCTGCTCGATATTCTGAGGGATCGCCGGGCGCGGTTGCGGCGCGAATGCGGTCACTTCGGAATTGAATAAGAGGACGTTGAAGGAATCGGGCGGTTTCAAACGGCGCAGCGCGGCTTCGCAAGCGGCAAACGCGCGCTCCAGCTTGTCCCATTGCATGGACAGGGAATTGTCGAACAGCAGCACGATCGTGCGTGTGGCCTGGGGAGCTTGTGGCTGCGGGGTTCCGCCGCGCAAAAGGGCCGCGGCTTGGAAGAAGCCCGGTTCCTGCGGCGCCTCGCGTTCGGTGATCACGCGCAAGGTATCGGCAGCCGCGGGGTCGAGCGTGTAGCGAACGGCCAGATCCTCTCGTAGCGGGATGTTATCGGCGAAAAAATCGGCTTTCACGAGGTTGGGCGTTCGCTCGCGAATTTGGAGTGGATAGGATTTGGCCATGGCGCGGAAGTCCGCGAGCGGATGCCCGGAGCGCAGCTCGAAGGTGACGGAGAGGTGTCCAGCCGTTTGCACCCCATACAGATCGGGCTTGAGCGGGACCACCAATTCGGATTGATAATTCTCGACAGCTACGGGATGCTGGTATTCGATTTCGATGCGCTTGGTGCCGAACGCGGGGATGGGAACGATTTTGGCGGAGAATTCCTGGCTGCGGCTGGCTTCATCGGCATCGCGCTCGCCCATTTGTAACAGCCCGGGATCGATGGCCTCCGCTTTGGACTCCTCGTAGATTTCGCCAGCGCGGCGGCGTTCCAGAATCACACCGGGGATGCGTGTGACATCTTCCCACACGGCGAAATCGGAAATGGTGGCCTTGGCGGGGAGCGCGAAGCGGTAAGTGCCTTCCTGTGGAAGGGCCGTGTGGTTTTCGAAGATCTGATGGATCTGGACGCGGGCCGTGCCGTTATCGATGACGATCTCGACGGTCATTTCATTCAGCGAAAAGATTGCGGGATCGGGCTGCTCTTTATCGCCGGGCAGAAGCACGCCCGCGTTGGCGAAGGCAAGCGATGCGGCACAGACGACAAACGATGCGGCACGGAAAGGCAGTAGCGCGATGCTCATCAGAGCGCTCCTTGGGAAACCCGCACCAGGCCGTTGTCCGTGCCGATGTAGAGGAAGTTGCTATCGGCCGCAAGCGCCGTAACGTTGAATGAGGGCAGGCCATCGCTCCAATTAGTCCATCGGCCGGAGGCGAGATCGAGAATGAACAAGCCCTGATTGAGGCTGCCGGCGTAGACGCGTCCTTGCGCGACTAGCATGGCGTTGGGGTTCACCATGAAGCCGGTTTTGAGATCGGGGAAGGAATGCCACTCGCCCTGGGAGTCGAGCCGCATGACGCCTGCGCCGTAGGTGCCTGCAAGCCAGTCGTCGCCGGCGCGAACCAGTGCTGTGATCCAATTGTGCTTCAGGTGCGAGTTGGCGGTGGTGTAATTCGCGCGCACGATGTCGTCATCCAGAAGCGAGATGCCGCCCAGAGTGCCCGCCAGTGTCTGCCGGTTCCAGGTGGCAACGGTATAGACGTGATTGTTCACCAGCCCGTGAAAAGCATACAGGCTGCGCACGCCGGAGCGATCAGCGAAAGAGAGGCCAGCGGGGGTGGCAATCACCATGCCGTCTTCGCGGAAAGCCACGTCAGTGACCTGATCGGAGAGCAGGCCGTCTTTACTGGTCATCACCTGGCGCATTTGGCCGGCTGCATCGAATAGCGCCAGACCGTTGGCGGTGGCGACGGCGGTTCGTGTGCCATCGGGATCGGAGCGAATGCGATTGATACAAAACAAGGTGTCGCTTTCCTGATGCGCGGCGTGTTCGAGCTTCGGTTCCGCCACGTCGAGTCCGCGATCGAAATAGCCCACCCAGAGGCGTCCATTGCTGGCCGCGAGGGCGGAAATATTGCGATCCGTGAGCGCCGCGCTGATGGCCGCGACAGAGCGCCAGGCGCTTTCGGAGCGATCGAAACGGAAGATGGCGCTGGCGGAGAGCGCATAGAGATCACCGGAGAGGGTCGATACGCGGGTGATGGAAGCGGGAGAGTTCTGCGTGTCCAAACGCAGACGGCTGGGGCGGGCGGAGGCAAGGGGTAGCTGAACTACTCCTTCATCTTCTGTGCCGATGGCAAGCGAGTCGCCCGTACGCGGCGTGTTGGAACTGGCGCTACGCGCCAGGGACTTGGCGAAAAAGCCGTCAGCAAGAGACCGCGCGCGAGCGCCGTCGCGGAACTCGACCACGCCCAGCGGCGTACCGGCCCAGGCACGCTGGCTGTTTTCAAAAGCGTCCGGCTCGGCATACAACGAAAGGACCTGGGGATCGGGCAGAGCGGAGGCCAGATTGTCCAACTCGCCGGAGTGATCGTGGAAGACGCCGTTCGCAAGCGTGCCGATCCACAGGTCGCCATCGCAGCCGGCGAGGGCAGTGATGTGAGCGGACCTCAATTTGTCAGCAAAAGCGGACAAGACATGGCCATCGAAAACCAGCAAACCTCTCCGTTCAGTGCCCATGAGCAGGCGGCCGGAGCCGAGCGCCAGCACGGCCGTGATAGAACGCGCATCGGGGTCCGCGGGGAGGATTTGGCGGAAGGCGTTGCCATCGAAGGCGAGCACGCCAGCGCCATGCGTGGCGATAAACAACTCGGGCCGCGCCGAACCTGCGGCAAGGCCTGTAGACATGGGACCCAATGCAGCAGAGGGGAGCTCGAGTCCGGCGCGGTACCAGTGGAGCAAGGCGCCGCTCGCGTCATAAACGAACAGGCCGGCGCGAGCGCTCACCACCAGGCGCCCATCGAAGATCGCGGCATCCTGAAAATCGGGATTGGCCGAGACCAGATCGATGCCGGGCGGAATCTGGCGATTGACGGGGAGCAGGCGAAAGCCGAGCTGGCGCGTTGCGGCAAGATCAGCGGCTGCCTGTTCCCGCGCGTGAGAAGCTTTCCAGACAATGAAAGTTGCGCCGCACAGAGGCACTGCGAAACCTGCGGCGAGGATCGAGTGCCATCGGCGGGACCAGCACCAAGAGAGGCGCATATGTTTCTCCAGAATAGTGCGCAGCGCGTCTTCGCTCAAAGGTTGAGCCTCAAAACGTCGAGCCACAAAGTATCGGGCGGCCAGGCAGCGCGGCACGCGATGGGGAAGGCATGCGGAGGGCCGACGGCGATCCGGTTCAAGAATAATCAGGTTGGCAAAAGAAGCGCGTGTCCTTGGCGCAACGCCCGCGGAGAAAGGGACACGCCGCGCTGTCCTGTGCGCTACTGCGGTTAACCTTTTCTTAAGGGGCCGAGCGAGCCTTCGAGGGCGATACGGACGAGCTGGCTGCGCGTGTGCACCTGGGTTTTCTGAATACCGGGGCTGCGAGACGGCGGCCGAAGCCGTTTCTCAACCTGGTCCGCGCATATCGGAACTGGCCTCGCGGGACAAGCGCTTCGCGATCTCGCTCATGAAGCGATCCTGGTGTTCGATGGCAAACTCCACATCGAGCCAGTAGAGGGACAGAGGCGCTGCCAGTTCGGCAGTAGCTTCCAGTTTCACTGCATCCTTGGCCGTGGTAACGAGAGCCGAGGCAGCCTTCGCTAAGGCATGAGCCCGAATGCGCTTCATTTCATGAGGGCGGTAGCGATGGTGATCGCCAAATTCGTGCCAGTCTACCAGCGGCACACCGAGAGATTCGAGCATGCGCCGGAACGACTGCGGATTGCCTACGCCGCAGAAAGCCGCGGCTCGCTCGAAAGGCGGCTCATGGAGCGAGTGGCGTTCGCCGGTGCGGCAATTCACCCAGGCCCGCGGTTCCAGGCGCGCGCGAAAGATCGGCGCTTGCGGGTTATGGGAACGAAGCGGGGCCTCGATGGATGCTGGCAGATCGCTCTGATCGGAACGAGTGATCAGGAAGATGCTGGCGCGCGCGAGTGCGGTGAGCGGCTCGCGGAGGCGGCCCAGCGGGAAGACGCGGCCGCCTCCCAAGGGATTCAGCGCGTCAATCAGCACGATATCGACGTCGCGCGCCAGCTTACGGTGCTGCAAACCGTCATCGAGCAGAGCTACATTGACGCCGAATTCGCGCGCCAGCAACGTGCCGGTGGCGAAGCGGCCAGCGCCGATTCCCACCGGAGCAAGCCCGGAACGGAGAAAAAGTTGGGGTTCGTCGCCCGTACGCTCCGCACTTGCCTTGGCGCCTGCAGCCAATAGCAATCGCGGTTCTAGCGAAGTGCGCCCGTAACCGCGTGTGAGGATGCCGGGCTTCCACCCGCGCTTCCGCAAGGCAGCGGCGAGATGCAGCACGCAGGGCGTTTTTCCGGTGCCGCCCATGGTGATATTGCCAATGCTGATAACCGGGATGGGGAGACGACGGCCGATCGCGCGCGCGCGCCGCCGGGCAAACCATGTCCAAAGCCGCTCGAGGGGCCAGCCCAGCGTGAGCCAAGGCTGAGCGGGACGGAACCCGGGCACGTGCGCCTCGTACAATTCGCGCGCTGCGGTGAGTGCCCGATCCACTGCGCCGCGCTTTGATTGCGCGCAGGCCAGGGCGCGGCGGCCCAGTTCGCATCGCTCGGCAGGATCGGAGAGGAGCCGCTCGACTGCTGCAGCCAGTTCGGAAGTTTCGCGGATCTCGACGCAGGCTTGCGCGGCGCGAAATTCATCAGCGATCGCCTGGAAATTTTCCATGTGCGGGCCGATGATCACGGGCTTGGCGAAGAAGGCCGGTTCCAGGATGTTGTGCCCTCCCCGGTGGGCGAGTGTGCCGCCGAGGAATACCACGTCGGCGGCGTAGAAGAGGCCGCCCAGCTCGCCAATGGAATCGAGCAGCAATACGCGCGGGGTGCCCTGGTGCTCTTCGAGCCGCGAGCGGCGCAAGTAAGGGACTCCCGCCGCGTCCAGTTTGCGGGCGACTACGCTGAACTGTTCCGGTTTGCGCGGCGCGAGGATCAGCAGCAGGCCGGGAAAATGAGCCGCAACGGAACGGAAAGCGATGATGACTGCATCGTCTTCATCCACATCTCCTGCGAAGGCCCCCGGCATGGTGCTGGCTGCAATCCAGATTTGGGCGGGTTGGAGACGTTTCAACAGGGCGGATACGGGTGAATCGGGCGGGGCGGGCCGTGGCTCAAAATCGAATTTCAGATTGCCGGCGGTGCGGACGCGATCGGGCGGTGCGCCCAGCCTGACGAAGCGCTCGCGCATGGAATCCGTCTGCGCGAGAATACAATCCGCTGCGGGGAGAACCGCGCGAAACAGCCAGTTCCATGCCCGGTAACGGGGCAGCGCGCGGTCGGAAATGCGGCCGTTGAGAATCGCCAGGCCCGCGCCGGTGCGCTTCACCTCCCGGAACAGGTTGGGCCAAATTTCGGTTTCCGCGATCAGAACCAAAGAGGGCTGGAGCGTGCGCAGGACGCGACGCACCGCCCATACATAATCTACAGGAGCGAAAAAGACGCCGTTCGCCAGGGCAGAAAGCTTTTCGTTGGCGAGAGATCGTCCAGCAACCGTTGCCGTGGAGACGAAAAATTTTGTTCGGGGGAATTCGCGCCGTAGTCCTTTTAACAGTTCCACCACAGCCAGAATTTCTCCCACCGAAACGGCATGCAACCAGATGGCGCCGGGACCGGTCTGTTTGAGAAGATGCGAAACGAAGCCAAACCGCTCGGGGATGGATTTCCAGTACGCCCGGTTCCGCAAGCCGCGCCACAGGAAATACAATAGGACCAGCGGTAATCCAAACGCCTGAAGGGAGCGGTAGAGGAAGTAAATGCCTTTTATTTTCAAACGTTTGGCTCTTATCTTGAGTATATCTGTGGCGTTTGCAGCGGACAAGCAGACGCAGTCTTTCCGGCCGGGGCCCGCTGCCAGTTATGACCACCACCAGACCAATGGCGCAGTGACCATCGGCGTGGATCCGTATCATACTGCGGACAAAGAGAAGACCGCTTTTGGCAAGCTGGACCTGTATCAGCGCGGAATTTTGCCGGTCCTGGTGGTGATTCAGAACGATGGGGCGCAAGCCATCCGGCTGGAGAATCTGAAAGCGGAATACGTTGGCCCCAATGAGAACCACGTGGACGCAACCCCGGCGAGCGATGTGAAATATCTTCACGGCCCCGACGCGCCGCCGCTGCCCAATGGTCCAGTGCCGGTGAGACGGCCGAAGAACCCGCTCAATGTCTGGGAGGTGGAAGGCCGCGCGTTTGCGGCTAAAATGCTGCCGGCGGGAAATTCCGCGAGCGGATTTTTCTACTTTCAGACCGGCCTCCAGCGGGGATCGGTGATCTATTTGAGCGGCCTCACGGAAGCGAGTTCCGGTAAGGAGCTGCTTTATTTTGAGATTCCGTTGGAGTGAATGCCAAGCTGAGCAGTCCAATAGAAAAGCCGCACGCGCTAAACAGAACACTACGTCGCTGCTTGGCCGAATGAAGAGGACCGTCGAGATTCTGTCGGATATCGTCGCGCCCACTGGAGAAACTTGGAGCGCAGAAGTGCACGCCGGCAACCGGGAGCGCCGGGCAGAAGCCCGGCCCCACTTAGTTGAAGTTCATGCCGCACATCCCGGGGTTGCTGCATTGCCCGCTCGGGCAGACGGGCGCGTCCTCGGCCTTCGAACTGCCGTTGGCATGGGCGGCAAAGGTGGAAAGTTCCTGCCGGAGATGGTTCTGCCCGCAAGAGGGGCACTCCACTTCGGACGCCTGAGAAGCGCGGCGCACCAGTTTCTCAAACTTCGTCCCACAGTCTTCGCAGAGGTATTCGTAGATTGGCATGGCATTGTTCCTATTCCAATATTAAAGTACAAATGCGATCGATCACGCTACGGATCTCGGCCGCCGGCCCATTGTAGTTGTTCACCAGAATGGAAAACGCGATCCAGGAGCCGTCCTTGCGCTGGGCATAGCCGGAGAGCGCCGCGACATGCGTGAGGCTGCCGGTCTTGGCATGAATCCGGGCGGCCCCGGGCACATCCGGGAAGCGCGCGCTCAGCGTGCCGTCCTGTCCGCCTATGGGCAGCAGGGCTATCCAGCTTTCGTGCTCACGCGACGCGTACATGTGGCGGAGCAGCTTGATCACGGCCGCGGGGGTGACAAGATCAGTCCGGTCCAGGCCGGAAGCGTCGTTGAAGCTGTATGCGTTCCCGCTAATGCCGATTTCCTCGAGAAACGCCTTCATTTCGTCCAAACCCTCCTGGCGGCTACCCACTCCTCCGCGAGCGCGGGCAACCGCGCGCAGGGCCAGTTCGGCGTGTAGATTCTGGCTGACTTTGGCGGTGATACCGAGGTCGTCAATTAGGGGAGCGGATTCGTAGCTGGCCAGTTCAAAGGAGTCATCAGGTTCACTCATCGCCGGTTCATTGGGGAAACGGTGACGCGCGGTTACTCCGCCTTCGACCACGATGCCGCGGTTCTCGAGCGCCGCGCGAAACGCGCGCGCGGCGTATGCGGCGGGATCATCCACGGCTAGCACGAGGGCTTGCGCGGGACCATCCACGGGCAGGGCGCCCCAAAGCCGCAGTTGGCGGCTGCCTGGCTGCCGATCGAGCCAGATTTTCGGCGCTCCGCCTGGCGGCGCGGTGCGCACGCGATTATCGATGGCGTAATACTCCACCGGCGGTAAGAGGTCCAGGTCCGCCAAGTCTCCCGTCCGCTCGCCAGGATGCAGGGTCAAAGTAAAAGAGTTGTCGTTGACGGTGAGGGCGGAAACGGGAGCGCCGTAATCGTAGTGAGCGTCGTCAACGGCCCAGCCATCAGGGTAAGGCTCCCAGACATACCAGGTGTCGTCGCCCACGATGCCGCCTTCGATTCGTGTCACGCCGTGGGCGGCAACCTGATCGGCCAGGTCCTCCAGATGTACGAGCGGGTCGCCGGTTGCAGGCCCCACGCGATAGGGCACTGCGCGAGCAGAGAGGTTGGGGTCGCCGCCGCCCACCAGACGGATGCTCCCGTGAATCACGCCCGCTTCATCCGGCGCAGTTTGGGAGAGAACGCGTGTGCGGAAGCGAAAATCCGGCCCGAGGCGGTCAAGAGCCAGCGCGGCGGTGAACAGCTTGGCATTCGAAGCCGGGAGGAACAGGTGGGAAGAATTGAGGGAATAGAGCGTTCTGCCGGTAGAAAGGTCGAAAATCTGGATGCCCCAGAAGGCACTGCGGGCGGCGGGCGATGCTTCGATCAGGAAGGGGATCTTCTGCGATAAGGTTGCCGCGGAGAGTTCGATCGCAAGGGCCAGAACGAAGCTGGTGCGGCCAAATCTCATAAAGCCAGGCGCGACTCCACCCAAATCGAAACCAGCAGCACCAGCACTATACAGGTGCCGAGCAGCGGTATCCCCATGACCACACCGATACCAAATCTCGATGCGGCAAATCCCAAGATGGCTGGCGCCAGCAAACCACTCAAGGTGGCGAGGCCGAAAACGCGGCTAAAGAAGCCGGGATGGTAGTAGGGGAAACGATGTCCGATCGCCTCAGCTACCAGCGGGTAGATGCTGGCATAGCCTCCTCCCACCAGCAGGACTCCGGTCAGTGCGCCAAACATATTATTGGTGACGAAGAGCAGGAGACAGCCGAACAGGGCGCCCACCACGCTCGCCCCGAGCAGCAATCCACGGCGGACGACCGATAGCGCTGGCACCGCAAGCAATCTGCCGAGCAGAAGAGATAACCAATAAACCGCCAGAGTACGCAGTGCGGCGGCCGGACTCAGGCCTACCCGGCGGATGAGAAACAGAGGCAGCCAGCCGGCAATCGACCACTCGCAACCAAACTGAAAGAATAGCAGCAGCGCGAACAGGACTGCTCCCAGGTTCGGGAAATCAGCCCCGCGGGAGTCCGCCGGAGCATCGCGCCGTGGCGCATCCGTGGGAGGCAGGGCAGGCTCGGGAGCGGTCGCGCGCCGGTAAACGGCCGCAAAAATACCGGGAACAATGGCCATCAACAAAACGATCAATGGCGCGGCGAATGCCGGGAAGGTCACCGCGGCGAGCAGAGTAACCGCCACGCACCCCAGCCCGTACCAGACACCGCCGCGGTTCACGCTTCGAGCGGCATCCGGCGAATCGCACCGCGAGATGACATGGAACAATCCCACGTTGAGCCAACCAGCCCCCAGTCCGGTGGTGAACAGCCCCGGAACGCGCCACCACGCTGACGAGAGGGGCGAGACGAGCGCGAGGCTGGCTAATGCCGCGCACGACAGGCAGCAGGCGAAGACCAAAAGAAAACCAGCGCCCCGCCACGAGAGGAGACGCCTGGCCAGCAGAAGCGAGAGCGCCATCCCACCAGCGAGGCTCAAGAAATAATTTCCTGCCGTGACGAAACGTGGCGGGTCACGATAGAAACCCCACACCGGTAAGATTGCGCCCGGCAAGGCCATCAAAAAACCGGATAACAAAAAACCCGCGAGAGTTCTGCCGGCGGAATGAGGCGCCGGCAATGCTGATTCGGGGGCCGGAGAGGGACTCGTGGGCGAAACACCCATCGGACAAATTGTAGTACGCGGTGGAGTTTTTCTGCGGTTTGCTCCGATAAATTTGAGATGTCTACAACCAAGTGACTGGTTCTGGCGGCCGGTACTGGAGTGCAATCTCAAGAAACTCGGAGCACGACTTAGTTCTCCGTTGGCATCTTCTCGCAATGATCGACGACAAAAATGTCCACCGGCACTTTACGCGGCTCGAGCTTCAGGCCAAGCTGTTCCTCCAGCGCGGTAAAGATTGACGGTCCATCGTTGGCGTCGGGCGGCAAATCGGGACCGCGCTCGGGCGTGTAGGTCAGCACCACGTTGTACCGGCCTTCCATGTTGGTCTGGTTAACGACCGGCTGCCGGAGAAGGTACGAGAGGGCCGAAGCGAAATCGCCGATTGTCGTGCGCTGTCGCTGTATCTTTCCAGGCCGGTTGTCATTGTTATGGCTGCCAACATCTGGAACCGGCTGGATCTTCGGGCCGTTCTTGGCGACCACCAACGCAAACCCTGCGCGCGTTTTGGTCTCGTGATGAAAGACAAGGCCGAAGCGATCAATCAGCAGCGCTTGGAGCATCTGGCGGCGCTGGTCCAAGCTCGCCTTTTCGTCCGGAACTTTGGCCGTGATATCGAACCGCTCGTCGTATAGCCAAGCCGGCGCTTCCAGGGCAAGCCAATCCACCATGAAGGCGTTCTGGAGGATGCCGCTGAGCACATAGTTGCGGAACACAACATTCGCGCCACCGAAGTCATTTCGCGACCCTGAGTCGTTTGAAGTGCTTAACTTGATCGAAGCCACTTCGAAACGTGGTAGGGAAGCGGCGTCCTGGACGAAGGCGCCAGCGGTAACGACCAACCCAGCCCACACGAACCGGGCAGCAGGCGTAAAGCGTGGCATTCAGCCTCCTCGTTACAGAATAATATGGGCATCACGCCGAAAAGTTAGTTTAGAACCCTGCAATAGCATGCGCCAGGATCAATTACGCCTGACAGACCGGCGGCGGCTGGCGGCAGACAGAGTTCATTGGACGTGACAAAGCGGGCCGATCGGTCGTAAGGTATCCTGCAATTGCCCAAGGAATGGGACATGACTATCGTGGTTGACATCAGGCCTGAAGTGCAGGCCGAACTCGCGCGCCAAGCTGCCGTGCAGGGACGGGCGATTGAGGCGGTTGCTGCGGACTTGCTCGAAGAGGCTGTGCATCTTCCCGGCACTCTCCCTGCTAGGGCTTCCGCCGAGAATCTGATGGAGCTTTCCGAACCGGTGCGAGGCTTACTTGCGAACGAGGAAATTGACACCATCTTTCGGCGCAACCCTTCAACTGCGTGCCCGATCGATTTGTCGTGAGCGGTTTTCTTCTCGACACCAACGTTCTGTCAGAAACCCTGCGTCCTCTCCCGGACGCCAACGTTGCCGCATGGCTGGAGCGCCAGGCAAAGGAGTCCCAATTTCTGAGCGTGGTGACCATTGGCGAAATTCGCCGGGGCACAACCCTTCTTTCGGAGGGCGCGCGGCGGACACAACTGGAGCAATTTATTGAAGTCACCGTCCCGCGCTGGTTTGGCCGGCGCGTACTTCCGGTGACGCAAGCCATTGCTGACCGATGGGGGGTCCTAGATGCCCAGCGCCAGGCTGCGGGTCGCCCTCTTGGCGTGACCGATGGAATGATAGCGGCGACGGCGCTTGAGTATTGCCTGATTCTAGTGCTTAATTGCGTAAATTAATAATTGTATTTTTGAGTTGACTGCCCTTGACGTCGCGCT
>JASIAM010000116.1 GCA_030041985.1 Bryobacteraceae bacterium | reverse complement strand
CCGGGGGATAGCAGCACGTGATCGGGATTGGCAATACTGTGCGGCGCATCGGGGCTGATAGGAGAGCCATCGATGGCAATCAGGTGAAGATGCTCGGCGACATGGACGTCGTGTATGTCAGACCCAAACACCAGTTGCAGATCGAATATCGTATCGGCCGAAGCGTTGAGAACGCGCCAGAATTCGCGTTGGGACGGCTTCACGGGCATTTCGGCTGGGATGTAATACGGAAACTTGATCAGCACGAAGTTCAGTGAGATATCCTTACCCGGTCCGGCATCTTCGGCGGCTTCCACCAGGCCGGGCACCCGCTGATCGCGCAGGATCAGCAGGCGCTCCGGAAGCCCTGCCAGCTCGGGATGGGTGTTTTCGATCCCTTCCACAATCAGCGCGCCTGAGGCCCCGCCCAGCACTTGCGCTTCGCTGAATCCGTGCGGGTGCGGATGATACCAGTACAAGCCAGGCTTCTGCGTTTCCGGGATGTGAATGCGGTACTCGAATGGTTGCCCCGAGGGTTGAATCACTGTGTGAATCACGTCATCTTGATGGCACGTGGGCGGTATATTGATCCCGTGAAAATGCAAGTTGGTCGATGACGCCGTCATTGTCCCGCCCGTACACGCGGCTCCGGCATGCATGTGGCCGTCCCCGTCACGGCCCATCTCGGGCTTTACCGGCTGCAGTTCATTCTTCAGCCGCAACACCAATTCGTCGCCCGGATGGACGCGCAGCGCCGGTGCCTCCACACCGTTGCTCGCAACGTAGCAGTAGACATTCAGATGAAAAGCATCCACGCCCGAGCGCAACGATAGATCCACCGCTAGCCTGCCGCCGGAGCTGCGCATCTCAACCAGCGGCGAAACCACGCTGCCGATGGGCGGACGCGGGCACGGATTCGCAGCCGGCTGCGATCGCGCCCATACCGCAAAAAGGAACAGGACGGATACCTGGAAAACGGCTCTTTTCATTTGAAACTTTTTACTGTAGATGAGAACAATTACAACTGGATGACACGGGCGTCGCCGGCTTGTGGCTGCTGCCTCCCATTTCCTGCTAAGTTGAGGTCAGATGAGCAAACTAGTCTTACTTCGGCATGGCGAAAGCGTGTGGAACCAGAACAACCGGTTCACCGGGTGGACCGACGTGGATCTTTCCGCTAAGGGGCGGGACGAGGCCCGGCAGGCCGGTGCTGCGTTGCGAACCGGGGGCTACACCTTCGATATCGCATACACCTCCGTGTTGAAACGCGCGATTCGCACGCTCTGGATCGTGCTGGATGAAATGGACCTGATGTGGATTCCGGTGGAGCGCTCCTGGCGTTTAAACGAGCGCCACTACGGCGCACTCCAGGGATTGAACAAAGCGGAAACCGCGGCCCAATACGGCGAAGATCAGGTGAAAATCTGGCGCAGGAGTTATGCCATTCCGCCGCCCGCCTTGGCTCCCACCGATGAACGCTTTCCCGGACGCGACCCGCGCTACCATGATCTCCGCCCCGAAGAACTCCCGCTCACTGAGTGCCTCAAGGACACCGTAGCCCGCTTCCTGCCCTATTGGCACGGCACCATCGCGCCCGCCATCCGCGAAGGCCGGAAAGTGCTGGTCGCGGCCCACGGTAACAGCATCCGTGCGCTAGTCAAGTTCCTCGACGATATTTCCGAAGAGAATATCGTCGAGCTGAACATCCCTACCGGAATACCCCTCGTTTACGAGCTTGATGCCGATCTGAAACCGCTCACCCATTACTATCTCGGCGATCCGGAAAGTATTCGCGAGGCCATGGAGGCCGTGGCAGCGCAAGGAAAGAAAAAGTAGCGGACGGAAGCGCGCGCTCACCCGGCAATGCGCCCGGCATGTACGATGAACCGCTTCGGCGCCGAACCGATATAGTAAAACGGATAACACGTCACCAGGGTTAGATCGCGCCCCGGCGCCACGGCTAATACCTGCACATCAGACGGCCGCACAATCTCGATATCGCGCACGGCAAACCGCGTAATTCCAGTTTTCGTTTTCAGGGCGATGATGTCGTGAGGCCGAATTTTGCGAAGCGGCCGGAAAAACGTATCGCGGTGAGCGGCAATCGCGATGTTTCCTCCCGCGGCTGGTAGTCCCGTGCCGGGGATATGGCCCGCTCCCAGCTTCAAAATACCGGCATCATCTCCTTCAAAAACCATCGTGGAGAGGCGAAGCCGCGGAATCAGCAGCTCCGCAATCACATCTCCGCGATGGGGCTGGCGTGCCACCAGGGGCGGCGTGGGGGCATGCACCGCTGGTGGCTTCACGAGCGACTGCCGGGCGCGTTTCTGCGCCACCGACGCTTCGTGCCGCATCCGGAAACACCAGCCCAAAATGATAGCGCCCCCCAAAATCAGGACAAGGCCTAGCGCACTGCCCGTCCACCGCCATGCACGCACGCTCATAACGTACCCCGATCAGTCGTTGCGGCGCAGACGGGTCAACGCCAATACGCCCGTCCCGGCGCTCAGCATCAGCAGCCCTAAGGTCAGGTCAAAGGGGAACTCGCTCGCCGTTTTCGGCAGCTCTTGCGGTACTTCGCGATTCGCATTCGGCTCAGTCACACTGGGCGCAGCCGGAGGTTCATTCTGGGCAATAACGGGTGGCTGTTGTGGAGCCGGTGGCTGAGGCGCAGCTTCCGCTACCGCGGCAGGCGGAGCCGGCGCAACCGGCGCAGGGGCTGCAGCCGGAGCCGGCGTTGCCGTCACATTCGAAGCGGACTCCACACGTTCCGATTTGGCGTACAAAAATTGAACCCCATAATTATCCCCAGGATAAAACCATCTATTTACCGCTTGCGGCGCGTTGCTCTGCCGCTCTTCGAACGTCAGAATTGTCCTGTCCGGAGTATTCACGCGATAGGCCGGTATCGCCATAGCGGTTGTGACGATGTGGTCCATCCCTCTATGGTCTTGGTGAAAAATTTCAACGATACTGCGATCCGATTGTGAGTCGGCCAGTTTAAATACATACGTTCCGGGCATCAGCACGTGTCCCGGCACTTCCACCGGCTGGTTGAACTGAAATGTGCTCATCTTGTCCCATTCGTCCGCTACCGCGGGCGCGGCCAGATAAGCCAGGCTCATCAAACCCGTGGTAAGTAATGCGACATGTAACTTCAAGGTCATGATGTCTTCTCCCTCGGACGCTTCTTCCTGCGTCCGATTCCAGAATAAGAAGGACATCCGCAAAAGCCTATACTTTCGCGGGGGTAGGCGGGCACGCTTCGAAAAGGTATGGCAAAACGGTATGGCAAACTTGCCATACCACCTGACCCGGCAACCAAATACCGTTTCGGCGCAATAGTCCCCAGCGGCTTGTCTGCCTTACCGTAAAGTTGCAAGGGGTGAGCATGCAAGGACCATTTCAGAAGCTCGCGCGCCGCCTCGCCAAACGTCTGCGCGGCCGCCGCCGGTATCAACCGGCGCCGCAAAAGGTGCTGTTTGTCGGGGAACCAGCAGCGTTGGGCATTGTCGAACCGGCGGGCTTAATAAAATTCGCGAACCTGGAAGAAGCATTAGCGCGGTTAGGCCGCGAAGAGATTGCCGTTGCGCTGTACGATCAGGACTCCTCCGCCGACTGGCGCTCAGCCGTGCGGCGGCTTGCCGGCGCTTCCTCGCACCCCAGCGTGGTCGTTCTTTCCGCGGCCATACCCCCGCAACTGTGGCTGCAGGTCACGGCAGCAGGCGGCTATGACGTCGTGCGCAAGCCACCGCCGCCCGGCATGCTCGATCATGTGATTCGCTCCGCTACCGTCTATTGGCGCTGCCGCCAAGCCCTCGATGCCGGACGGCCCGCTCCCGCCGCAATTAAATAAGCATTTTCATAACCGAAAAAATCCGGCACAACTCGCGCAGAAGTGGCGTCTAAACAGCAAGCCCCAAGGGAGGGCATCCATGAAACGCGCCAACACATTCGTCTGTTTCACCTTCCTGGCAATGGCGCCCGCTTGCGCACAGCAACCAAAATTTGACATCGCAGATGTCCACGTCAGCCCCACCGCCCGTGGATTTGCACAGAATTTCGGGAGCGTGCTCCGGGAAGGCCGGTATGTGAATCGCGACGCAACCCTGCTCAATCTCATCGCCTTGGCATATGGCGTTTCGGAAGATAATGTCGCCGGCGGCCCCGGCTGGCTGAGTGATGATCTGTTCGACGTGATCGCCAAGGCTCCCGACGGCACAACACCGGCAACCGCAAATCTCATGCTGCGAAGCCTGCTCGAAGACCGCTTCGGGCTGGTAGTGCATCAGGGTACGCACCCCATCCCGCGCTTCGTCCTGACCGTCGCTAAAGGTGGATCGAAGCTGAAACCTGCGGGCGGAACGGGTACGCCCGGATGCCAGGCGCAGCAAGGAGGCGAAGGCAAGGTCAAGGCTGCGTGCCACAACCTTACAGCGGCAGCTATTGCAGAGAACCTGCACCAGATGGCGGGTGCGTATATCGATCGCGACGTGATCGATTCCACCAACCTCGAAGGCCCGTGGGACTTTGACCTGGAGTGGACGCCGCGTGCCGCGCTGGCAGCCCAAGGCTCCGATGGCATTTCGGTCTTTGACGCCGTGGAAAAACAGTTGGGCCTGAAGCTGGAGCAGAAAGATGTCCCTCTGCCCTCTCTGGTCGTTGACCGCGTCAATCGTAAGCCAACCGCGAATCCCGAAGGCGTCGCGACGGCGTTAACCGTAGCGGCTGCCCGGTTTGAAGCCGCGTCGATCAAGCCGGCCAATCCCAACGATCGTCCGTTTGGCGGCTTGCTCTACACCGGCGGCAGCCAGATGAGAGCGGGCGGCACGCTGCGGGGCCTGATCGCGTTGTCATTGCAGATCTCACCCAATGTCGCGGCGGATATGATTGTCGGGCTTCCAAAGTCCGCGGATTCCCAGCGCTGGGACATTACGGCCAAGGTCCCGAGCACGGGCGAAGGCGCTCCCAACATCGTCAACGGGCGGCCGCTGCCCCCGCCGTTCAGCGTCGGTTTGGAAATGCTGCGTGGCTTGATACTCGATCAGTTCGAGCTGAAAACGCACACGGAAAATCGGGAGGTGACCGTGTACGCGCTTACAGTGGCCGGCAATAAGCCCAAGGTGACGCAGGCAGACGATTCCGAACGTGCCGGCTGTAAACCCGATCCCAATGCCCCGAGGCCGTTCACCGAGATCCAGGCAATGATCGCGTGCAAGAACACCAGCATGGCCGAGTTAGCGCAGGGTCTGCAACAAATGGCGAGCGCCTATATCGATCACCCGGTCGTCGATGCGACCGGCTTAGAGGGCGGCTGGGACTTCCTGATTGGCTGGACCCCCCGCGCCCAGTTGCAGCCAGCTCCGAATCCCAACGCGCCGGCTGGAGCCACCGCCGATGCGCCCGATCCCAGCGGCATCTCCGTTTTCGACGCCCTGGAAAAAGAACTCGGACTCAAGCTGGTGAAACAGAAACGGTCTATCCCGGTCATTGTCGTTGATCACGTGGATGAGAAACCCATAGAGTAGCGGCGCCTCCTCACTCATGGCGCAATGCGGTCATGGGATCGACACGCGCCGCGCGACGAGCGGGAACATAGCCGGCGAAGAAACTGGCCGACGCCAGCACAAAAATCGCCAGCCCGAGCACGAGCGGATCGTTCGGTTTCACTCCATAAGCAAAGCCTCTCTGCCACCCCGGACCGAGGAAGTGATCGAGCACTGGGTTGGCGCCGAGCACGAGTGGGACACCAATCGCGATTCCCAGTGCGGCCAGCAGCAGCGTTTCGCGCAGGACCATCCAGGCAACATCTCCAGGATGCGCTCCCAAAGCCACGCGAATCCCAATCTCATTGGTCCGCCGTGCCACTGTGTACGCCATCACTCCGTAGAGGCCGATGGAAGCCAGGAGCAAGGCGAGTCCGCCGAAAATCGTGGCCAGAGAAGCCATCAATCGCTCCTGGGAAAGTGCGTCTTCGATCTGCTGCTCTTGTGTGCGGACGTCGATGACGTTCAGATTGGGATCGAGCGACCGGACGAGTTGTCGAATCTGCCGCACCACACCAGCTTGCCCGCCTGCAATCTTGAGTTCGAAGTTGACCCGGCCGGCATGGGGCGCTTGCATGAATGCGCCATAGAAAGCCACTGATACAGGATTCCGCGGCGCAAGCCTGCCCAGGCCCCACAAATGCTCGGAATGCCAATTGGCGCACACTCCCACAATCTGGTAAATTGCGTTGCCGGAGCCCGGGAATGTCTTGCCAACGGGATTTTGGCCCGGATAAGCCTCCCTGGCGAGTTCTTCATTTACCACGACGGCTTTGGGACCGTTCGGGCTTTCGTGCTCTCCGAAGGTTCTCCCATACAAGATGGGGACGCCCATTGTCTCGAAGAAATGGCTTCCGGCACTGATGCTGCCGGCACCTATGGGCTTACCGTCCGGCTTGGTCCAGGAAGCGGAATCGCCATTGCTGGAGAACGTGGCGGATTGGACGCCGGGGATGGCTTGCAACTGCTCCTGCAGGTTGGTGAGCAACGCTGGGAGCCGCTCCGCCGGATAACGCGCAACCGGGGGATCCAATGCAAATAACAAGACGCCTTCCGGCC
>JASIAM010000115.1 GCA_030041985.1 Bryobacteraceae bacterium | reverse complement strand
CGAGCCACACGCGCCGTTTGATGGCGTTGGCATTGTCTTCGAAAGAGAGGATGGAGCCGGAGGTAAACTGCAGCCGCTCGCCGCGCACGCGATGGTAATTATCGAGCTTGGGATCGCCCACGCGCACGGTGACATCGAGAACGCGCTCTTTGCCTTGGTTGGTGGAGGCGATCGTGCCCAGCGTTCCGGAAACGCTTTGGTATTCCTGTTCGGTAACCTCGTAACTTATAAAATAGGGAGCTGGTTCCCCTTTTTGCTTCAGTACGCCGAAATTGCGATCCAGCTCCTGCGAGAGGGTGTCCAGAAGGAAGGATTGCTGCGCGTGGGCTACATACAAAGGGGCAGCCGCGGCCGCAACGGACAGGAGCACGAGCCGCGTGGGTGCGAGGAAGGTCAAGTGAATAGCATATCATTTACTGGGGCTGGCGATTAGGGGCTGGGGACGGGATGCACAAGCTGCCGCTTTTACGGTATAACGGGTTGTCGAGGGCGTTCGTTGCAGGAGGAAATATGGAGGAGGGCACCAAAGCTTGTCCTGTATGCGGGGAAACCATTAAGGCCGTTGCCATCAAGTGCCGCTTCTGCAATACCGATTTAACGGCCTACACGGCGGCAACCGAGGCAGAGGCGGAAAAGGATCTCTTCGTGGGGCATCCGGCATTGCTTTACACGGTCTCGCAGTTGCTTTGGATACCTCTGATTATCGCGGCCGTGGCCGGAGCGATTGTTGCCCACCTGGATGTTCCGCTGTCGATAGCGGGCGGCCTGGTAGCGCTGGGGATTGTCTTTCTCTGCTATTGGTGGAAGAGCTTGAGTATCACTTACCGCATTACGACCCAGCGCATCAAGAAGGAAAGCGGCGTGCTAGGAAAGGTGCAGGAGAGCCTGGAGCTATTTCGCATCGATCACTTCGAACTGCACAAGCCGGTTGGCATGCGGCTAGTGGGGCAGAGCGCGGTGCGGCTGTTCACCTCCGATGCGGAGCTGGAGAAATTTTACCTCTACGGCATTCCCGATCTGGAGCAACTGGCGGACACTTTGCGCGAGTGCCAGTTGCGCGAACGCAAACGCAGAGGGTTGACGACGTTCGTGAAGGCGTAGCGCCGGGCCGAAGCCCTGATTGCAATTTAAACCTACAGGGACTTCCGGTGTCAGATCAGAAAGTAAAGCCCACCAGAATTTCCACCTGATTTTGATTGCTGGCCAAGGTTCCATACTCGAACCCGGTCTGGGTGAAGTGCCTTGAGAGCCAGCGTGTGTAGCGCACTTCAGGCGAAATATGAAGGCTGCCGAAGCGAACGTCCACGCCACTACCGCCGATGACACCGAAGACTGCGTCATTTGCCGGGTTCAGCCCGCCTGTGTTTGTGGTGACGACCGGAGAGGGCGGCAGGCTTGGCGGGATCAGCACATTCGTGGCGCTCGATTCGCCCCCCACTACGTCCCAACCAATCCCTCCGTCTACATATGGCCGCACAGTCCCGTTTCCGAAGCGACGCTTCGCGAGCACGGGAATCTCCCACGCGTGTCCGGCAGCGTGGGTGTACCCATATGCCAAGCCGGAAAGCCCGCTCTGGGAGGTGTAGCGGAAGTGCCGGTAAATCGCGTCCACTTCGAGGCTCATTCCGAATGGGAGTTTCACCTCCACCGTAGCTCCTATCAGGTACCGGTTGGTTACGCTGCTATAGGAGGCCTTGGCGCCAGTCCCCGCTTCCAACAGTCCCGTAACCGGCACACCACCTTTCCCACCGAACATAACCGATTGCGCATTGAGTGAAACTGCTCCAAGCAAGAGCATTAGTAGAGGTCTCATGTTTGCGGCGCGTGAACGCCCATCTCAAAGACCTCATTCGGGTGTAATTCACTACAGTGAGCCCACCAGCCGATTCACGCCCCGGCCCCTTCCCTACACGAATCGCCGCGGATTCAGCGGTGGTGAGCCGGCCTGCGCTGTAAGTCAGGCCGGGATTACTACTTATTCAACAGCGACGTGCGTTCCCTTGCGTTCGTCCCGCGCGAGCCGTGAGATGCGCGCATCCAGAAGGCTGCGCACCCCTTTCAGAAATTCCAGCCGGGAGTTGCGAAAATGGTCGCGAGTCGCATCCGTCCAGGTGCGCTCGAGGAAAGGTCTCACGGTTTGGCAAAAGAAGCATCCCATGCCGTGAGGAGTTTGGACGTTTTCCACTTTCTCTTCCATCTCAAGTCTCCTTCATCTCCACAGTCAAAACACGATTTTCCAACCTGGCCCGAGTGGGAGAAAGGCTGGCCATACTGGTGGGCAGCCCGACGTGGCGGCGGAGTGTGCCGATTTCCACTACCAGTTCATCGCCTTTCTTGAAGAGGCCGACGTCTCCCTTAGCTGCGAAGGGCAGCTTGATGCGCACCTCATAATGGCCGTCATTTTTGACGAACGCAAAAGGAGCTTCCGTGCGGGTGACCGCCGCAGGGTCTTCATCTTCCCGGTAGAGCGCCCGGGCCAACTCTTCCAGACGATCGTGGCCGAGCACTTCATGAGTAAACAGTGCCACACGCTTCACCGGCACGGGGGCAAAATAGGCCTCGATTTCCTCGAGAACCCGAGCCTGCGAGTCGCGCCACTCCTGGAACCAGGCGTCGTTCACCTCGGCCGGCAGAACCCGATTTACGATGATGCCATCCACGGAAAGGCCATGGAGTGAGAAATAGACGTACGCGCGTTGGGTCTCGCGCAGCACCATACGTTCCGGGTTGGTAACCAGCCGGACGCTGGTTTCGCGCGGATCCTCCAGCAGCTCGTCGATTCCGTCCAGCTTGGCGAACAGATCCTGCACGTTGGCGAAATAACTGTCAGGTGGGAGTTCGATCGGCGAGACACGGTTGGCAATCGGCCGCACTGCCTTGAGCACGCCGCGCTGCACGGGGAAGATATGCCGCATGTACCATTCGAGCGTGGTCGGCATGCTAACGAAGCGCATGGATTCGGCGGTGGGGGCACAATCGAGAACGATGACGTCGTAGCGCCGTTCGCGGCGAAAAGTGTTGACCCACATCATGGCGCTGAGCTCTTCCATACCCGGAAGAATGGCCAGTTCCTCGGCCTCCACGTCGCTAATGCCGGTGGTGCGCAGCACGGAAATCACGTAAGCGGAAATTTCACGCCAGTGGCGCTTGATCTCCTTCTGGATATTGACTTCGTGGATAGCGAGGCGCTCGTTGATAGGATAGGGATCGCCGGTATTGCCATGAAAGAGGTCGGTTTCCAGGTTGAAGGCGTCGGCCAGGCTATGGGCCGGATCTACGCTCATCACCAACGTCCGGTAGCCTAGCCGGGAGAGTTGCAGCCCGGTAGCCGCGGCGAGGCTGGTCTTGCCGACGCCTCCTTTGCCACTGAACAGGAGAATGCGCATGACTCTACTTCGATTCTACCGCCGCGACTTAGCTATTCCGCCATTACTTCCGCAAGCGGGATCACGATCGGCGAATCGGGCAGGCGCAGCGTTTGCCGGGAACGTCTTTGATACCGGCGGGGCATCAGCGGCGGCGTGGTGTGAACGATGATGTGGAAACTGGAGAAACCCTCGGTGCCCGGCGAAGAAAACTCGCCGAGGCGCGGCGAGGGCCATCTCCTCTGGGTCCTTACCGTGGGCTATCCCGGTGGAAAAACCCGCCAACTGAGCCTGCATCCCAATCAGATTCCCCAGGTGCGCAAGGCGTTGGATCACTATGGTCAGTGCAAGCGAAATCTGGAAGCTATAGCGAACTCAACCAGTTCCTGTCGCGCCTAGACCGCGACGAATCCAGAGAGCAGGGGGCGCAATCGTGATCGCCTCACGGCGCCTGCAACGCAATTTTGCCGATGGCTTCCTCTCCGAAGCGGTGGAAGATCTGTGGGAACCCTGGATGCGACATGCCGAGGTTATTAGATGCAGGTCAGTAATGCCGGTGCGATGCGATCGAGCGGGAGCACCTTCTCTGCTGCTCTGAGCTGGATGGCCTCGCGAGGCATCCCAAAGATCACACAACTGGCTTCGTCCTGCGCAATCGTATGAGCGCCGGCTTGCCGCATTTTTAAGAGACCTTGAGCTCCATCCGATCCCATACCGGTGAGCAGCGCAGCCGTCGCCGTTGAGCCAGCGGCCTCAGCGATAGAGTGGAAAAGTACATCCACCGACGGCCGCTGATAGCACACTCGCGGACCGGATTTCACATTCACGAAGTACCGGCCGCCGGACTTACGCAACAACATATGGAAGTCTCCCGGCGCGACTAGCGCGAGGTTCGGGCGAAGAACATCGCCATCTTCGGCTTCTTTGACATCGATCACGCACGTATCGTTCATGCGATTGGCGAAAGCACGCGAAAATCCCGGAGGGATGTGCTGCACCACGAGCGTTGCCGGGGCATCTTTGGGAAAGACTCGGAGGACGGTGGCTATGGCATCGGTGCCGCCTGTGGAAGCGCCAATGGCGATAATGCCATGCGAAGGCCGGCTGGACCCCTGCGTAACCGGCGCGGAGGGAGGCTCTAGGACATGACGCACAGAACTAGTCGCCGCTGCCGGCAGCACGCTCCGGCTAATGCGGGATGCCGCGGCGGCGCGGATCTTCGACGCCAGCGTTTCCCGCAATTCTCCCACCGAGTGTGGCCCCCCCGGTTTGGCCAATACCTCAACTGCGCCGAGTTCCAACGCCTTTAGGGCCGCCTGGCAAGCACCCTGAGCCAACGAACTGATGACCACCACGGGCAAGGGGCGGTAGCGCATCAGTTTGCGCAGAAACGTGAGCCCGTCCATCCGCGGCATTTCAATATCCAGGGTAACCACGTCCGGCGCAAGCGCAAGAATTTTATCTCGAGCCACGTAAGGGTCCGGAGCCGTCCCCACAACTTCCAGATCCGGTTCGCCAGTCAGCGCATCGTTCAGAATTCGCCGCACGATCGCCGAATCGTCAACAATCAGGACTCGGATTCGTTTTCTGCCGGACATAGCGAAGACTCCGTGCTCATGGCCACGGTAAGATTACCATTCCAGAGTTTCAGCGACTGAACGGCGCCCTGTTGCGGCTTCGGTTGCGGACCTTGGGGCAGCAGGCGCGGCGAGCCGAGCCGGAATAGAGCGCTGCTCTCCACACGTGTCAGCACCGAGCCGCAAATGATGTTGGCGAGCTCGCAAACCACTTCTCCCACTTGCTGCTCAGAAAGTACTGGTTCCTCCTCTGCCAGAAAATCCGCTGCGATCGAGCGGGCTGCCTGCTGGGACACCGACAGGATAAGGTGTCCCGAAGGTTCTCCGGCGAAATCCACATCCGCAATCAAATGATGTGAGGCAGGCAAATCCTCGTCGGTGGCATCGCTGAGAGGGCGGACGAAGAACATTTGCTCCAGCACCTCTTCCGTGCATTCGGCCAGCGCCTGGGCCAGCGTTTGGTCATTCACTGGACACCTCCAGCGTGCGCTCCAGTTCCGCGCGGAGAGCCTCCGGCCGGAACGGCTTCATGACGTAGCCACGAGCGCCCAAATCCAGCATTCGCTCGACGCGGGACCTGGTCCCGTCGGTGGAGATGATGATGACCGGAATATGCCGCAATGCTTCATCCGCTTCGAGACGACGCAAGAATTGTTCCCCATCCATCTCCGGCATGTTGACATCGCTGAGAATGGCATCCACCCATTCGGTATGGAGCAGTTCCAATGCCTGTGCGCCATTGGATGCTTCCAGGCAAGTTGCCAGGTCGAAACCCGAAATTTCCATCACGCGCCGAACGAAGGCGCGCATGGCCGGCGAATCGTCCACGATCAAGACACGGTACGCCACGTCGAATCCCCTTTCTTACGCGTTGGCGGCAGCAACTCACGTTGGCGCCCAGCTTCCTCAAGCAGAAAGCGGCCTGTGGCGATCTCCAGAGTGACCGTGCGGAAATTCACGCCACCCACGACTTCGCCCGCTAATAACAAACCATGTTTCCATAACACGCGTCGTGCCGCCAGGCAGTTCCGCTTCCCGATTTCGAAAATGCCCTCCTTATCCAGCATCTGGGCGCCCCCTGCCATATACGCGATCAAGCGCCGCTTTGAGCCGCCGTACGCGCACACTTTTTCCAAGAGCAGTGGGATGCCCGTGTCGGCGAACTTATACGGGTTCTCCGGTGCGTTGTTAGGAAACAAAGTTGAGTCCGGCAACATAAAATGCAATAGTCCTCCCGCGGCTGCGACTGGATCGTAGATTGCCAAGCCTATGCACGATCCAAGGGCATAGGTAACCAGCAGTGATTGTGAATCTGCCGTTACGCCGCAGTCCCCCATCCCGATTACGACTTTTGGCACGATCCTCCTCGTTTACCGATTGGTTTCTTATAGACAGCCGGCCGCACGTATTCGAGAGCGTGCCGGATTCCTGAAAAACTCTCCGCGTGGCCCACAAAAAGGTACCCGCCGGGTTCCAGACTCTCGTTCAGGTTGGCGATCACCTTTGCCTGCGTCGGTGGATCGAAGTAGATCATCACATTGCGGCAGAAAATGACCGGGAACTGGATCGGCCATGGGACTGGTTCAATCAGGTTCAACCGCCGGAAAGTGGCGAGCGTGCGAATGGACGTTTTCACGCTGTACAAATCCGGTTGGCCACGTTCCTTGACGAAGCCGATGTCCCGCCATGCCGGCGGAAGCACCCCAACTCGCTCTGCGGGGTAAACCGCACGGGCGGCGGTTGCGAGAGCTTTGCGCGAAATGTCGCTTCCGATAACCCGCAACTTGCTGCTGGGCAGGGCGTCCCGCAACAGGAGTATCAGGGTCCATACTTCCTCTCCGGTGGAACATGCCGCGCTCCAGATGTCCACCGATGGCCTCCGCGCTAGCTCCGGCATTACGTGTTGCCGCAGAAAATCGAAGTGGGCGGCCTCGCGTAAAAACGCCGTGTGATTGGTGGCGAGCGCGTCAATGAGCGCCAGCAACGATTCTCCCGTAGAGTCGGATAGAATGTGGCGGTAATACTCGTGATAGGAGTGGAAACCGCCTGCCCGTACTAGCCGCTGTAAACGGGCCGTAACCAGATCTTGTTTACCATCCCTCAGATCCAGGCCGAACGTTCGGCGCGCCAGATCGCGAATTTGTTCGAACTCCCGGTCACCGAGGGGGCGCACTGGATGATCAGTCCAGGGAGCCGGAATGGAGTCAGTGTGCGGCATCGCCAGTTTTGTCACGGAAAAGCCGGTCCAGATCGAGAATTAATCCCACCCTACCGTCACCGAGGATGGCGCCCCCGGCGATTCCTACGGCTCCCGCGAAGGTTTCGCCCAGGCTCTTTATCACTATTTCCTGCTTGCCAATCAACTCATCGACCAACAGGCAGAATCGTTGCGATTCCACTTCAGCCAAAACCAGGACTCCTTCCGTGGGATCTTCCGAGCGGGGAACCACGCCGAATTTCCTGTATAACCGAAGAACCGGAACAAGGGAGCCACGCACTAAAGCCATTTCTGCTCGCTCTTGTACGGTCCAGATAGTATCGGCTTTTGGCCGGAAAATTTCATGAATAGAGAATAGCGGAACGATATAGCGCTCGGCACCCACGCCCACCACCAGGCCGTCAATTATGGCGAGAGTGAGCGGTAATTTCAGAAGGAAAGTGGTGCCTTGGCCTGTTACCGAACGAACTTCAATGCGTCCCCGGAGTTTCTCGATGTGTCTCCGGACCACATCCATGCCTACGCCGCGCCCGGATACGTCAGTCACCTGAGCCGCAGTGCTAAAGCCGGGCTTGAAAATCAGTTCAGAGATTTCGTTTTCAGAAAGGTTCTCCTCGCCCGATATCAGGCCCTTCTCAACCGCTTTGGCGAGGATCTTCTCCCGATTCAACCCCCTGCCATCGTCGGAAAGTTCGATGACGACCTGACCCGCCAGATGTTGCGCTTTCAGCAAAAGCCGGCCTGCTAGGGGCTTGCCGGCGGCTTCGCGGGCATCGGGATGCTCGAACCCGTGATCCATAGAGTTGCGCACCATGTGCATCAGGGGATCGGCCAACTCCTCGACAATGGTCCGATCCAATTCGATCTCGTCTCCTTCAGTTTCCATCGTGACCGGTTTGCCAAACTGGCGTGACAGGTCTCGGACCAGGCGGGCCATCCTACGAAACAGGGGCCCGATGGGAACCAGACGCATGGCCATCGCGGTCCTCTGCAATTCTCCGGTGATCCGCGTGAGTTGCCCCAGATTCCGTTGCAGCCTTGGGCTCTTGACCTTGGCGAGTTCCGGGTCGTGCCGGACCAGGGTTTCGGCAATCACCATCTCCCCCGCCATATCGACGAGATAATCCAGCTTCGCCGTGTCTACTTTTACTGCCTTGGCCTCTGCTCGCCGGATTTCCCCGGCGGTTTCGGACGGCAAAGACGGCTGGGCTTCCGTAAGCTGCGGACGGCCCTTTTGTTCCACAGCGGCGGCGAGCGAGCCCAAACTGCCCGGAGGAGTAGCTAGTTGCAAAGAAGGGATTGCTGCTATCCGTGCGAGCAGATTCGGGTCGGGATCGGGACAGCGGGATGGCTGCTTCTGGAGGACGGATTCCAGGTGATCGAGCCATCCCTTGAGGTAATCGCCACTGAGCAGGATTACATCGATGGCCTCGGGGGATACCGTGAACCGCAAATTGCGGGCGAGATCCAGCACGGATTCGACTTCATGGGCCACCTTCTGGATTTCCCGTAGCTCCAGAAACCCCGCCAAGCCTTTGACGGTGTGAAAGCTCCGAAAAATGGCGTGCAGCGCCTCCACGTTACTCGGATCGCGTTCCAGGACGAGGAGCTGCGATTCGAGGCTTGCCAGATGCTCTCGGGTTTCCAGTATGAAATCAGAGAGTAGTTCGGGATCCTGAGCCAGGGATGCTTCCGCCGGTTGATGGACCCCTAATGCCTGCTGGAGTCGCGAGATCCCATCTTGCAAAATGCGTGCCGGATCGGTGGCCCCGCCCTCCTGGATCGTTGCAATCAGGGCCGTAGCGGCGTCCGCAGCTTCGGTTGCTCCTTCGCAGACAGCACCGTTGTGAATCGCCCCGATCGCCTCGATCCAGTTATCCACATTCTCTCTGCTGTCTGTCCCTGCGAGCACCAGGCGCAGGGCAAGATCTTCTACCCGTTGTTGTAATTCTACGTAGCGCGGCATAAGGAGCCTTTAGAAAAGGTTGTCCTCTCCCTCTAGCGGTAAGGCAGCGCGGTCAATTCCTCGCCGGTGCGACATAGTGGCGGGCCGGCCTGTGCCGGTGCGCATGGCCCCCACCGCAGCCTCCGTTTCGAATGGGGTAGGCTTCCCCTCTACATCAGTGCCGTCGACCGTGTCACGTTTGCCGACCAAAATCTCCAGGCTATCCGCCAGCGAGCAGAGGCTACGGGCTTGTGACGCCAGTTCTTCACTGGCGGAAGCGCTTTGCTCCGCTCCGGCTGCGCCCTGCTGGGTCATTTTCTCCATTTCGGTCACCGCGGTGGCGATCTGCTCGATCCCACGGGATTGCTCCTGGCTACCGGCTGCAATCTCATCCACCAGAGTCTTTACCTCTAAGGTGCTGGCGGTAATCTGATTTACCGACTTAGCAACTTGGTCCAGCTTTCCGCTTCCCTCGCTCGATTTATTGATGGATTCTTCAATGAGTGAGGCTGTATCCTTTGCGGCTTGCGCGCTGCGCTGGGCGAGATTGCGCACTTCGTCGGCGACCACGGCGAATCCCATGCCGGCTTCACCAGCCCGCGCAGCTTCCACCGCTGCATTCAAGGCCAAAATGTTCGTTTGAAATGCAATCTCGTCGATGACTCGAATGATCTTGGAAATCTTCTCGCTTGAACCGGTGATCTCTTTCATAGATCGGACCATTTCTTCCAGATTTCGATTGGCGTCTCTTACTGCCTGTGCCGCCTGCACCATGAGACCCGCGACAGCGCGCGTATTTTCGGTATTCTTCCGAGTAATGGAAGTTATTTCCGTGGCTGATGACGACGTCTCTTCGAGTGCCGCCGCTTGCTCGGAGGCGCCTTGAGCCAGTGCATTGCTCGCAGACGCCACCTGCCCGGAAGCGGCAGCCATCTGGCGCGAACCGTCGAGCAATCCAGCAGCGATCTGTCGAAACTGACGGGTTACGCTATGAATGACATACAGTGCCACTACAGCCACGATCACTCCTAGGATGGCCAACGGCCCAACCAGCCAGTGGGACGAAGACTGTCCCGGCGTCATCGCGAGCCAAGCTAGCCACAGGAGCAGCAGCAGATTGGCCCCAGCGCAAATGGAAAGCTTCATTGAAAAAGGCACTCTGTCTTCAGGCATAGCGTTTCTCCACTAAATAACCTCTACTGCAGCATGCTTTTCAGGTGATGCAGATCCTGTGCGGAAAGGACCCTGTCGATATCCAGCAGGATTTTGACCTTGCCCTTAACCTTTGCCAGACCAAGCAAGTAATTGCCAGTGATCTCTTCGCCAAAGTCAGGCGTATCTTCGATATCCGAGGGAGTCAAGCTGAGTACTTCAGAAACACCATCCACGATGACCCCCATGAGAATGTTTCCCGATTCTCCATTGATCTGCGTCACAATGATGCAGGTTCTTTGCGTATATTCGGCGGCTGGGAGGCCGAACTTGAGGCGTAAATCGATTACAGGTACCACTTTGCCGCGCAGGTTGACAACGCCCTTTACGTGAGAGGGCGTTTGCGGCACAGCAGTAATCTCCAAAATGCCCATGATTTCGCGGACCTTGAGGACGCGAATGCCGAATTCTTCTCTCCCCAGTTGGAATGTCAGATACTTCCCAGATCGCGCGTCGCCTAAGGTGACGGGTGCGGGTTGGCTTTCAGCAACAATGGATGGCATAGATGCTTTCCCTTAGATGTGATTAGACTTCCATCGCCACGTCGGTGGGCTGAGTCATTGGAGCACAGGTCCTTTCCCCAGGCCGAAGATAGATTCGCAAGAGCACTTCATCGCCTTCCCAACGAAAGCGCTGGACGATCCATTCTGCAGTGACGCTCTTGGTTTTGAAGTTCCGTCCGAAGACCACGGTTGGAATGCTTAGACCGAGCGGCCCTAAGTGGCGCTCTAACTCGCTTTTGACGTTCCCTATGATCATATTGGTCAACTCAGCCACCGCATCCAGCACTTCTTCGGTGACCGAAGTATAATCCGCCATCAGCATCTGGGAACAGACGCGGCAAGCCGCCCCCGGCGAGCAGGTCACGCTTCCGGTTCCTGTCCAGGTACCGGCAACTCCGATGAAAGAAACCACGCGATCGCTAAACTCCGGAGTGGCATTTTCGAGCGTGAGTTCCTGGAATTCGATTTCGCCAGTGAGCATCGTCGAGAAGACTTCCTCGACAGCATGCCGGAGCGAATCGACGATTAGATTCTGTACGTTCATAATGGCAGCGCCGGTTCCAAAATTCCAACCAGCTTCTCCTTAATTTGGTCGGCTGTAAAAGGCTTGCGGACATAGCCGGCGGCCCCGAGCCGGACGGCCTCCGCCACTTTGGTTTCACCCCCCTCGGTCGTGATCATGACCACCGGCACATTTACCCACTCGGGAGATTTCTTAAGCGCTGCCAGCAACTCCAGCCCGTCCATTTTTGGCATGTTGATATCGGTTAAGACAAGATCAACTTTATGCGACCGTAACAGGTTCAGAGCATCTTCCCCGTCACCGGCCTCATGAATCGTATTGATCGCCATCCCTGTTTGCCGCAATACCCGCTGCAATATTTTGCGGATCGCGGCTGAATCATCCACAATCAAGACGTCGGATTCCATTCGTCTCCTTACACCCTAATTCATCGGCGAAAGCCACCGAATTCAATAGCCCGCCGCAGAAAAAACTATAGAAAAAGCGAGCGTGTTCAGCCTAAAGCCGCGCCCGAAACAAACCGATTAGAAGACCGAGGAGACCATCGCCTGAATTATGAGCCGGCAACTCTCGCAGCAGGAAATCGATGCAGTGTTTCAAAAGCAGGACCGCAAACGGGAATCTACCGCCGCCCGATTCGACTTTCGGCGTCCCGACCGCATTCCCAAATCGCAGGTCCGCGCGATCCATCTGCTGCACGATGTCTTCGCGCGCAATCTGGTTTCGAGCCTTTCGGCGTACCTGCGCTCTTATCTCACGGTAAACCTGGTGAGCGTGGAACAGCTTTCCTATTCCGAGTTCCTGGAAGGTTTGCCTTCGCCCACCTGCCTGGTCTCGATGGGCTTGCGCCCCTATGATGGCAATGGCGTCCTGGAGTTGAATCCTTCCCTGGTATTTCCCATTATCGAGATGCTGTTGGGTGGGACCGGCAAACAATCCGGCTCCATTCAGCGGGACATTACGGAAATCGAACAGAAACTGCTGGACGGATTGCTTCGGATCATTCTTAATGATTTACGGGAGGCTTGGAAAGGCGTCACCGAAATCGATTTCACCATCGAATCGATGGAGACCGAGCCGCAACTATTGTATGTGCTAGCGCCCAACGAGGCGGTGGTGGCGATCGGGGTCGAGATCCGGATCGCGGAAGCTGTCGGCATGATGAACATTGCTCTCCCGTCGATCGTGATTAAAATGATGCGGCAGAAATTCGATCAGCAATGGTCCGTCCGCAAAACCGTTGCCAGCGAGACCGAGCAGGCGCGCTTCCTGGTAATGCTGCAGGAGGCCTCGCTGACGCTGGAGGCGCGTCTTGAAGGGCTGGAATTATCGGTACAAAATCTCCTAGATCTCTCCGAAGGAAACGTAGTGGTTTTTGACCGGCCGGTGAGCAGCCCGGTGGACCTTTTGGTAAACGGCCGGGAGCAGTATTCCGGGCAGATTGTCGCCACTGCCTCGAAACGCGCTCTCGCGATCGAACGGTTACGCGAATCGGCGCCTAAGGAAGCACCAGTAGCGAATCCCCCGGCGCCGAAGTCCGCTCCAGCGATTGAGCAAGGTTCGACAGCAAATCGATAAACGCGCGACCCCGCCGCCGGCCATTATTATGATCGAACTCCACTCTCTCCAAAAACACCAGGCATTGCAGGAAATCCGAGTCGCGCGTTCGTGGCATCCCCAGCCGCCGCTGCTCCTCAGCACGAAACCCCTGAATACCTTCTTGCACGGCCGCGCACAAGCGTGCTGCCAGGGTGTTGTCCGGCCGCGTTTCGTAATACAATCCGGAGGCAAGCGTACGGTAAGTGCGAACCAGCGCTGCCAGTGCATCCCGGACGTCCCAGTCAACCACGCCCGGTATCGCCAGAGCAGCCTCAGCAATGATCCCAGCGAGCGCCGTCAAAAGCTCATCATGATCGCGCAGGAAAGTATCGGTCACACGAATGTCCTGATCCGGCAGGTTTACGGGATGGGAGAGAACAGGCTTCTCGTGCCGCCGCGAGTCCTGCAAGTACTCACAATTGAGCGGACAGCTTACCGTTATTTCCCGCTCCGTGCCGCAGCAAATGGGACAGATCTCACCGTTGACACCCGGGCAAAACCGCTTCGGGCGCCGCGTGCTGCAAATAGCACAAGCCATTTTTCCAGTATAGAGGAACACCTATGTCACCTACCCGGTAACTCAGGCTACAGTAGAACTACGAATGAGCCGCACGTATTTGTTCCTGAAAGTCGAGGTAGAACATGATCCGGAGGAGGCCCCGCAGCGCATCGGTGACGAGATCTGCCGCCGCCTGCTGAAACTGTACGGCGTACGCGAAGCCGAAGTGGCCAGCGTCACGGCCGTGGAAGAGTAGTCGCGCGCCCTGTCACGTGCTCATAAACGCGCCGGAAAAAAGTGTCGGTCATGCCGCCGATATAATCGCAAATTACTCGATGCAGCGGGCCTCCGGCCTGGCCGCGATATGGTTGCGGCAGCAGAGCGGGTTTTTCGAGAAAAAGCTGAAACAGTTGCCCGATCATGGCCGCGGATTCGCGTCGCCCCTCTACAAGGGCCGGCGCCTCGTAAACCTGGCGATGCAGAAAACGTTTCAGCTCGCGGCTGGTTTCACTCGTTTCCGGGGTGAAAGAGGCCAGACGGCGCGGAAGCTCCCGGACCTCATCGGGCGTTCCGGCTCCCTCTTTCCGCGCCTGCTGTACCGTACCTTCGATCAAGCCGGAAACCAGCAGGTCAATGAGCTGGCGGAGACTTTCTTGAAATTGTTCGCGCCGGGTCGCACCGGGGAACTGCGTGCTCACCGCGTCGAGAATGGCGCGATATTGCGGAACGCCCGCGGCCACTTCTTCCGCTGCCAGCATCTCTGCCTCGAAAGCGTCATCTATATCCGCCGTGTTATAAGCAATCTCATCTGCCAGGTCGATCAGTTGCGCTTCTAAAGGCGGTTTCAGGCCCGGCAGATACGCATCGAGTTCCGGCGCTTCCCCGGGGCCGAAGTCGCGCGAGTGTTTGACGATGCCCTCGCGGACTTCGAAGGTGAGGTTCAGGCCGGGAAAGCGGGCATAGCGCTGCTCAAAGCTTTCCACGATCCGCAGGGCGTGCAGGTTATGATCGAACTTCTCTCCAAAGCGCTCCATTTGCCGGTTCAATTCGAATTCACCGGCATGACCGAAAGGCGGGTGGCCAATGTCGTGAGCCAGAGCGAGCGCCTCGGTGAGATCTTCATCGAGCTCGAGCACGTTAGCCACGGTGCGTGCGATCTGCGCCACCTCGATCGTATGGGTGAGGCGGTTACGGAAATGATCCGAAATCCCCGGCGTGAACACCTGTGTCTTGGCCTCGAGGCGGCGGAAGGCGCGAGAGTGCACGATACGGTCGCGGTCGCGCTGGAACGGGTTGCGGTAGGGATGCGGAGGCTCGGGATACCGGCGGCCCCGGCTGCGGTTTACCGGAAACCGGAGGTGGGCAAGCATTCCCGTACCAGGCGCAGCGCCCACCGGCTATTGCGGCGGAAGCTCGCCGTATAGAGTCAGCGCCACCTGGCCCACGGAGCCTTGCCGGTTTTTGAGCGAATCCAGAAGCTTGCGCGCCTCGGCCGGTTTGCTGGTCATCAAACCGCGCGCCAGCGCGATATTCGCCTGGTCGGCAGAGACGAACAGCGTGGGATGGCCAGCCAGGTCACGCAGCGTCTTTTCTGCGAGATCCGGTTTGCCATCCGCAAAGTAAACCTGCGCGAGAGACAGCTTGGACAGCGAAGCGTAACGCTCGTTACCTTTTTGCGCCACTTCCTGGAAGCCTTTCTCCGCCTCGGCCAAATTGCCCTGATCGGCGTGAATCGACGCGGTGTAGTACTGGCTAATCTCCGCTTCGTCAGAACCCGGGTATTTGGTCACCACTCCTTTGAACGCCGCCAGCGCCGCTTCGTCCTTCACCTGTTGCGTCGGAAACATGTTGGTTCCGTTGGCCGAAGGAGGCCCCACGGCAGTCTCCTGAACCGCGATGGCACGGGCGAGGAGCTGCTCGCGCGCGGTCTGCTGGTGGCGCCGGTAGCCGAGGATGGCAAAGAAAATCGCAATCACCACCAGGGCGATGCCGCCATACCGGAGAATTTCATTCTGGTACTCTTCGAAAAAGCTGAGACCGTGCTCGACTTCGAGTGCAAACTTATCGGTTTTTAACTCTTTACGGGTAATTCTCGCCACGCAAACCTCAGGTTCTGGAACTTTTCATGGTATCATTTTCCGCCGATTCGCCGCTTCTCGAAATCCTGCTCCCGGAACTCCACAGACCGGGCAAAGCGCACGGCCGGATTTTCGCGGAGTTGATTCAGCACAGCCTCGGGAACCGGCTCATCGGTGGTGACCAGCGCGATGGCTTCCAGTGGCTCGCCCGGCTGCAGCGGGGCATCGCGGCGGCCGAGTGAGAAGTTGCCAATATTGATCCGGTTGCGTCCCAGCACACTACCCACGTGGCCAACCACTCCCGGCACATCCTGGTTCTTCATCAAGGTCAGAAAACCCGCCAGCGTGGCCTCGCATTGAATGCCATCAATCTGCAGCAGCCGCGGCTTATCGAAAACCAGCGCTCCTTCTACCGAAGTGACACCGGAGCCGGCTTCGATCTCGATACGAATGGTGTCGCTATGGCCGGACCGCATTTCGTGCCGCTCCGCGATATTCCAGCCCCGCTGGTCGGCGATCTGCATGGCATTGACGAGGTTGGCGCGATATTCGGTAGAACGCGTCAGCACCCCCGCCAATCCCGCATTGCGCAGCAGGTTAGTATTGTTGTCCGCCAGCTTCCCGAAATAGGCGAACCGCACCGTTCCCGGATTGCCATTGGCTATCTGGGCGGCGAAGTGGCCGAGCCGTTCCGCCAGCTTTAGATATGGTTTCAGAGCGCGATACTGATCCGGGCTGACCGCGGGCATGTTTACTGCGTTGATGGCCACACCGGTTTTCAGATATTCCACCACCTGCTCGGCGATCCGCACCCCCACGATCTCCTGGGCCTCCTCGGTCGACCCGGCGATATGCGGTGTCGCAATGACTCCTTCAGACTGGAGCAGTGGGAAGCCGGAAGGCGGTGGCTCCGTGGAGTAGACGTCCAGGGCCGCGCCCGCTACCTTCTTCGATGCCAGCGCTTCCGCCAGCGCGTTCTCATCCACCAGTTCGCCGCGCGCGCAATTGACAATGCGCACTCCCGGTTTCATGGCCTCGAAAGCCTCGCGCGAAAGCATGCCCTGCGTTTCCGGAGTGGCCGCCACATGCAGGCTGATGTAGTCGCTCTCGCTATAGAGCCGCGCCAGATCTACCAGCTCCACACCGCAATCCTGCGCCACTTTCGAGGTAACGTAGGGGTCGTGCGCGGTGACGCGCATTTCAAAAGCGCGGGCGCGCTTCACCACTTCCCGGCCAATACTGCCCAGCCCCACCACGCCCAGTGTCTTACCGCGCAGCTCGTTGCCCATCAGCTTTTTCTTTTCCCATTTGCCGCAACGGGTGGTGTAGTCCGCGCGCGGAATATGGCGCGCCATGGCGAGCATCAGGGCCAAGGTGTGCTCGGCAACAGAAACCGCATTGCCCCCGGGAGTATTCATCACCAACACCCCGGCCTCCGTGGCCGCCTCGAGATCGACATTATCGACGCCCACCCCGGCGCGGCCGATGACGCGCAGGCCAGGCGCCTTGCTCAGCACGGCCCGATCCACTTGAACGGCGCTGCGCACCAGCAGGGCATCCGCATGGGGCAGATGCTGCGCGTATTCCTTGGGAGTGGAAACGATGGTGTTCCAGCCAGCCTGCGCTCGAAACAATTCGATGGCAGCGGGTGCGATCGGCTCGGCTATCAGAATATTCATAGGCAGAGCAGGGCAGGGACCTGGAAATCCACGGCTACACTGCCACCGGCTGGCGGATGGCAACGGATTCGTAGACTTCCTCGACGGCCGCGACGCCCGCCCCGTAATTCACCGGGAATCCGTTGGCGTTCAGGATGATTTCCAGGCCGGCGATCACCGCAAACAGGTCGGCAAAATCAAAATAGCCAAGATGAGCGATGCGGAAGATCTGCCCTTTCATGGAACCCTGCCCGTTGGCGATGATGGCGCCGAAGCGATTGCGAAATTCCTTGACAATCACGCCGGAATCCATCCCCTCCGGCGCCTTGACAGCCGTGGCCGAGGCGGCGGGCGCATCCGGAGCAAACAGTTCCAAGCCCAGGCGCACCGCGGCGGCGCGTGTCGCTTGTGCCAGAATCTGCGCGTTTTCGATCAGCTTCGGCATCCCGAGCTGTTTGATATAGCGCAGCGATTCGGCGAGCGCGAGGACGAGAGAAGTGGCTGGCGTCCAGCTCGATTCGCCGCCATCGCCGCTCTTCTTCTCCTTCTTCAGGTTGAAATAATAGTGCGGCAGCGTCGCAGTGCCGGCGAACTTCCAGGCTTTGGGGCTGATCGACAGAAACGCCAAACCCGGCGGCACCATGAAGGCCTTTTGCGAGCCGCCAATCAGGACGTCGAGGCCCCAGCCATCGATATCCAGCGGCATCGTGCCCAGGCCAGTGATGGCGTCCACAACAAAAATCGCATCGGTTGCCGCCACTGCCCGTCCCATGGCCCGCACATCGTGCGCGGCGCCCGTCGAGGTCTCGGAAGCCTGGACGAACACGCCTTTAATGGCCGGTTCCTTCGCCAGCGCGCGCTCGACCTCCGCGGGCGCCACCACCTTGCCGTAAGGCGCGGAGAGCACCGTGGCATCGAGCCCATAAGCCTGGGCGATTTCCGCCCAGCGCTCGCCGAATTTACCCGCCGAACATACGATTACCTTGTCACCCTTCGAAAAAAGGTTGGAGACCGTGGCGTCCATGGCGCCGGTGCCCGATGACGCAAACAGCAGCACATCGTTGGCGGTCGCCAGAACCTCTTTGAGATCCGCCAGGCAGGAGCGGTAAGCCTTGCGGAAATCTTCCGTGCGGTGATGAATATCCGACGCCATCATGGCATGCAGGGCTGGCGGATATAAAGGAGTCGGGCCAGGGGTTAACAAACGCTGCTTGCGGATATACATGGCGGTGCTTTGTCCTTTAGAATAACAGACACTATGGCCTTAATCGATCAAGTGCAGCAGGATATGGTAGCGGCCATGAAAAATCGCGAAGAAGCGCGGCTGAGCGCGCTCCGCATGATCAAGGCCGCGCTAATGAAACAGAAGGTGGATTCGCCCAAACCGCTGGATGACGCGGCGGAGATGCAGGTACTCAAATCGTTGATCAAGCAGCGCGCCGATGCCGCCGAGATGTTTCGCAGAGGCGGGCGCGAGGATCAGGCGGCAAAGGAAGATGCCGAGCGTATCCTGATCGAAGCATACCTCCCGGCGGCGGCCAGCGAAGCGGAGATCGAAGCCGCCATTGCCGGCGCCATGGCGGAAACCGGCATCACCGCGCAGAAGCAGATGGGCGTGGTGATGAAGGCAACGCAAGCGCGGCTGAAAGGCAAAACCGTAGATGGCAAGGCCCTGAGCGAAAAGGTGCGGGCCAGGCTTGCTTGAACAACCCAGCTTGAACAAGCCGGCCTGGCCAAACCCTCCTGAGCAAACCCGCCGGCGCGGGCCTGTATGCTCCCGGCCAATGCTACAGTGAAGTAATTCTTCCTGGGTGAGATGGGCCGATGACAGTATCGCACGGGTGTGTTCTATGGTCGCTGTTGTTCTTGGGGTTAATGTGCGCGCGCGCGCAAGATGCCTTGCAACCGGATGCTGACTCGTCCGGAGCGCCTCCGTCCCCGCCGCCGTCGCCTACTGAGAAATGGGAATTTTTCGTCAGCGAAACCCTGACTCCTCTAACTCTGGTCTCGGCCGGCCTGGATGCCACCGCTTCGCAACTAACCCGCTCCGCTCCTTTGTACGGAAGGCATTTCTGGCGGAGGGCCGCGTTCTTCAAACGGCTGGGCGCAACGGCCGGTGACAACATCAGCCAAAACTTTTTTGCCGATTTCGTGATGGCCTCGGCTTTCCACGAAGACACGCGCTACGTGCGCCGTGGGCCTTCCCACAGATTCTGGACCCGGATGACCTACGCCATTAGCCGCGCCGTGGTTACACGAACCGATTCGGGTGCCACAACATTTAATTGGGCAAATGTTACGGGGTGCGCGATGAGCGCTGCTCTCTCCAACGCCTACTATCCTCCGGTGAGCCGGACGCCGGAGGTGGGCGTAGTGAATTGGGGCACCAATGTGGCGGGCGCCGGTCTCACCAACCTCGCGCCCGAGTTCGGGCCCGACCTGGCGCGTTGGATCAAACGCCGTTTCCGTCATTAGGCCGCCATTCGGCCGCCACCGCGGAAATATTTCCCGAGTGTTTCCTGCTCCCGCCGTGTTAGCGTAGTAATGAGGTTGGTGGGCCCGGGACCTGTTTTTTTCGAACTCCCGCTTCCCCGGGTCCGAATACTCTTTTGGGGTAGGTTTCGCAAGACAACAGGATCTCTAATACCAGCCAGCCGATAGTACAAATAAATACATACCATGCGTAATTGTTCAAGTGCATGGAAACGCTTGGTGTTGACGGCCAGCCTGTGGGGCATCTGTACCCTGGGTGCCGCTGCTCAACCGGCGGATTCCGCCCAATCCGATGGCGCACCTGCCCTGGCCCCGTCAACCGGCTTGGCGCCGGCAGCAGACGGCGGCACGGGAACCAGTGGAAAGCCCAGTGGGACATCCAAAGACCGGCTTTTCTTCACTCTGCCAAACTTTCTCACTCTGGAAAATGCGGGAGAGGTCCCCCCGCTCACAGTGCGCGAAAAATTCGGTACCACCGCCCGAACCGCATTCGATCCCGTAGAATTCTTCTGGTACGGCGCGCTATCGGGCCTGAGCCAGGCGGAAAACAGTGAACCCGGATTTGGACAAGGCGCGCTAGGGTATGGGAAACGCTACGGCGCATACTTTGCCGACGGCACCATTGAAAACTTTATGACCGCAGCCATCCTGCCCTCCCTCTTGCATCAGGATCCCCGGTATTTCCAGATGGGCCAAGGGAGCTTTTGGCGCCGTGCCGGTTATGCTATGAGCCGCATTGTGGTTACGCGAACAGATGGCGGCCATCGCACGTTCAACTTTTCCGAGGTCTTGGGCAGCGCGATGTCGGCCGGCATATCGACGTATAGCTATCACCCCAAAGGCGACCGCAATTTTCCCAATACCGCGAGTGTTTGGGGCACCCAGGTCGGCTACGACACCCTAACCCTGGTTGTAAGGGAATTCTGGCCCGATATTCGCCGCCATCTGCACCACGCCAAAGCAGCGCCCGCTCCGTCCGCTCTCGCGCCCGGTAATTAAAGCGCTCGGGCCTAGTTACTGTTGTCTTGCCGCCCGCGCCCAAAACCGCGTTGCGGAATCCCGCCCAGCGGAATTACGGTTTGTCCATCCGCCCGCGTTAAACCCCCGGCCCATGCGTGCTTGGAGCCATCCTTAGCGGCGTAGGCCGTAACCGTGACCTCCTCGCCGGATGTCATCAAGGTTTGGTAAATACTCCGGTCAAAGCCGTTGCGCCGTAGCACATTGGGTGCGGGAAGCTCCAGCGCCCAATTCACAACCTTCCCCTGCGCGTTCTTACTATCGAGATAAATCCAACCGTGAGGATTATCTGCCACCACGTTGGTGATTCTTCCCACCAGCGTGAGCGGCTTTGACTGGTCGTACTCAGCCTGAAACGAGTGATGGGCAAAAAGTGGGAGCGCAGCGGCCATGACACCAGCCGCCAGCGTAGCCATGAAAAAATTCTTCTTCATTACTATTCTCCATCCGGTCAGATCGGTTCGCGGACTGCGCGAAATCCGATGTCGCTGACTCTCAAAGTGGGACCGTAGTAGTGGTATCGCGCCGAGAGCCTGACAAAATTGGCGGGGTTGTCCCACCCGCCGCCGCGCACTACCGGGAGTTGCCTGCCACCTCTGCCGCGAAAGCCTCCGCGGAATCGGCCTTGTTGTTGCCCGCCCGCTTGCTGCTGGGCTTGGTTGTTTTGCTGCGGCCCTGGGCCTTGCTGTTGCGCGCCGCGGCCGCGTCCGAAACCTCCGCCTTGCCCTGGCGTGGGGCCGGCCGGATCGGCCACCGGACTGTTGCTGTAGTAGTTCGCCGCATACAGGTCTTCTACCCATTCGCGCACGTTGCCCAACATGTCATAGATTCCCCAGGCGTTCGGTTTCTTAGTGCCGGCTGCGTGGGTTTCATCCCCGGAGTTATCCGCATACCAGGCGACTTCATCTAATGGTTGTGTCCCGCTGCTTCCCGCTCGCGCCGCGTATTCCCATTCCGCTTCGGTGGGCAGGCGGTACCGGTAACCGTCGTTGCGAGCGTTGAGCTTGGCGAGAAAATCGTGCGCTTCGTTTTTCGATACGGTTTCCACGGGACGATTGTCTCCCTTAATGGTGCTGGGATTCGCTCCCATCACCGCCTGCCACTGCGCCTGTGTCACTTCGTATTTTCCGATCTCAAAGGCTTTTGTGATCTGCACGCGATGAGCAGGTTTTTCGTCCGCGGCACAAGCTGGATCATCCGCCGCGCACCCCATCATAAATTCCCCGGGCGCAATCTTGACGAACTCCATGCCCACGGCATTCTTTGCCGGGCCGGGGCTTTGCGCCACCGCGGCTTGGCCGAAGGCCAGCGAGAGACCAATCACCAACCCAACTGACAAACAAGTCGTCGGACTAGTGTTTGTGGGGTAGGCGCTTTCGCCTGCCAACCCCGCGAAGCGCGGCTTTTTGTCTTTCCATTTCGTGAACACTTACACTAGCATTCCCGCAAATCGGAAGATGAGTTCCCGATTTTGAAATCTCTGTAACATCGCTGCCCCGATTGGGCGGCCAATGGTTATCCGATATACTGTTCGGATCGCTCGATGAGCGCGGGGCTTCCTCCATGAGCGCGCGGCTGTGTTCTTTGATGGCAGTAACGGTGGTGGCGGTTGCGTTTCCGGTAGGGCTGGCGGCCCAGTGGCCCGGCCATGCAACCCCCCAAGCGCCGCGAACGCCTGACGGCCGGATTGATCTTTCCGGCCCCGCGCCAGTCACGCCGGATGGGCATCCGGATTTATCGGGAGTTTGGGATCGCGGAATCCCGCCAGGTGTTCCGCCGGCTCCGGCGCGGGCATTCGGACAGCCGGGCGTTCTGGTGCCGTTTCAGAGTCTTCTGCCGCTATTCCCCGATGGCCTTCCATTCCAGTCCTGGGCTGCGTCTCTTCGCCAGCAGCGGCTCGCCGAAAACAGCAAAGATCATCCTGACGCTCACTGTCTACCGCTCCACCCGTTGCAGCTTCACAGCCATCCGCAGCCGCGCAAAATTATGCAAACCCCCGGCCTTATTCTGATCATGTACGAAGCCAACAACGGGCTGCGGCAGATCTTCACCGATGGGCGTCCTCTGCCAGCCGCCGCGGATGTGGAGCCGTGGTGGTTCGGCTATTCCGTGGGCAGATGGGAAGGCGATACGCTGGTGGCCGAAACCACCGGTTTCCGTGACATGGGCTGGCTCGATGAGCAAGGCACCCCGGTGACCTCCGCGGCCAAGATGACCGAGCGCTTTCGACGCCCTAATTACGGCACGCTCGAAATCGGTATCACTATTGACGATCCGAAAACTTTTACGCGGCCCTGGAGTATCCAGCTCAACCAGCAACTGATGCCCAATACGGAACTGATCGAGTTTGTTTGCCAGGAAAATAATCGCAGCCTCTCGCATTTGGTGGGCAAGTAAACTCGCCCCTAATCTACGTATACGTAGAAGTACCCGCGGGCATTCCCAACCGAGATGTATGCGTCCGGATTAAGGCTTGCGAACTGCTCCGGTATTTGAAAATTGATCTGACTGAGGCCAGCCACCTCGAAGGGGGCCGGGCCTGCATACGTCACAGCAAGCGAGACCGCATAAGGTACGCCATTGACTGGGACGTACGCCCAGGCTTGAACTCCGAGCGTGTTTGCGGGAAGCGGCGGAACAACGATGACGCCGTCGGCTGCGGCTGGCGTCATGGGTCCCAGCCCGGTCGCAAATATGGATATGATGCTGCCCACCGGCGCAGGGTGGGAAAGCGAATTGATCGTTCCATCCTGATTGAGCGCAGCCGCATGAACACCATCGATCGTGAAAACGGCCGGTGCCGCCTGGACGACCGGCTCCGTTAGGCAGTTGGTGACCGTGCCCCCATAGGACACGCAAACATTCGTAGTGCTGCCCGCGCTCAGTTCCCAAGGCACGACCGCATTGATTTGCTGATTCTGCACATAGAGCAGGGGCGCGGGTTGTCCATCGAAAAGAACCTGCACCCCCGATAACTGCTCCGGGTACCCGGTTTGCAAAGTGACCTGGGGTTGCACTCCCTCGCTCGGCCCAAGGCCTTCCCCGAACAAACTGACAATCTCACCAGGAGCGATCCCCGCGGTTGTGCCGGATAAAGAAAAGGGGGTGTTGGGCGCCGTAAAAAGCGCAGCATCGGTCAGGCAAGCCAGCGCCAGCGACTGAGCGGATGGGTTGGGCGCGAATTCGGTTAACCAGAAAGCTCCGGCGTCCTGGTAAGAAGCGAGGGTCAGGAGGTAAACGGCGGAGTTGGGACCTAGAGCGATCGCCAGGGCGTTCTGCTGGATCGCCACAGAGTTGGGCAGCCATGTGGCTTGTAGCAACTCTCCGGTGGGTGAGAAAACATCCAGGTAAACGGAACCGCACGGCGCGATGCTATTTTGCACGGTGTGATTTCCGGCGGAACCACTGCTTGCATAAACGTTGCCCGCCGCATCCACGGCCAAAAGGCCACCTTCTCCACTCTTCGAGAAAATCAACACGCCTTGCGGACTGAAATATGCCAGCGTGGGCGAGTACGCATAATCCACTGCAGCCTCGCCGTTTGCGCCCACCGCCAGAGCCACGCCGCCACTACCCGGCGCCACGATTACGGAGTACAAAAGACCTGAGCCGGCGGGCGTCAGCCGTGTCAGAAAGTAAGCCCCCGTGGTGCTCGGAACACTTCCGGGCGAAGTCAGCGGAAAATCTGAGGACAACGTCCATCCAGTGATAATCGCTGCCCCTGAACTATCCACGCCGATTGCCTCGGGATAATCCTGCGCGCTGCCCGCTAAGTAGGTTGCATAGTCGAGCGCGGTTCCCGCGGTATTCAGGCGCGCGACAAACGCATGACTCGAAGTGATGTTCGGAAGAGTCGACTGGTAGGCGCCAGGCGTAGTTGCGAGCGGATTTGCGACTCCAGGAGTTGTATTTCCAATGATCCAGACGCGGCCACTCGCATCTACAGTGATTCCTAACGGCTTCAGGCCCATTCCAAAGGTAGCGCTTGAGGGCGAGAGGGAGCCATTGGCATTTACTTTCATGGTCACCAACGGGCCGAAGTCCTGGGGGAAAGAGACGGCGTATACGTTACCGGAGGAGTCCACAGCCATTGCGCCTACCGCGAACGTGCCCAGAGACGCGGTCCACACCAGCGCTCCGTCCGCGGTGAATTTTTCGAGGGAGCCAATGCCGACCAGATACACAGATCCCTGAGCATCGACTGTACTCAGGCCCACGGCGATGGGCTGACCCTCCTCAATTAGGCTCGACGACGCCACCCCCAGCAGAAACCCAGGGACCCCCGCCATCAGTTTCCAACTCCCCAACAACACAGCAAAGGCAATCCATCGCGCAGACATGCGAGGCGCAACATGCAGTTCCATAGCCGCGCCAAGCCCAACAAATTCAACCGCTCCGCCGCGCAAACTGTGTCATTTTGTACCCCCGATGGTTACTCCCGGCCCCGCAGCCGCTGCAACACCCGCCGATCCCGTTTGCTCGGTCTGCCTTCGCCAGCCGAATCAAACCGCGGCATTCGCTCGCGTGACTGCATACTTGACAAAAGATTCGCATTTTGCGAACCTTGGTTTTGATGCGGGACGGGTCGAATTGCACATCATCAGCCGCAAAAAGCTTCTGGAAGCCGGCGAGCGATTCAAGGAGTACAAAAGTCTGCCGGCCCAGTTGGACGCCTGGTTTCGGATCGCAAAATCAGCCAGGTGGAAAACGTTGGACGATGTTCGGCAGACGTACTCCCACGCTGACGGCGTTCCGGCCGGGAAAAAAGTGTTCACAGTATTTAACATTTGTGGCAACAACTTCAGGCTGATAACGGAGATCTTCTACAAGGATCAAACCGTGCTTATCCGCCACGTGGTAACACACGCCGAATACGATAAGGGGGTATGGAAGAAATGAGTACTGTTTCGGAAGTTGAAAACGAGAAGGAATACTCCAAACTTCTTTCTAGTGTTCTGCCTCATGTCATCCATACCGAAGCAGAGAACGAACGCGCGATTGCGGCACTCGAAGTATTACTCAATCAGAAGACCCGCACTACCGAAGAGAGCCGTCTGACAGAGCTATTGACGCTTCTCATTGAGGATTTTGAAGCCAGGTCTTATGCCGTGGCGGGCGCCACGCCATTAGAGATCCTGCGCCATCTTATGGAAGCCAACAATTTGCGGCAGGTCGATCTTCTCGATGTCTTCGGAACCGCGAGTATTGCCTCTGAAGTGCTGAACGGAAAGCGTGATCTGGCTAAGTCTCATATCGAAAGACTGAGCCAACGATTCCACGTATCGCCCGAGCTGTTCTTTGACCGCCGTGGTTGAGTTTGTTTGTCTGGAAATAATCGCAGCCTCTCGCATTTGGTGGGCAAGTAAGGTCGCGTTTAATTCGTGCTGCCAACGTACACGGAGAAGTACCCGATGGCATTCCCAACCGAGATGTATGCTGCCGCCGGATTAGGGCTTGTGAACCCCTCCGGTATTTGAAAATTGATCTGACTGAGGCCTGCCACTTCGAATGGGGCCGGACCGGCATACGTTATAGCCATCGGGATTGCCGTTGGCCCGGAGGCGCCAGGGATGCCGCTCGAAGGAAGGGGAATCCATCCTTGGACGCCGAGCGTGTCCGTGGGTAATGGCGGAACGATGATCGCGCCATCCGTTATCGCTGGCGTGATAGGTCCCAGTCCGGTCGCAAATATCGATATGATGCTGCCCACCGGTGCAGGGTGGGCAGCCGAATTGATCGTTCCATCCTGATTGAGGGCAGCCGCATTAACACCATCGATCGTGAACACGGCTGGCGCCGCCGGTATCACCGGCTCCGTCAGACAATTAGTCACCGTGCCGCCGTAGGATACGCAAACATTGGTAGTGCTGCCCGCGGTCAATTCCCAAGGCACGATCGCATTGACTTGCTGATTCTGCACATACAGCAGGGTCGCGGGTTGTCCATCGAAAAGAACCTGCACCCCTGATAACTGCCCCGGGTACCCGGTTTGCAAGGTGACCTGCGGTTGCACTCCCTGCTGTGGGCCGAGGCCTTGTCCGAACAAACTGACAATCTCGCCTGGAGCGATCCCCGTCGCGGCGCCGGACGTAAACAGCGCGGCATCCGTGAGGCAAGCCAGCGCCAGCGGCTGAGCGGATGGGTTGGGCGCGAATGTGGTTAACCAGAAAGCTGCGGCGTTCTGGTAATCAGCGAGGGTCAGGACGTAAACAGCGGAGTTGAGGCCCGCAGTGACTGCCAGCGGTTGGAACAGGAACGCCCCTGGCAGCCAAGTCGCTTGTAGCACGTCTCCTATGGGCGAAAGTACATCCAGGTAAACGAAACCGCACGGTGCGACGCTATTTTGCACGGTGCGATTTCCGGCAAAAGTTCCGCTTACATAAGTATTGCCGGCCGCGTCCATCGCCACCTCGGAACCCTCTCCGCTCTTGGAGAAAATCAGCACGCCCTGCGGACTGAAATGCGCCACTGTGGATGTGGAGGCCGCAAACGGCCCATAATCCACGGTAGCGTCGCCGCTCACATCCACAGCTAGAGCTACGTTACCATAGCCCGGCGCCACGATCACAGAGTAAACGAGGCCTGAGCCGGCTGGCGTCAGCCGTGTCAGAAAGTAAGCCCCCGTCGTGCTCGGAACGCTCGCGGGCGAAGTCAGCGGAAAATCTGAGGACAACGTCCATCCGGCGATAATCGCTGCCCCTGAACTATCCACACCGATTCCCGCAGGGATGTCCTGGGCGCTCCCCGCTAAGTACGTTGCATAGTCGATCCCGGTTCCCGCGGCATTTAGGCGCACGATAAAACCGTGAGACACAGTGGCATTCGGAAGAGTTGTCTGATAGGCGCCGGGCGTGGTCGCGAGAGGGTTTTCGATGCCGGTAGGAGTCGTACCGGCGATCCAGACGCGGCCGTTCGAATCGACAAAGATCTGCGACGCCGCGAGCCCGGCGCCGAGGGCCACGCTAGAAGAGACGGAGCCATCGGAATTAATTTTCACGATCACCAAAGGGATCGAAGCGGCATATACGTTACCGGAAGAGTCCACCGCAATTGCTGCGACCTGGAAGGAACTGCCAAGATTCGCGCTCCAGACCAGCGCTCCGTCCGCGGTGAATTTTTCGATGGAATTGTTGGAGGCAATGTACACCGAGCCTTGAACATCGACGGCCGCTTCGTACCCTCGACTGTTCAGGGGAGTAATCAGGCTTGACGACGCCACCCCCAGCAGAAACCCAGGGACCCCCGCCATCAGTTTCCAACTTCCCAACAACGCAGCAAAGGCAATCCAGCGCGCAGACATGCGAGGCGCAACATGCATTTCCATAGCCGCGCCAAACCCAACAAATTCAACCGCTCCGCCGCGCAAACTGTGTCATTGTGTACCCCCGATGGTTACTCCCGGCCTCGCAGCCGCTGCAATACCCGCCGATCCCGTTTGCTCGGTCTGCCTTCCCCCGGCGAATCGAAACGCGGCATTCGCTTACGCTCTTCGGCCAGCTTCATTCGTGCCTCGCGGCTCACTTCGGTCTCGCGGTAAAGCGTCTGCGCCACTGGCGCCGGACCGCGCACGTCGCTCAGAATCAGCACCTCCACTGTGAACTCGCCCGAGTCGTTCTTGATCTGTACCAGGTCGCCGGCGTGTAGTTCGCGGGCGGGCTTTGCCTTTTGGCCCTGATACTCGATCCGGCCGAGGTCGCAGGCCCGCGCAGCCAGCGCGCGCGTTTTAAAGAATCGGGCGGCCCACAGCCACTTATCCACCCTCACGCGACCCATGATCGCATTTTCCACTCCCTCCGGTAACCGCAAACCGGCGCAATGCATCTCTCACCCGTGGGCGATTATCGGATCTCCAGGCGTAGCCTGCTGGCTGCCATACCCGCCTTGCGCCTGGCCGCGCAACAAGGCACGCAAAAAAGCGATACGACCTTCTCCACCGATGTCAAAGTGGTGAATGTGCTGGCTACCGTGCGGGACAAACAAGGCAAGCTTGTCAATAATCTGACGCAGGACGATTTCGTTCTCACCGAGGATGGCAGGCCGCAGACGATCCGCTATTTCTCGCGCGATACCGATCTTCCGCTAACCCTGGGTTTGACAGTCGATACCAGCGGCAGCGAGCGCCGCGTGATTGGCGACGAGCGCGGTGCCAGCCATGTCTTTCTGGAAGACGTGCTCCGCCCCGATAAGGACCAGGCTTTCGTTTTGCATTTCGATCGCGAAGTGGAGCTGCTGCAAGATCTCACCAACTCCCGCGAGAAACTCGATCGTGCCTGCGATCTGCTCCAAGTCAACCAGCAAGGCGGCAGCTACCCGAACGGCGGAGGCGGTTACCCGAACGGCGGAGGCGGCGGCCAGTATCCGGGAGGCCGGCGCCGCGGCGGAACAGTGCTCTATGACGCCATCTACCTGGCCTCCAACGAGTTGATGTCCAAACAAAAGGGCCGCAAGGCCCTCATTGTCCTCTCCGATGGCAAAGATACCGGCAGCAAGGAACCGATGAGCCAGGCGATCGAATCCGCCCAGCGAGCCGACACGTTGGTCTATACCATCCTGTTTGCCGACGAAGAAGAATACCCGTTTAATCCCGGATATGGCCGCCGCCGCGGAGGCTTCGGCGGTCCCATGCCGCGCTACCCCCAATCCGAGGGCCCGGACGGCAAAAAAGTGATGCAACAACTTGCACGCGAAACCGGTGGAGGCTTCTTTGCCGCCTCCAAAAAGGAAACCATCGACAAGATTTATTCCCAGATCCAGGAGGAGCTGCGCAATCAGTACAGCTTGGGCTACACCTCCGATCAGCCCACCGGAAGCGGCTACCGCAAAATCGTCCTTACGGTAAAGCCGAAGGGCTTCGCCGTACAGTCCCGGGACGGCTATTACCCGGACGCCCGCTGACCGTCTCACCCTGTCCACACGCGCGTCTACCAGCGTCGACAGTTGACACCGCATGTGTGGACATACACGTTTCTATGTATCGCGTGTCCCGTTACTGCGTCTCATAGTATGAGTGCGTTAAGAAGCACTCAGTAGTTGAGGCTGATCTTGGAATGAGTATTGCAACTAAGCGAGGCGTGGCGATTCCCTTCCGTGCCGGATTTGTCCGCCGGACAAAAGTAGCTAGCGTGGAGAAGGATCTCGCGGCTTTATTTGCCCGCATCCGGAGGCGATGGTATCCCGAGACCCTACCGGTACTGGTTTCTTACTGGCTGAAGGCGGTTTACAGCCGCGGGCATGACCTTGCGTGGTGGAAGCGGCTCGACCGCCTGCTGCGGCAGGCTCTCCTCGAACAATTCCCCAACGGTGATTCTGCGCGTCCGGTCCTCCTCGAGCTTCAGGCCTGGATCGAAGAGACCCTTCTGCGGGGTGGCACGCCGCCCCAGCCCCAGCAACAAAAACAGGATCCCGTTCGCGTCAAGCTCGATCCGGAGTGGGTCGCGCCATATATAGGCCGCCTGTTGAACGAGTGGCTGCCGGTGGAAGTGGCTCGTCTGCTGGTGGACGAGGGCGATTCGCCGATGTGGCAGGGCGAGGGCATCCCGGTGCTGGCTACTGCCCGCGCGCTCGAGCGCCTGCTGCTCCGGGAACGCCTCTCTCCGGGCACGCTGGAATTATTGCTGCAGCCCGGCCTGTTTGCCCCGCAGTCGGTGTATCCCGCCGATGCGGAAATACTATCGGATGTAGTGTTGGCGCTGCTGGGCCGGGTCGAGGCGCCCGCGCCGCCCGTGATGCCAGCCGTGTTGCTGTGTGTTTCGCCTCGTGCGCCTCTGCCGGTGAACTTTGCTGAAGCCGTGCGCCATGCGCGCCTGGTCGTGCGGGCGGCGTCTGAAGAACTGCATGTTCCGCTCCCCGCCACCGACATTCGCGAGATTCTAAAAGAAGACCACTTGCACATCGGCTCCTTCCTCATGACCATGGATGGCCGCTGGTGGGAGTCGCAGCGGGTGTGCTACGGCGAAAACGATTCGATCGTGTATCGTCCCATGGGCCGGCTGCGCATCGATTATTCGGCCGATCATGCGCGGCTGCCGGTGCCCTGGCCGGAGACCCGGCTGCGTTGGAACGGTTCGGTATCTTTCCCGCAGACCATGGATCTGTTCGGACGCGAATGGCGCGTTTCCCGCTGGGAAGAAGACACGCAGCGGACGTGGCTCCATTTGGAGTTCCTTCGTGTTGTGCCTGCCATGGCGCGGCCCGCGCCCCGCTATGCGGCATAATCCCGCTCACAGGCGAGACATTCTCCCGCTTCGACTGGCGTAACATGGACCACATGCTCGCGCAATTTCCCCAGGCCGTTCCGGAAATTCCCGTCGCCAATGTGGAGAAGGCCGCTGCGTATTATGTAAATGTGCTCGGCTTCCATTTCGATTGGGGTGATGACCGCGGCGGCATCGGCGGCATCTCGCAGGGCGATTGCCGGATGTTCCTGACCAACGCGCTCTTTCGCCGATACTACGGCACCGGCGGGGTGGCCGCGGTCTGGCTGAATCTTCATAGCAAACTGGAAGTCGACGAACTGTACCACCGCTGGCGGGAAGCCGGCGCCAAAATCCTCGCTGAGCCCGAGGATAAGCCGTGGCACTTGCGCGAATTCCGGGTAGCCGATCTGGACGGCAATCAACTGCGCGTATTCTATGATTTTTCCTGGGAGCTGCGGCAGCAGGAATAGCCCTGCGCCGCGCCTGGCATGGGACTGATATAACTATCAGCATGCCTTCGAAACTTCAACTCATTTCTTTATGCGCTCTGGTGAGCGGTCCGCTTGTTGCCCAGGGCCCGCCTGCCGGCCGCGGGCGCGGCTTTGCGCAGCCCGGGCCCCCGCGTGAGGTAACGGTTACCGCAATCACCGGCGTCATCGATGCCGGCGCGAAATGGACCAAGGTCTGGCAGGGCGACGCCACTGCCGATGGCATCGTCGGCTCTAGAGATGGCGGCCTGCTCTTCGCTCAGGAGCAGACCAATAAGATCATGAAGCTCGACCGCAACAACAAAGCTTCCGATTACCTCGCCACTCCCCATGGGCCAGGCGCGATTACTTTCGGGCCGAAGGATCGCATTCTGGTGGTAGAGCGAACCTGTACCGATCCCGGCGGCCATATGGGCATCAAACCCGCGGATTGCAAGGAACCAACGGACGTGGCGCAGCTTACGCCCGAACGGAAAGTTCTCGCTTCGAGCGTAGATGGGAAAGGACTGGGGCGCGTGAACGACCTGGTTGCCAGCAAAAAAGGCGACGTGTATTTCACCAGCAACGGCCTGTTCCACATGAGTCCGGACGGCAAGGTCACCGAGGCCGGCGAGAACCTGCGCACCAACGGGATTAACCTCAGTCCCGACGAGAAGACGCTGTACGTTACCAATGGCTCCGAGGTCGTCGCCTTCGACGTGCAACCGGACGGCTCCCTCAAGAACCAGCGCACGTTTGGAAAACTCGATGGCGGAGGTGATGGCATGACGGTCGATGCCGCCGGCCGCGTCTATGTCACCACGGGCGGCAGTAACCCGGGCGTTACCGTGCTGGCGCCGGACGGTAAGACTCTGGGCCTCATTCCTACGCCGCGCGCTTGCATCAGCGTGGCCTTCTCGGGACCCGGCAGAAAGACGCTTTACGTCGCCCAGATGGGAGAGACGCTGCCCAATGGCCAGGAATTCCGGACGCCTGAGGGCGTGCGCAACACGGCCATGACAGTCTACACGATCCCCGTGCTGGCGCAGGGTCTCAAGGGAAGCCCGAAATAGCCTGCCGGACTTGTGGGGCCGGGCCTTCCGGCCCGCCGCCGGGCTTCTGCCCGGCGCTACGCCCTTAGTGCGTTCGCCATTTTTCCAAAACTTTTTCGCCGTTCCTTCTTATGCTTACCGCCACGCCAGCCGAAATCCATCCTCCTCCCAAGCGATACTAACCCCGAGAGGACCTGATACACTCATGAGGCACTCATGCTTTGCCACCACCGCCGCGCGTGTTTCCCCGAACGCCCCATTCCGGGCGCCGGCCGGAAGGGAGGGGCTTCAGCCTTGGACGGATCTTGCCATAACCACCCCGAAATGCGTCTCCCGGATCGCGGCTATCTCCGCAACTTACACAAATCAAGCAGCTTCCAAAAATTCACGACTGCAGCGTGCAATGCCTCCCCTCGTACCGTCTCCGTCCCGGCCTGCGTCCGTGAGCGCCAGATGATAAATGTCATTCCGAGGGTGTTATGAGACAAATCTCTCTGCTAGTGATCACTGGGTTGTGCACTTATGGAGCACTGTACTCGCAACCTCCTGCGCGCCCGGCTACACAGTCGGCTGGGACCGAGTCAGGCTTTGCCGTGTTTCAGGGCCGCTGCATGGGCTGCCACGGTAACCCGAACGTCGAGCGCGCGCCATCTCCTGCCGCTATTCGCGAGATGACGCCGGAACGAATCTACCAGGCGCTCACCACGGGAGTGATGAAGGGGCAGGGAGATGCCCTCACGGAAGATCAGCGGCGCATGGTCGCAACCTTCATGAGTGGCCGTCCGCTGGGCAGTTTGCAGCAAGGTGATGCCAAAAGCATGCCTAACCAGTGCTCCGGCAATCCGCCGCTCTCCGATCCGTCATCGGCGCCGGAATGGAATGGCTGGGGCGTGACCATCGCCAACACGCGCTTCCAGTCCGCTAAGGACGCCGGCCTCGCTCCCGCCGATGTGCCGCGCCTCAAGCTCAAATGGGCATTCGGTTTTCCCACAGGCTTGTCTGCTTATGGGCAACCTTCCGTGGTATCCGGCCGCGTGTTCGTAGGGACCGATGTCGGCTACATCTATTCCCTCGATGCGAAAACCGGATGCGTCTATTGGTCCTACCAGACAAAGGGCGCGGTCCGCAATGCCATGAGTATCGGAGCAGTGAAGGGGCGCGGTGCTACGCGCTACGGAGTGTTCTTCGGCGATGCGCATGCCAATGTTTATGGACTCGATGCGCAGGATGGGCACTTGCTGTGGACCACTAAAGTAGACGATCACTTCGTGGCTCGGATCACGGCGGCGCCAACATATTATGATGGCCGCCTGTACGTGCCCGTTTCCTCTTCCGAAGAGTTCACCGCCGCGACGCTCGATTATCCCTGCTGCACGTCGCGCGGCAGCGTGGTGGCGCTTGACGCCAGTACAGGGGACCGCATCTGGAAGACTTTCGTGATGGATGAGCCCAAGCCCACCAAGAAAAATTCCAAGGGCGTGCAGAATTATGCGCCTGCGGGCGGTTCGGTTTGGAATTCCCCTACCGTCGATCCGGTGCGCAACGCAGTCTATTTCGGGACCGGCGATGGCGAAACCGAACCTGCTCCGAAGACCACCGATGCCATCATGGCAGTCGATATCAAGACCGGCAAGATGCTCTGGGTTTATCAGTCCCATGCCGATGATGCGTTTCTGGGCGGCTGTAATGGCGCGAGCAAGACCGACAATTGCCCGTCAGAAAACGGGCCGGATCTGGACATCGGCAATTCGCCCATTTTGAAAACGCTGCCGGGCGGCAAGCGGGTGCTGGTAGCGGCCACCAAAGATGGCAATGTGATCGCGCTCGATCCCGATAACAACGGCGCGGTGGTTTGGAAGACCAACGTTTCCCCTGCCGATCCCAATGCAAAGGGTCCGGCCGCATTTCTCGCGCGGTTGGGCGGCATCGTGTGGGGCGGTGCCGCCGATGATCGCAGCCTCTATTACGGCCTGAGCCGCGGAGGCATGATTGCACTGCAATTGACCACCGGTGAACGGCTCTGGTACACACCGCTCGCCAAGCCGGGCACGCGCGTCAATAACGCCGCCGCTACCAGCGCCATTTCCGGTGTGGCCTTCGTAGGAGGATCCGACGGCCGCGTGCACGCGCTCTCCACCGCCGATGGCAAAGAGATCTGGGAAGTGGAAACCGCCAAAACTTTTCAGACGGTCAACCAGGTTCCCGCGCATGGCGGCGCGATCAGTTCCGCCGGCCCGGCGATTGCCGGCGGCATGCTCTTCGTCGGATCAGGCTATGCCGTAACCGGAGCGAACTCCGGCAATGTGCTGCTGGCGTTTGGCGTGGATTGACGTCAAAACACACACAGACGGCCGTGAATAGCCTTGTCCTTTTGGTCGAAGACGAAGAGGCCCTTCGCCTGTTCATCGGCGATAGCCTGCGAAACGAGGGGTACGCTGTCGAGCACGCCTCCGATGGGCATGAGGCCCTTGAGAAAGCGGCGCGTCTGCCGGTCGATCTGATCATTTTGGACATCATGTTACCGCGCAGGAACGGATTCGAAGTTTGTAGGGAACTCCGTGCGGCGGGGCGTCTTACGCCGGTTCTCATGCTGACGGCCCGCAGCCAGGTTGAGGACACTGTCAAAGGATTGAAGATCGGCGCAGATGATTACGTCACGAAGCCATTCAATATGGGAGAATTGATGGCCCGGGTGGCTGCCTTACTCCGGCGTGCTCCCGCGAGCGGCGCTCCGCAACCCCACATCTTCAGATTCGGATCAATCCGTGTAGACCTGCTCGGGACGGAGGTCACTCGCAACGGCAAGGTTGTCAATCTATCGGCGCGTGAGTTCCAACTTCTTCGTTTTTTCATCGAACACCGTGGCGAGACTCTTTCGCGGGACGTGCTGCTGCGGGACGTATGGGGATATGGCGCGAAGATCCAGACACGAACCGTCGACATGCGCGTCGCGAGCCTGCGCCAGCAATTGGAAGACGATCCCAAGCAACCGCAATTCATTCTCACCGTGCAGGGCTTAGGCTACAAATTCCGGCCGGAGGTCCTTGACGCGACCCAGGCCAGAGATCAGCAGCAATGAAAATACCGTTCCGGGAACATTCGGTTTCCACGGTTGTCATTATCCCGAGCGCTCTGATTGTGATTGCGCTCGGGGTGTTGCAATATCGGTGGAGCAGCCGCATCAGCGAGGCCACGGCGATACGGCTCGCCGACAGCCTGCAGATGTCAATGATCAATTGGCAGAAAGATTTCTTCCGATACTTCTCAGAGGTCGGCTTGGCCCTGCGCATCGATCCAATCGATGATCAGTCAGGCAATATCAGTCAGTATATCCGGCGGTTTGCCGAATGGAGGGCGGCGGCGAAGTATCCGAAGATGGTCTCAAACTTTTACGTGCTAAAGCCGGATAGCGCCGTGCGCCCCCCGGCGCTTCGCCTGAATACGCAGACTCGCCAGTTTGAATCCCAGGATTGGCCGGCCCAGTTCGAGCCGTTGCGTCCAGATTTGGCCAGGATCTCCGCGGAGCCTCTGCCCAATCCCGCTCTGGCCGCCAATAGCCGGACATTGCTGGAAACTACATCTGTTGCTCCCAGCGAGCCGGAAGCCTATGGACGTCTCGACCTGAGCGATCCTATAGCCGGTTGGTGGTTCGAACCGGAAATTCCTGCGATATTTCACCGGGTCACGATGGGTGTTCCGTTTTCGCGGAAAGGCCGGCCGGTCGACTGGATCGCGATTGAATTGGATCAGCATGAGATTCAGAAGAGCATTTTTTCCGACTTATCTCGAACTTACTTTCAGGGTACGGACGGACTGGATTACTTAGTTGCCGTGGTCTCTGGAAGCAAGCCCCCCCGTGTGATGTACTCTTCGGACCCTGGCTTTGGCAACTCGGAGGCTCTTGATGCGGACGGAATCATCGACCTGTTCGGCCATGTTCAAGACAAGTCGCTACGTTCCCCCGTGCATGTATTTCACACACCATCCGACAATAAAGGTCCGGATGCTTCAATGAAGATATCCTGGTTTCCATTTCTTCGCGAAATTCCGGAGAGACAGGATTGGCGGCTGGTAGTGAGACACCGGCGGGGCGGCGCATTGGGAGCCTTCGTAAACGAAATGCACCGCCGGGATCTTGCGATTGGCTTTGGAGTGCTGATCGTACTGGTGGTGAATATGGCCATGCTGATTGTCACAAGCCACCGGGCCCAACGCTTAGCGCAACTCCAGATGGATTTCGTTACCGCCGTTTCCCACGAGTTGCGAACGCCTTTGACGGTAATCATATCGGGTGCTGATAACATTCGTAACGGCGTAGTGGGGACAACGCAACAGATGGTGCAGTACGGATCGGTAATCGGCAATCAGGCCAGACACCTGTTCGGTTTAGTGGAGCGGATTCTACTCTTCGCCGCCACCCGCCAGGGGCGCCAACATTATACTTTTCAACCCTTGGAAGTTCAGGAAGTCATTGATGCCGCGCTCGGAAGCTCTGCTGAACTTATCGAAGCGAGTCACTTTACCGTGGAATGCGACATCGAGCAGGATTTGCCTCAGGTTTTGGGCGATGCTTCTGCTCTCTCTCAGTGCCTCCAGAATCTAATCACCAACGCGTTGAAGTACGGCAGCGAAGAACGCTGGATGGGTATTCGAGCCAGTGTGTGCCAGCATGGTTCGGCATCTAAAGAAGTTCGGATCAGCATATCGGACCGGGGGATCGGAATCAGTCAAGGAGACCTGCCTCACATTTTCGAACCGTTCTACCGGAGTCCGTCGGTCCGGGTCGCGCAAATTCATGGGACCGGCCTCGGCCTTCCCTTATCCAAGAGCATCGCGGAAGCAATGAAAGGGCGGCTAACCGTTATGAGCGAACCTGACCGCGGAAGTACTTTTACCCTGCATCTGCCATGCTTCGAGAAAATCGCGCAGGCCGTCTAATCGAATGAAAGCATACCGATTCTATCCTGCTGCTGAATTGCAGGTTTTACAAGATCGTTACATCATCCAGGGCCAGAGCGATTGTAAAGTTGTACAGGATAAGGCTTCATTACAGACACAGGGGCGTCGATTCTTAATTGAGGTTTCTAGCGTGCACAAGCAACGATATCGGATGGTCCACTCGAGCCCCTAGGTTCGTGTTTGTATTGTGTCTTGTCTGTGCCGGGCTGTGCCAGTTTTCGCAGTTGGTGCGCGCCGCCGCAGGTGGAAGCATTTCGGGAACTGTCACAGATAGCAGCGGCGCCGTGGTTCCGAAAGCCACCGTAACAGCGGCCAATACGGAAACAGGCGCGCGGCAGATAATACGAACGGATACAACCGGAAGGTACTCATTTCCCAGTTTAGTGGTTGGCCACTACGATATTGATGTGGCTGCCGCTGGTTTTGAACCATACCGGCGCGCCAACATAACTCTCGATATAAACAGCGCCCTGCTGGTGGACGTATCACTTCAGTTGGGTGAGCGTTCGGAACGGATCACGGTAAATGAATCAGCGGTGCAAGCCGACACAGCGAGTACGCAACTGGGCGATGTCATTCCTGGCAATCACGTGGAGGCATTGCCGCTCAATGGCCGCAGCTATACCGACCTCCTGGCGCTACAACCGGGCGTAATGCCGGCTACATCGATCACGTCACTCACCGTTCAAGGATTGGGACAGAGCGTATTTTCTCCTTCCGGCGATTTGAACCCGGGAATTCTCTCGATTAACGGCCAGAGAGAATCCGCCAACGGTTTCATGATCAACGGCGCGGATGCCGAAGAGACCGGAAGCATGGCTGCAGCGATTGTTCCCAATCTCGATTCCATCGCTGAATTCCGCATCTTGTCATCCAACTTCGACGCGGAGTACGGCCGCTATACCGGGGGGCAAATCAACGTCATCACCAAATCGGGAACCAATAAATTCCATGGAGATGCCTTCGACTTTCTCCGTAATACGGATCTCGACGCGCGCAATTTCTTCTCTCCCACGCGCGGCACGTTTTTACAAAATCAGTATGGCGGCACTTTCGGCGGCCCCATCGTTCACGACAAAGTTTTCTTCTTCACTGATTATCAAGGTACCCGGCAAACCGAAGGCCAGGATACCGGCCTGATTCCAGTGCCGTCTTTGCAGGACCGGGCAGGCAACTTATCCGACGAGGCTAGCCTGCTTACGGGAACGGTAAGTGGCCCCTACTGGGCCAATCTCTTATCTCAGAAACTTGGTTATGGCGTCTCGGTAGGCGAGCCGTATTACACGCCGGGGTGCACCAGCCCCTCTGAGTGCGTTCTGCCGAATGCTGCCATTCCGCGGAGCGCCTGGTCTGCTCCTGCTTCGAATCTGCTCCAATATATTCCCACACCGAATGTTCCAGGTAATTATTTCTCCACTTCGGCATACGATGAGATTCTGCATGACGAGAAAATTGGGGAGCGAATCGACGCCAATACGCGTTGGGGCACTATATTCGGCTACTATACCTTGGATGATTACACACAGAATAACCCTTACCCAACCGCTCAGGGAGGGGCCAACGTACCCGGATTTAACGCCCTGAACTTAGGCCGCTCACAATTAGCAGTTCTCGGTGATACCAAGACAATCGGGCCTAGCGCAGTTAATGAATTCCGCCTGAGTTATACGCGCGACGCCAACGATCTAGGCAAGCCCGTAGGAGGGTTGGGTGTCAGTCTGGCTTCTCAAGGTTTTGTGACTGGAGCCGGGACACTAGGTGTCGTGCCGTTGGCGGCCCAAAACCAGGGCGTGGAAAACGTCTTCTTTAATAACTTCACTATCGGTTCCGATCCGGATCGTTTCTATCAGATTAATAATGATTATGAGGTGAATGACAATTTTTCCAAGGTGACGGGATCGCACACGTTAAAATTCGGGGCCCAGCTAGATTACGATCAGATCAACACCGATCCCTATGCCGATTTGAATGGCAGCTTCAACTTCTATGGTACGGAGACTGGCCTCGACTTTGCTGATTTTCTGTTGGGCATCGCCAGCCAATACACTCAGAACGATCTTCGTCCTTTCTACGGGCGTAATAAGTACATCGGCCTCTTCGGGCAGGATACCTGGCGCATCAATCGCAGCCTGACGCTGAATTACGGTCTGCGATGGGACCGGATTGAACCCTGGTATGAGAAATACAACAATAACATCACTTTTGTGCCGGGCGAGCAGTCAACTGTCTTCCCGACGGCGCCGGCCGGCATCGTGTATCCCGGCGATCCCGGAATCTCGCGCACGTTAGGTCCGCCCGGAAATCGCGATTTTGCCCCACGCCTCGGTTTGGCTTATTCTCCCGCTGCACGGCCGGATTCTCTTCTAGGCAAAATTTTGGGAGACCGCGGCAAAACCAGCATCCGGGTCGGTTATGGTATCTTTTACGCCTCGGTTCCGGGAGAGACTTTGGGGCTGATCAGTGATAATGCGCCCTACGGATTTACCTACACAAGTCCCGCGCCGCCGCTGTTTGCTACGCCTTTTATTGACGCCGCCACGGGCAATGTGGAAGGCCAGCGGTTTCCAGCTCAAATTGCTCCGTTAAACGTATCCGCCAGTAATCCGGACTCAAATGTCGACTTTTCTCAATTCGAGCCGATCAGTACTATACCTGGCTACGAACCCACGAACAAGATTCCCTACACTGAGTCGTACATGCTCTCACTCGAACGGCAGATCGGAACCAATACGCTGCTGAGCATGAGCTACGTTGGCAATCAGGCTCATCATCTGCTTGTCCTGGAAGAAGCGAACCCAGGCAATCCCGCGCTCTGCCTGAGCTTGAGCCAGCCCAGTGAAGTCGCAGCCGGTTCCCCTACCTGTGGACCATTCGGCGAGAACACGATGTATACCAGTGCGTCCGGAAAGGTAATTAACGGGACACGGGGGCCCTTCGGGCCTGATTTCGGCAGCATCAGCTACCAGAACAGCATCGGCAATTCCGATTTTAACGCCTTCGAAGCCAGCTTTCGCCATACCACCGGCCGCATGGAGATCTTACTCAGCTACACTTACAGCAAATCCATCGATCAATCTTCGAATCTGGGCGAGCAGGTAGACCCATTCAATCCCAACCTCACTCGGGGAATCTCCTCTTTTGACATGCGTCATAACTTCGTTGCGAGTTATAGCTACCGGCTTCCCATCGGCCGGCTCTTCCGGGCGCAAAACCGTTGGACTGATAATTGGTCGATCTCCGGTATCACGCATTACAGTAGTGGCTTCCCGGTCACTTTCTATAATTACGAGGATACTTCGCTGCTGGGAACGCAAGGGAACGGGATTAACAATCTGACTTTGGACGAACTGCAATATCAGCCGGGTCCGCTTGACTTCAATCACAACCCGCGCAATGGAAACGCATACTTCAATACCTCCCTGTTTAGTCTGCCCCCTCTCGGTTCGATCGGGAATAGCGGCCGAAGGTTATTTTCCGGACCAGGAATCGATAACTACGATCTGACTCTGCAAAAGAATTTGAAGCTCACCGATGTAACGGCCTTCGAATTTCGCCTGGAGGCCTTTAATGCCTTCAATCACGCTCAGTTTTACGGCCCTGCTTCGGTGGACGGCAACATTAGCAGTCCCAATTTTGGCCACGTCGTCAGCGCCGCCCCTCCACGCCTCGTACAGATCGCGCTCAAGATAATCTTCTGATCCGCTGCGGCTACTTCACAAAGGCCGGCACGGCCGTCGGCTGGCCGGACTTCGCAAAGTTCCGTGGCGCCGTGGAAAGTCGATCGCGATTGAGATATACTCCACCTGTCCAGGAGGTTTTTCAATGAAGCGCGCGTTTTCGATTTGTATCGGCTTTGTGGGTATCTTGGCCGTGCTCCCTTTGGCCGCGAGCACAGTTCGAATCTACGTCACGAACGCCGCCGGCGACCGGGTTCATGTGATCGACCCTGCGACAAATAAAGTCGTCCAGGAGATTACGGGAATCGAGATACCTAGCGGCGTCGACTTCTCGCCTGATGCGAAAACCGTTTATTTCAGTTGCGAAGGGGAGCGAACCCTGGATTTCGTGGACCGCGCAACCGGAAAAATCAAGGGTAAGGTAGCCTTGACGGGACGCCCCAATAGCATTTCGACGAGCCGCGATGGAAGGTATGTTTTCGTAGCGATCGCGCAAGGGCCGGGCGGCGTCGATGTCATCGATACGGCATCGATGACCAGAACCAAGACGATCCCTGTGAAAGGCGCCGTTCACTACGCCTATTTGACGCCGGACGGCAAATATGTGGCCGCTACTTCTGTGGGTGGTAAGGTCATCACCATCATCGACGAAGCCACGCTGGAGCCGGTCTGGACATACAAATTCGATTCCGGCGTTCGTCCCGTGGCCTTTGAAAAGGGCCCAGACGGCTCAACCAGCCGGATGTTTGTGCAACTTTCCAGCCTTCACGGTTTTGAGGTGTACGATTTCAAGACGCACGAAAAAGTGACCAGCATCAAACTTCCCAATGAACCCGTCAGCATTGTGGGAGCGGAAAGCGGCGCTCCGTCCCACGGTATCGCGGTGTCGCCGGACAACAAAACTCTTTGGGTGAATAGCTCAGTGGCTGGCGCAGTCTTCATCTATTCATTGCCAGATCTAAAGCTATTGGGACATACAGTCACCGGCGATGTTCCGGACTGGCTCACGTTTACTCCGGACAGCAAAGTTGTCTACGTTTCCAATTCCGGGTCGAATTCCGTTTCCGCCATTGATACAAAAACGTTCCGGGAAATAGCCCGCATTCCTGTTGGCCAAACACCCAAGCGGAGCGCCACGTTGGTCATACCATAGGAGCCGAACTTACCTCATGACTCAAAGACGGCTGATAGGCTACGCATTCGCCATCATTCTAGGGGCAGCGAGCTTGCCGTTCGCCGCAGCGCAATCGGCGGACTACGACTTCTACAAAACACGCGTGCAGCCGATCTTCCTTAAGCACAGGCCCGGCCACGCTCGTTGTGTTGTCTGCCATTCCGGAGCGGGCAACGGCTTCAGTCTACAGCCCCTCGCTGCTGGAACCACCGATTGGACGGAGGAGCAATCACAACGCAATTATGCCGTCTTATCACGCCTCGTCGCTCCAGGCGATCCTGATTCGAGTCCGCTGCTGCTGCATCCCTTGGCGCCAGAAGCTGGTGGGGACCCGTTTCATTCCGGCGGCCGCCAGTTTGAATCGCGGAACGATCCGGACTGGCAGACTCTAGCTGCCTGGGTTCGCCAGAAGCCGCCGGTCGAATACACGAATCTGAAGGTACTCAAGGGGAATTCGCAACTGGTCGGCACGATGCGGTCGTTTAATTTCGCGCTTCGTTCGAACTGTGCCTTCTGCCATCGACCGGGAGACTTCGCCAGCGATGCGAATCCCATGAAGACAATGGCGCGCAAAATGATTGAAGTGGCGGAAACGCTAAAAACCAGTTTGGGCGATAAAAATGTCACTTGCTATACGTGTCATCGCGGTGAAGAAATTCCCCGAACCGCTCCTGTCATGCGTACTGCAGCCCCCTGAGGAGTGACCGGTAAACTCACTTCCCTACGAAGTGGCCTACGTCGCGGTTGTTCTCTTCGCAAATGTACTCGATCAGCTCCGTATCAGGCTGTAGTTCAGCGACTTCGTGCACTGTCCACGGCTTCGTATAGGCTTTCGGATCGTCGATGGTGATCGTTACCTCCAGATGGCCCATATCTTGGCGGTGGTAGCGCTCCAGAAGGTGCAGGGCGTCCGTCGTAGGATGGCCGTTGGTGTCCATCCATGCCTTGCCGTTAAAGCCGGCCGATTCGACTATAAAGTCGTCGCCCTCCCAATGGCCTATAGAGTAGCCTTGCCATGACGGATTGGGATCTTCAGGCAGCGTGCGGCCATCCGTGAAAATTTGGCGGAAGATGGTACGCGATTCGTAAAGAATGACGGTCACGCCGGGGGTTTCGAGGATTTTCCAGGGCGAGGTCACTGCGATCTTTTCTGGATATCCGGAAGGAAGGCAGAAATTGTTGGGATCATCTTTTCCGCGCGTGTCGATACGCTGCAGATACTCGGCTCTGGCCCAGGGTTGAAAGGGGACGTCCTTCACGTCGGCGGCAACATTGATCAGGTACTTCAGGCCCGGGACCAGCCAAATACCGGAGAGATCGGGCTTGCCATCGGGTTTGCGGGGCGTGGGCGCGGAGAGATCGGGCTTGCCATCTTTCGTTCGCGGAATGCCCGCAGTCGGGTAATTAAGCCATTGTGAGGAAGCGGGCACGGCCAGCACGGCGCCCCAGATCAAACTCCGCCAAATTGAGCTCTGCCAAATCTTCACAGGTAGAAATCCCTTTCTCATCCGATAGCGCGTTTCCAGGCCCGCGCAGGTGGGACCATCTTATGGGGAAACGCGCTGGAGTGTCAAGGCTGTTTCAAAGCTGGTTCCAGGCGCTCCGGGCCGATCAATGCTACGCTGGCGAAGTGAACGTAGGAATCACCTGCTATCCGACTTACGGAGGCAGTGGCATCGTCGCGACGGAGTTGGGCCTGGAGCTTGCTGCTCGCGGACACGAGGTGCACTTCATCACCTACGCCAATCCCATCCGGCTCGACCCTGGCACGCCGCGCATCCATTATCACGAAGTCGAAGTCTCCAACTACCCGCTCTTCTTATATCCGCCCTATTGCCTGGCGCTAGCATCGCGCATGGCCGAAGTTGCCGAGACCTATGAGCTGGATGTGCTGCATGTGCATTACGCGATTCCGCACTCGATTGCGGCGATGCTCGCACAGCAGATGCTTGCGGCTGGGGCTTCCGGCAGGCGCCGGTTGCCGATTATCACCACTTTGCACGGCACCGATATTACTCTGGTGGGCGTGGACCGCTCATATTTCCCGATAACTAAATTCTCAATCGAAAAATCCGATGGTATTACTTCGATCAGCGAGTATCTGCGGCGTGAGACAGTAAATGTGTTCGGAGTGGCTAACGAGATTCGGGTCATCAAGAACTTTGTAAACTGCGAGTTGTATCATCCGGACAATGAGAAAACCGGGGCGGCGCAGTATTCCCCAGGTAGAGAAAAGCTGCTGATCCATGTTTCGAATTTCCGGCCGGTGAAACGCGTGCTCGACTGTATACGCATTCTGGTGGAAGTGCGGCAATCGGTTGCGGCGCATCTGCTGATGGTCGGCGATGGCCCGGAACGCGGCCCGGCCGAGCACCTGGCGCGCGAACTGGGGGTGGAACGGCACGTATCGTTTCTAGGCAAGCGGAATCATGTCGAGCGGTTGATGCCTCTGGCCCATGTCTTGTTGATGCCCAGCACGCTCGAGTCTTTCGGCCTGGTAGCGCTCGAAGCCATGGCATGCGGCGTAGTGCCGGTAGCCACGAAAGTCGGGGGAGTTCCCGAATTGATTACTGATGGTGAAGACGGCTACCTGGAAGCGCCCGGCGATATTGAGGCGCAGGCAGGCCGCGTAACGGCTCTCTTAGAGGATGATTCGCTTCACTATCGCATGGCGAAGACCGGACGCTGGAACGCTGCCGAGCGCTATTGTCCTGACAAGATCATCCCGCAGTACGAAAGCTATTACCGGGATGTGATTGCGCGCTCGTAAGCGAGGCGCGAGCACACTGCAATTTGCAGCCGGCTTGGGGGGAGCGGCATAATAGTTTAACAACGGAGTCTCGGTGACACTGCCGGTGCAGTCCACAATTCAGCACCCGGCGATTCGGGAGCAGCTCGAAAGGATACTGGCCCATGGTTTATTCGCGCGCTCCGAACGCATGGGTAGATTTTTGCGCCTGGCAGTGGAACGGACCCTCCAAAGCCGGACTGACGAACTCAAGGAATATCTGATCGGGGTCGAGGTTTTCGACCGCAAGACTTCCTATGATCCGCGGGTGGATCCGATCGTGCGCGTCGAAGCGCGCCGCCTCCGGTCGAAACTGCAGGCCTACTACCAGGGCGACGGACGGAACGATCGGATCGTTTTCGAATTTGTCGCGGGAAGCTATGCGCCGCGCATTCATTTGAAGAACCAGCCGGATGGAGCAGTTTCCGCTTCACCCACGCCCGTGACACCGGCCGTTCCCACGGTCGCCGTTTTGCCCTTTGCCAACCTGAGCGCCAGTTGTGAGTACGATTATTTCAGCGACGGCCTCACGGAAGAATTGATCCACGCACTCACCAAGGTGAACGGCATGCGGGTGATGGCGTGGAATTCCGCCGTTCGCCTGCGAGGCAGCGATGTGGAACCGGACCGGGCTGAGGCACGCGACCGGCTTTGGGATCGCCTTCAGGTTGCCAATGTGCTTACCGGAAGCGTGCGGATCTCCGAAGGGCGCCTGCGCGTGCGGGCTCAGCTCATCGAGAAAGAAACGGGAATCTACCTGTGGTCGGAAACCTTCGAGCGGCAGATGCGCGACATTTTTGCGATCCAGGAGGAAATCGCCCGAAACATTGTGCGCACGCTGCGTATCCAACTGGCTAGCGGCCAGGAAACCACGTCGCGCGCCGCGAGTCCGACGACCGTCAGTTCCTACGATTATTACCTGAAAGGCCGCTATCATTGGCATCGGCGCACCGCGGCCGATCTGGCGCGCAGCATTCAATATTTTCGAGCGGCAATCGAGAGCGACCCCCGCTCCGCCCTGGCGCATGCGGGTTTGGCGGACGCCTATACACTCGAGGTGGAATATGGACTGACTCACCCCGCTGAGGGTATTCCCAGAGCCAAGTCGGCTGCCGAACGCGCGATCGAGATTGATCCTCACCTGGCGGAAGCTTATCCCTCGCTGGCATTGATTCGATCCAAATCGGATTGGGAGTGGGAAGAGGGCGAAGCGCTTTACCGGAAAGCCATCGCGCTCAACCCCGGATACGCCACCGCTCACTTCTGGTTGAGTGGCGATTGCCTGGCTATGCTCGGCCGGTTGGATGAGGCGCTCGACGAAATCGAAATTGCGTTGGAGTTAGATCCGCTTTCGAGCATCATTCACGAAACGCGGGGCTTCCTCCACCTGCTGCGGTGCGAATACGATGTGGCGATCCGCAATTATCGCGAAATTCTGGAATTCGATCCTTCTTCATACCGGCCGTATGCCGCCATCGGCCGCGCGCTGGGTCTTCAGGGCAAGTATGAAGAGGCGCTGGCGATGCTCGAGAAAGCGCGGGCCATTGAAGAGGAAATGCCAACCATTCTGGCCGCTATGGGCCAGATTTTCGGACTGTCCGGCGATCGGGAGAGCGCTCGCGGAGTTCTGGCGCGCCTCGAGTCGCGTGCGAGAGAACGCCACATTAGTTGTACCTGTTTCGCGGTCGTGCACCTCGGCTTGGGAGAAACCGAACAGGCCCTCGACTGGCTGGAAAGAGGCTGCGAGCGCCACGAAATGTCGGTGACTTCTATCGCAACCCACCCGATTTACGATTCCCTGCGTGGTGCACCACGGTTTCAGGCGCTGCTCCAAAAAGTGCGGCTGGATCGGCCGCGGCTCCCACGCTAAGCCGCGGCCGCACGATGCCGTTATTGATTCACGCGAAAGCT
>JASIAM010000114.1 GCA_030041985.1 Bryobacteraceae bacterium | reverse complement strand
ACCGCGGGGGCGTCTGCGTCCCAGCCGATGGATGCCCAGGAGCTGTAAGAGAAATAATCGACGCCGGAGAGCTTCGCGCCCACATCCACCAGGCCGGAATGCCTGCCGGCATAGCCGGGCACGATCACAAATTCGAAGGCGCTGAGCACCTCTCCCGGGTAACCGAGCTTTCGGGCCTCGGCGCGCCCCTGCCGGATACCATCGATTCGCGCCTGATAATACTCACGGCAGGCGTCCCACAGAACCGCCCACTGCTCGGGGTGACAATCGTTTTCGAATTCCCAGTTGGAAACAATTCTGCGGCCCGGCGTGCGGGCAAGTTCGAGCGTGAAGCGGCGGAATTCGTCACGCGTGGCCGCAAGCTGCTGCGGAGTGAGCCGCCCTTTTTTGTAGTTGTCATAGTTGGCGCTGTCATACGCGGTGAGCATTACCACCGGGAAGGCAGCCAGGAACGCGCGATAATCGGCGCGGCGCACTTTCACATCGAGCGGTGCGTTATCTTTGGCTCCGGAAGGATCCCAGAGCGCGCCGGGACCGATGTAAACGCGCACCACGCGATCGGCGCCCAAGCGTTTGAGATCGGCGGCAGCCTGAGCGAGCCCGCCGGGGTGGCTTCTGAGCTGGCCCCAGACGTACACACCAACGTGCTGGCGATATTCAGCCGGTGTGGCCGCCGAAATCGTGAAAACCAGCAGAGAGGCGAGAGTGAGTACGCGGCCCACAGTCAGCGAACACCGGGGCTGAAAAAGATGCGAACGGCCCACATGTTGGTAACATATCACGCGGCCGCTCAAGCGGCATGGAAGCGCTCCAGTCTCTTCCGGGCGCTCTCCAGGGTCGTGGCATGCCGCCGGAAATTCTTCCAGGGATCTTCGATCTTCTCCAGGCGGTCAAAGATCGTGTGCAGGGTCACTTGATCCGGCCGAAAATTTTTCTGGCGCAACTCAGCCCAGTCGAGTGGAACAGCTACCGGTGCGCCGTCTCTGGCCCGCAGCGCGTAGGTGGCCACAATCGTCTGTGCATAAGCGTTGCGATTGGTATCAAGGAAGAGCCGGCCGCGGCGTTTGTTCTTGTACTGTTCCATGGTGAATGCCGCCGGATCGCGGTTCACTACCATTGCCGCGATTTGCCTGGCGAAGCCGCGCACCGAATCGAAATCCGCATGCCGCTCGAGCGGTACCACCACGTGCAAGCCCCGCGACCCGGTTGCTTTGACGTATGCCGGCAGCTCGATCTCTGCCAGAACATCCTTCAGCATGTGCGCCGCGCCGATTACAGCGGCGAAATCTTCCGTGGAAGGATCAAGATCGAACACCATCTGATCGGGCAGCCGCAGTTCATCCGCCTGGCTGAGCCACACATGCGGCGTGATGCAGGCTTGATTGGCAAGATAAACAAGGGTTGCCGCATCGTTGCAGATAACATGCCGGACGGTACCGCCCGCCTTTGGCACGGTGACTATCGGAATCCAACCCGGATAGTACGGCGCTGCGGCCTTCTGGAAAAAACCCGGCTCGCCGATTCCGTCTGGATATCGCTGCATCGCGATGGGCCGGCCAGTTATATGAGGCAGCATCCACTGGCTGATGCGTTGGTAATAGCGAACGACGTCGCCCTTGGTGATGCCATCTCTGGGAAACAGCACCTTTTCGGGACGCGTGATTCCAATCTCGTGCCCATCGACATGCAGGGTCTCCGCGGGTTTTGCGCTCACCGCTCCTCTCCCAACCAGGCTGCTAGTGCGGTTGCCCGGCGGCGGCCGGCACTTGCTCGCGCGTAATGGTCACTCCGTGCGCGCGTGTTTTGCCCGTTTCGAGCAGCGATTTCAGACAGACCAGGCCGGCATCCATTTCCGTCTTGGGATCGGCGCCGAATAGCCAGGCGACGGCATGCCCGAAAACTCCGGCGGGCGGGCAGTATGACATCCGGACTTGAACCCGCGTCCGGCCTTCCGGTTCCGCGTCAAACCGAACCACACCTGCGGTGCTGACCGTGGACCCCGGGACACTGGTCCAGGAAAGCAATCGGTTCGTTTGCTGCTCGGTCACTTCGGCATCCCAGGAAATGGGAATGCCGCCGGGGCCGGCCGCGACCCAGTGGGATTTGCCGTTCGTCAGATGGCGGACCTCTTTGAGATGGGTCATGAATTTCGGAAAGTTCTCGAAGTTCGCCCAGTACGCGTACACCACCTCCACGGGAGCGTTGATGTGGATCGTTTTTTCGAAATCCACCACGCCTGCGCCGCGCTCCGTTCCAAGCATCCGGCCGAACGGCTTGTTGGCAATCGCGCGGGCCAGCAGAATTGCCCCCGATATCGTGCTGATCCAGCGCGCCGGACCGCGGGTCCGCGTACCGGCAGCCAGCATCGTTCCGGCCAATGCGGCCGAAGCCACCCGCAGCGAAGGCGTCCAGTTCTGCTGGGCGAGTTCGGACAGAGCGCGCCGCGGCACGCCACCCTGCAGGCTGGAGGCGCCGGATGGGTCGCGATAAATTTCGAGCCGGCTGACCGTTTGCCGCACGCCGGGCACGGCTTTTACGCGCTTCAGCAGGTAATCCAATTCATCCAAGAGCACCGGTCCTTCGAGGATAATTTGGCCGTTCCCCCCGGATCGAACGCGAATGGCATGTGGATGGCTCACTGCCCGGCCAACCGTGCTCCTCACGCGTTCCACCAGCACGGGTCCATCCGCATCCGTCTTCTTCCACAGTGAGGAGACACCAGCGCCAAGCCCGTGCGCGCGATTCCGGAGATCACGCTCGGCCTTGTCGATCTCATTGGTGACGTCGCGCCATCCAGCAGCGAGTTTGTCACGAACGGCAGCCCGGCGGCGCTTTCCCCGGCCGGGATCGGCAAAGTACATTAGACCAGCACCACCCAGGAAGCACGTAATGGCATATTTTTTCATAGGCACTCCGCAGTTCCTATGGAAGCAAGCAAGTACATTGCCAAGGAATGATCCGAGCGTATTTGCGCCGGCTATTGCGTGCGCTCCCTCACTCGTACCGCAGCGCTTCGGTAGGATCCAAATGCGCGGCGCGGCTGGCGGGGAGCATGCCGAAGACCAGTCCCACACCGCAGGAAACCAGAAATGCTACCACGATCGCAATGACCGAAATGGGAATGTGCACATCCGCGAATGCTTCCACCGACAACGGGATGCCCACTCCGACCAAAATTCCCAAAAGGCCGCCGGTGAGACTCACCATGATGGCTTCTACCAGGAATTGCAGAAGGATCTCGCGCGGCGTGGCTCCGACTGCCAGCCGTAGCCCGATCTCCCTGGTGCGCTCCGTAACAGTCACCAGCATGATGTTCATGATGCCCAGCCCGGAAATTACCAGTGTGATAGCGGAAACCATTATCAGCACGGCGGAAAGAATCAGCGAGATATTACGGACTGCGTTCAGGATGGCGGTCAGCGTGTCGACATGGTAGCGTGCGCCGGGGCGGTGGCGCGCCTCCAGAATATCCTGGACGCGGGAGGCGACCCGGTCAACTTCCTGCGGCGAACGCACCTGTACGTACATCGGGTCGATCCGCTCCACGGGCGTGAAGTACTTCAGCACCGTGACCGGAATCAGGATCGTGTCGCGCTCGACCTCCGATTGTCCGAAGGTTTCCACCTTCTCATGGAACGTGCCGATGATGGTGAATTGCAGGCCATACAGCTTGATCACCTGGCCGTCCGCGCCGGCGCGGCTTCCGTAGAGACGCTCGGCGAGTTGGTCGGTCAGCAGGGCGACCTTGCTGCGCAGAGTGACATCGCTATCGTCGAGAAAGCGGCCGGAACTGGATATGATATTGCGCACTGATTGATACGCTGCGTCGGTGCCGATCACTTTAACGTCCTGCTGTTTGCCATTGATCGGCATGCGGTCAAAGTTGGTCATGACGCCGGTGGCGGCCACGATATCGGCAGAAAGTTCCTGGCGTATAGCATCCACGTCGGAGAGCTTCACATAGTCCGCATCGGCGATGGCGGTGTCCGGGCCCGAGGTGGCGTAATACGCAAATATAATATTGGAGCCGACGCCTTCCACCTGCTCCAGAATGTAGTCACGGCTGGTCAGCGAAATCGTGACTACCAGAATTACCGAGGCGGTGCCAATCAACATGCCCAGTCCCGTAAGAACGGAGCGTCCGGGATTGGAGCGCAGGGCCTGGGCGCTCGAACGAAGGGCTTCTCCTAGCAGCATGTGGGACGCTAGCCGCCTTGAATTTGCCGCAGCAATTTGCGCGCTTCCGTTTTAGGCGGATCTTCCGGTGTAATGTCGGCGCGCAGGTAACGCTGCAGCAGGTCCCGGGCGACATCCAGATTGCGGTGAGACTTGATGTAGGCGTCCGCTCGCGCAAATAGGAGATTCGGAGATTGAGGAGCGAGCTGCTCGGCACGAGCAAAGTTCTGGTCCGATTCCTGGTAGCGCCCCTGGCGCGCCAGGAAGCCGGCGAGATCGATCAGCCGGCCGACCTGGTGTGGGGCCAGTTCGATGGCGCGCCGCAGGTGATCTTCCGCGCTGGACCACTGTTTGCGCTTTTCATCCAGTTTGGCTTGCGCCCACTGCGATTCGGACGGATTCACCTGGCTCATGAGCGCGACCGTAGCCTTTGCTTTATCGAGGCCGCCGCCGAGATAACCGGGCGCCTCTAACTGGTACTCCAACAGATCGTTGAGCGCTTCACTGTTACGGGGATTCAACGCCACGGCTTTCTCGAAACATTGCCGCGCCTTCGAAGCGTGTCCCACTGCGGAAAGAGGATTGGAGTGCTCGGCCCGGCGGCCATAGGAGCGGCCCAGCCACAAAACGTAATCGGAATTGCGCGGATCGGCGGCCACGGCTTTCTCCAGAACATCCGTGGCTTTCTTGAATTCGCCGGTCATGAAGTAGTTCTGCCCCATGAGGGCGTAAAGAGGTCCGTCTTTTTGCGGGATGGCTTTGAGAACGCTGAGAGACTCTTCATAAGCCGTGCGGTCATAAAGCGCGCGCGCTTGCTCCAGATCGGCCGCGCTCGCGAACGCAATAGAGGCAAATAACAAAACTGCCAGTTTCACCCAACACCCTATAACTTTCATTTTAACCGCCTGGGCGGTGACGGCGCGCCCGGCGGAGTCACAGCTTTTCTCCGAGAAGAGCGGCGAGCCGCTGGTAACCCGAGCGGCTCACCGGCAATTGTTTGCCATCGCTCAAGACCGCAATCTTACTGTCCTTGGTATAAGGCTCCATTTTTACGACGCGGTCGAGGTTCACGATGTACGAGCGGTGAATGCGAATGAACCGGGCGGGATCGAGCGATTCTTCCAGACTGGCAATGGTCTGTTGTTTGAGGTACGCCTTGCCTTGGGAGACCAGCGAAACGTAATCGTCCTGAGCCTCGGCGTAATCCAACCTGGCCACGGGAATGATGTGGACGCGCGCGCCGTCTTTCACCACCACGCGTTCGAGATAGCGCTGGGGCCGGGCCGCGGCGGACAGTTCCGCAGGCGCGGGGGCGGGCGCGCCTAGCCTGCTTTTGGCCAGCTCCAACGCGGAGTCAAACCGCTCCTTACTAAAGGGCTTGAGCAAGTAATCCACCGCGTGGACTTCGAAAGCGCGCAGCGCGTATTGATCGTAAGCAGTGACGAAGATGGTTTTCACTCCCGGCCCGATCAGTTCGAGGACCTCGAAGCCATCGAGCTTGGGCATCTGCACATCGAGGAACATCAGATCCGGCTTGCTTTGGGCAGCGGCTTTGACGGCTTCGAAGCCATTGGCGCACTCGGCGGCGATTTCGAATTCGGGATGGGAATCGAGCATCTCGCGAATCAATTTCCTGGCAAGCTCTTCATCATCGACAATCATTACCGTCATGAGTGAATCCTTACGAATCGGCAGGCAGGCGCATCTCCACGCGATAGACGCCATCTGCCGACGAGGCATGGAGCGCTGCGCCGGGGCCGTAGTGCGCATGCAGCCGTTTGCGCACGGTGGCCAAGCCGAAGCCGCTGGTTTGGCGCGAGCTTTGCCCCTCGCTATCGAAGGAGTTTTCCACCACGATCTGCATCACGCCGGGATGGCCATTAGCCGCGGCGATCCACTGCGCGTGGATGCGGACAAAACCCGGATCGATGAGGTTGGCGATGCCGTGCTTGATGGCATTTTCGACCAGCGGCTGCAACAGGAGCGGTGGAACGGGATATCCGCCGCAGGCTTCATCGATCTCCTCCTCTACTTCCAGACGCGCGCCAAAGCGCACGTGTTCGATATTCAGATAGCCGCGGGTGAGCGCCAGTTCTTCAGAGAGTGGAATGGAAGACTTTTCACCCATACCCAAAGTGCGGCGCAGAAATCCGGCAAGCTGCACGCACATCTCGCGCGCCTTCCCGGGATCGGCGGTGGTCAGAGCACTGATGGAATTGAGGCTGTTGTAGAGAAAATGCGGGTTGATCTGCGCCTTGAGCGCGCGCAACTCCGCCTTGCCCGCGAGCAGGTGCGCTTCCGCTTCGCGGGCCTCCGCCTGGCGCGCCACTTCCACTGCCAGCACCACATAGTAGGAAGCCACAGCCAAAAGGTACAGCACGAACCCCACAGCAAATAGAGCAGGCAAAGCGGGCGTAATGGACCCGCTGAAGGGGAACACCGCGAAGAACGCCGCCGCGAGACCGGCCCACATCGCGGCGGCGACCGCGGCCGAGGCGAGATGGGTTAGCAGGATTCGCGACAGTGGTTCGCGGCCCGCAGGGAGGGCGCGGCAGGGATACCAGGCGGAAAAGCAGATCAGCGCGTAAATCAGGCAAAGCGGAAAGCCGATCAATGCGGTGGGCCGCGAATGGCTCTGCGCGGACAAGAACACACCCACGGGATAGCCTAGAACGAACCACGCCAGGAAATATAATCCGAGTTTGCCGCCGTGAAGAGGATGCACTCAGCCCCTATTTTGCCAGCGGTCTTCCATCCTCTTGCGCCGCTCTTCCATTCTCTGGTGCCACCTCTCCATCTTCTCCCTGTGCCTTTGCTGCCACATCTCATGGTGGCACCAATGGCCCCGGTCGTTAGTAATGACGACACCACCGAACACGCCCGCTCCCATAACGATCAGCCTCTTGGTTGGCTGATCGGGACGGCGCGTCTGATCACTGAATCCGCCGAAGACGCCGGCGCCGCGAGGGATCACCAGCCAATCCTCCGGCACCACGATCTCTACGCCACCGAAGACCGCGTCCGCCTCAACTACCGCCTCATCTTTGGCCATGCCGGCCTCGCGCAGATCCAGTTCAAATCCACCGAAGACGGCGGTTATCTTGAGACGTTGCAGATTCTGGTCTGTAACGCGCCACTCCGCATGGCTGAATACAGAGGCGTGCTCGCCATTGACGGGCAGATTTTTGAAAAATCGCTCCGCTCCACTAACAAATCGCTCTGCGCCTTCCCAGAAGCGGCCGGCGAAATCCGGTCTCCCGGATCCGGGTGGAGGAGGGGGTGGCGGGCAGGCGCTCGCGCGGCTGGGCCGATACCGGGTTCGCAGCGGGGGTTCGGGTGGTAGTTGGGGCGGAATTTCCGGGGCCGGGGGCCGGTTGCGCTCTTCGAGTGCCCGGCCGAGCAGGATGATACCGATACCAATCAGCAACAGCGGCCAGAAGAGCTCGCCGCGAAGCTGGATGTACCCGAGATTGCCTGCCAGCAGAATTACGCCGCCCGCCACCAGCATGCCGCCGATGGTGCGGGCGACCAGGGTGGGCACTTCCACCAGCAGAATAGCGCCGCCGGCCACCAGCAACACGGGCCAGAACCGCAGAGCTTCGGATATTGGGACGATGCCCAGCCGGTCGAGCAGCAGAATCACGCCCAACACCAGCAGGATGGCGCCGTTCCAGGCAAAGTAGCGGTCCCGGCTGTTGGAGAACGGATTCATCGGCCTTCCACATTACCGAACAGCAGCGCCACGCCAATGCCAATCAGGCCGGTGGGCCAAAACTTGGCCAGCGCATCGGCCGCGCCAGGGTTGAATTCCACCAATAACGCCACAATGCCCGTCAGGATCATGGCGCCGCCAATCACGAAAGCCTGTCTCCGTAACTGCCTGATTTGTCCTTGCATTTGCAATCTCTCCGCTAGCGAAAGTAACATTCGGGCAAACGGGGTTCACGGAGTTTTCGGCGAGTGGCGGGCGGGAACCGGTGAATGACGGGCGGCCTGCGCCGGTCCACCACCTTGACTCGCCTCCTCCGTCATAGGACGATAGCTTTTACCGAAGACTCAGCGGAAAGCGGAGGTTGCAAAATGCGATTTCTCGAAAATTGTTCCTTGGCGGTCGTTGCGGGGGCGCTCCTGTACGCGGCTCCGGCCAGTGCCGCATCGTGTGAGAGCCTGGCCAATATGAAAGTGCCCGATGGTGTGGTTACCCAGGCGTTGCCGGTTGCGGCCGGCGGTTTCACTGCCCCAGCCGGACGAGCGGGACGCGGCGCGCAGAACTTTTCCAATCTGCCAGCCTTCTGCCGCGTGATGGCGACCCTGACGCCTTCCCCGGATTCTGAAATCAAAATGGAATTGTGGCTGCCCGTCTCGGGTTGGAATGGCAAATTCGAAGGGAATGGCAACGGGGGCTGGACAGGCTCGATCGCTCCCGGGACGCTGGCCACGGGCCTGGAGCGCGGTTACGCGGCGGCCATGTCGGACCTCGGGCATGAGGGCGGCAGCGCGAGTTTCGCCATGGGCCATCCGGAAAAATTGGTGGATTTCGGATATCGCGGAGCGCACGACATGACAGTGGCTTCGAAAGCCATTATCGCGGCTTATTACGCCCAGCCGATAAAGGAATCGTATTGGAATGGCTGTTCGGCTGGCGGCAGGTCGGCGCTGATGGAGGCGCAGCGCTACCCCGCGGATTACGATGGCATCGTCGCCGGCTCCCCCGGATTGGACTGGACCGGCCGCTCCATACAGGCGGTGTGGATTGCGCAGGCGACTCACAAAACCGAGGCCAGCTTCATCCCGCAGGCTAAGTTCGCGTTGATTCACAAGGCTGTGCTCGCGGCCTGCGACGCCAAGGATGGCGTGCAAGACGGCGTGCTCGAAGATCCGGCCACATGCGGCTTCGACCCGAAAGAGTTGGAGTGCAAAGGCGCGGACAGCGATGACTGCCTGACGGCAGCGCAGGTAGAAACCGCGCGCACGATCTACTCTCCGGTTTTGAACCCGAGCACGAAGGAGACCGTTTTTCCCGGCTTTGAACGGGGAAGCGAAAACGGATGGACCACCATGGCCGGTCCGCAGCTTTTCAGCGTGGCCGGCGACCTCTTCAAATTTGTGGTCTACCAGGATCCCAACTGGGATTACCGCACGTTCACTTTCGACACCGGTGTAGCGCAGACGGCGAAGGCAGCCGAGATACTGAACGCCGGCGATCCGAATTTGAAAGCCTTCCTGGATCGCGGCGGCAAGCTGATCCAATATCACGGTTGGGCCGACCCGCAGATCGCTCCCGGCAGCAGCGTGCGGTATTACAAGAAGGTGCTCGACACCATGGGTGGCGAGGCCAAAGTGCAGAGTTTCTACCGCCTTTTCATGGTGCCCGGAATGGCGCACTGCGGAGGCGGCGACGGCACATCCACGTTCGATATGCTCACGGCGCTCGAACAATGGAAAGAACAAGGGAAGGCGCCGGACGAGGTGCCGGCTTCGCGCGTGCGGCAAGGCAAAGTGGATCGTACGCGGCCGTTGTGCCCTTATCCGCAGGTTGCGAAGTACAAGGGGACCGGCAGCACCGACGAGGCGGCTAATTTCGCTTGCGTGGAGGGGGCACGGTAGAGGTTTGGAAATTTGGTGAAGTGCCGCCCGAGTCGCGCATGGATTTTGGAAGAATATTGCGCCTTGCCCGCCGATATCCGCGAGCGGATTGGCTGTAGTTGTTGAAACAATGGAGCCGGGAACGAGAGTCGAACTCGTGACCTGCTGATTACAAGGCTGAGAATCGATGCGTAAGTCCTTTCGTTCTGGTTGTAAATGGGCCAGTCTGAGCACGTTTGCCCGTGCAATTCGGCGGGTTTTGGATGGGCATTTGGATGGGCAAATCTCGGTCGCGCCAGAGGATGCCAATGCGCCCGCGATTCGGCGATAGGAGCATAACGCGATGAGCAGACCTCGAAAGCAGATCGACGTGGCGGAAATCAGCAGGCTTCGGCAAGAGGGTCTAAGTTGGCCCGTTATCGCCTCCAGGATGGGTTGCGGAGTCGGACGGTGCACATGCCTACCGTAAGGCCAACGATGCAGCCACGCCTTTCGAAAACCTTTCAAAAACGATTCTACGCGCGGCACAGGAGGCGACCGTGGAGGCTTTGCGCCACAATACCCGCACGTGCAAGACAGAGGGAAACGCCATCAGCGCCACTCTACAGGAAAACGGCATCACAAGTGAAAGCCACATCACCCCGGTATCAGAGGCCACAGCACCATCCATGAACAGCCACGTCTACGAAGTGCGGTACCGGAGCGATGGACGTTCGTTTTTCCTTATTGACGAAGAAACCGGGCAAGGAGAGGCTACAGGCGAACTTGTGGCCCGCGTCGAGGTATTGAGAGATCCTGTGTCAGCGAAAATCTTTGAAGAGCTTGGTGTATTTTCAATTAGTCGAGGATGCGTTCGAAAGCTGGCGACAAATTCGCGGTGGCCACCAAGCGCAGAACTTCTTGGTGACGCTTTTGCTAAAAGAGCGGAAGTGATGCCAGTCGGAGACGGCCCGCATCCTGAAACCTGAAATCGAGAACGCTCGAACGGTTCTGTGATCTTGTCCGCCCTCGGCCTCAACGCGAACGAAACACCGAATCGCCTGGAGTGGCGGCAACACCGCTGGCGGATTCGAACGGGAACGTCTAGAATCCCCATTGGGAGGCGTCAATGGAAGGGATAATCTCAAATCTGTTGGACCGCTTTGAAAAAGGTTTACTCACGCGGCGGGAGTTGGTTCGGGGTCTCGCGATGTTAACCGCCGCGAGCGGCGCGCCCGTTGTCGCGCAAGCTCCGGATGCCGCCATAAAGGGCGTAAAGATCGACCACGTGAGCATTCAGGTATCCGATTTGCCCCGTGCGATCGCTTTTTATCAAAAGATGTTCGGCTTGACCATATTGAGCGAGGATAAGCCGAATGAAATCGTGCGCCTGGGCGCGGGGAAGATCATCGTTTCCCTCCACCACAAGAGTCCGACGGGTTTGGTGGATCACTTCGCGATCGGAGTCGAGAAGTTCGATAGGGAAGCCGTAACACGGGAACTGAAACAACTAGGCGCCAATCCGGAAAACAACCTGGATGCGGGCTTTCATATTAAAGACCCCGAAGGTATCAGCGTCCAAATCGTCGGCGCTTGAAAGCAGTCCTACGGTAGTGCGAATGCCACTAGTGACTCATTCCGGTTGGGGTTCGGGTCGGTCACGCCCGCTCCGCCGTCCGCCGCAGTGATGGCCACATATTGCTTGCCGTCCTTTCCCCGGTAGGTCATCGGCACCGCAATCGCGCTGTAATCGAGCTTCGTTTCCCAAAGCAGCTTGCCCGTTCGCGAGTCGAACGCCCGGAACCGCTTGTCGTTGGTCGCGCCAATAAACACCAGCCCGCCCGCGGTGACAATCGGGCCTCCGAAACCGATGCGGCCGGTGTTGCGCTTTCCTTCCGGCAGTTCATCGGTCACTCCCAGCCTGATTTGCCACGCAAACTCGCCAGTGGCTGCGTTCACGGCCGTCAGCCGTCCCCATGGTGGTTTCTGGCATGGCCAACTGCTCGCGCCCATCAGCCGCCCGTTGGCATCCAGCCTTCGCCACCAGAATTTCGAATTGAACGGCGACCCCAAGATGCTCGCCTGCTGGTATGGCACCTGCGAGTCTTCTTTTTCCTTCTGTATCCATCCAATGCTCCCGTATTCATTGGTGAACACGTACACGTAGCCCAGCTTGGGATCGGATGCCGTCCCGCCCCAATTAGCGCCGCCGATCGCACCGGGAAAGATCACGCTCGAAACCGGCGGGGCGCCCGGAGCGCGGTAAACCCACGGTGTAAATGGCCCCTCGTTCATCACGCCACCGCTTTGTTCCACCAGGTCGCGGCATGCCCTGGCATGCTCTTCAGTAGTGTCTGCTGCGGTCACCAGGTCATCCATTGTAAAACTCATGCGCCCGAATGGGGGCGGCTTCACCGGAATCGGCTGCGTCGCCGAGGTCCATTCGCCGGGCACCTTGCTCTGCGGCACAGGCTTTTCCTCTACGCCAAATACCGGCTTGCCAGTCTCCCGGTTCAGAATGTACATGTATCCAACCTTGCCCGTCTGCGCCAGGATCGGCACCTTCTTGCCCTTGATCGTGACATCGATGAGGCCCGGCGCCGGCGGCAGGTCGAAGTCCCACAGGTCGTGATGCACCGCCTGGAAATACCACTTCATCTTTCCTGTGTCAGGGTCCAGCGCCACTACCGAGTTGCCGAAGAGGTCGTTGCCCTTGCGGTCGAACCCATAAAAATCGCTTGCGGGGCTGCCATATGTCGTATATAACGTGTTCCGCTGGGTATCCATGGTCATGGAGAAGCCCCAGTTGTTGACGCCAGTCCGGTCCTTCCACCCGTCGCTTTCCCAACTCTCGTGGCCCGTTTCGCCAGGTTGGGGCACCGAGTGGAATACCCAAAGCTTGGCGCCCGTGCGCGCATCGTAGGCACGCGTATCTCCCGGCTGCCCCGGCACCTGGATCTCGCCGACGTTCGCCCCCACGAACAGCAGGTTCTTGTACACCGTGGGCGCGGAGTTGTAAGGGATCGCTAAGTCCACCTCGCCTTCCTTACCGAATCCCGGATCGACCTTGCCGGTCTTGGCATTCAGCGCGATCATCCTCCGGCCCGCCGTGAAGATCACGCGCGGCGGATTATCGGCATCGCCCGGCCAATAGGCCACGCCGCGGCGCGCGTTTCCGCCTCCCATAATCGGATAGCTCCAGATTTCTTTGCCGCTCTCCGGCTCGAGCGCCACGATCCGGTTTCCCGCGGGAACATACATCACGCCGTTTACAACAATGGGCGTAGCCTCGGAGGCCGGCGATAGCTTGTAGCTCCACGCCAGCTTCAGCCGGGCAACGTTTTTGGTGTTGATTTGCGTAAGCGGCGAGTAGCGTGTCCCAGCCAAGTCGCGGTTGTACATCGGCCAGTCGCCGGCGGCTTGTGGCCCGGCGGACTGAGCGAAAAGCGCCGGAAGCAGCAGGCCGGCGCCCAATGCAATTCTGGAGAGAATAAGCATAGCAGTAACCCCGCATTATATCGGCTTGTGGGGTGTTCGCCATATGGGTCGGCTGGGCGGGCGCCAGGAAGCTAAGCGGCAACCCGTCAACCCGCAGCACTTCCGAGTGGCTGACGAGTTCCGGGCCAGCCGTTCTGTAAGACCTCGCTTTCAAACGTTGTAAGCGGAAGTTGATAAAATTGCCAAGGCCCCATGGCTACAAAAGGCAAAGCTTTCCGAGACTCAACTGAAAAAGGCCCTGTTTCGGCCGTTGAAACCAGAATGGAGTTGTCAGCAGAACAGCATCAGGAACTACTCAGGGCTTTGCAAGCCCGCTTTGAGAAAAACAGGAACCGCCATCAAGCTCTGGACTGGGCGAAAGTACAGGCAAAGCTGGAAACGAATCCTGAAAAACTCTGGTCGCTGGGTGAAATGGAACGAACTGGCGGTGAACCGGATGTCATCGGTCATGACAAAAAAACGGGCGAATACATTTTTTGCGATTGCGCGGCGGAAACTCCGAAAGCCCGCAGAAATATTTGTTACGACCGTGAAGGCCAGAAAGCAAGGGAAAAGGAAGGGTTGCATCCGGCAGGCAATGTTATTGATCTGGCGGCCGCCATGGGCATTGAGCCTTTAACGGAAGAGCAATATCGAGAGTTGCAGGAGATCGGAGAGTTCGATACCAGGACGCAGTCCTGGTTGAAAACACCTTCCGATATCCGGAAACTCGGCGGCGCCATCTTTGCCGACCGCCGCTTCGGCCACGTCTTCGTTTATCACAATACTGCGCGCTGTTTCTATAGCGGTAGGGCGTTTCGCGGCTTGCTAAGGGTCTAAACCGGCATGCCGTCGGTATCGCTTTCGACTTCGATCACATCGCGCTGGCGCAGCGGAGCCGGCCAGGTGTAATTGTTTGCCAGTTGCGGAAACGCGTTGGAGTGTGCGCAACAAAGCGGTATGGACCGTCCGGAGCACGCGTGGCTCAGCATGGTGGGCCGGTGGGAAGCTTCCGGCCATCAGACGCGCCACTAACGCCGGCTCACTTCATGGCACGCAGTAGCCATTGCGCGCGTAAACATTTACCTTCTGCGCCCGCTTAGGCGGCGGTTCGCAACCGCTCCAGTGCTTCCAACACCAGTCCGTGCAAACCGCTGCCGCCCTCCGCTACGTACTGCTGGATCTGATCGCGCATGCGGCGTTCCCAGTACTTGCTGAAGTGGTTCGCTACTCCTGTGACGGCCTCATCGTGTGGGTACGTCGCGAAAAATAACGCGATCTGGTTCGCGTTGTGCACCATCGTGGAGTCTTTCATCGGAATCGCCGTTACTTGCTAGCCACCGCGTTGGTGGCCACGCGGGTAGTCTGCTTACGCGCGTCCAGGTATTGCCGCTGCCACACGGATAGCTTGCGGGCTGGAGTCACTTGCACAGCCGTAACTTTGTATTCCGGACACCCTGTGGCCCAATCCGAAAACTCTGTTGTAACCACATTCGCACCGGTGAACATGTGATGGAAAGTCGTGTAGACCACTCCAGGCTGCATGCGCTCCGAGACGCGCGCTTTGAGTGAAGTCTCGCCTGCCCGGCTGGTCAGAGAAACCAGGTCGCCATCTTTGATGCCGCGATCTTCCGCATCTAAAGGATGGATTTCCAGCAAGTCCTCCGGATGCCACACGTTATTCCCGGTACGCGCGGTTTGCGCGCCCACGTTGTACTGCGTGAGAATCCGGCCGGTGGTCAGAATTAGCGGGAAGCGCCGGGTAACGCGTTCTTCGGTCGGAACGAACTCGGTCAGCATGAACCGCCCCTTGCCGCGCACAAAGCTGCCGACGTGCATGATCGGAGTACCTTCCGGAGCCTTATCGTTGCAAGGCCATTGCAGGCTTCCGAGTTCGTCCAACTTTTTATAGGAAACACCGGCGAAGGTAGGCGTCAGCCGTGCAACCTCGTCCATGATTTCCGATGGGTGATTGTAGTGCATCGGATATCCCAATGCGGTGGAGAGCCGCATGGTAATTTCCCAGTCCGCTAAACCGCTGGCAGGCGCTACCGCGCGGCGAACCATGCCCAGCCGCCGTTCGGCGTTGATGAAGGTGCCGTCTTTTTCGAGGAAGGTCGATCCGGGAAGGAAAACATGCGCGAAGCTTGCTGTTTCGTTCAAAAACAGATCCTGCACCACGATGCACTCCATCGCCGAAAGCCCGGCGGTCATGTGTTGGGTGTTGGGATCGGACTGAACGATGTCTTCGCCCTGAACATAAAGTCCTTTGAACGTGCCGTCGATCGCCGCATCGATCATGTTGGCAATGCGCAATCCCGGCTCGGCTTGAAGCGGTACGCCCCAATCCTTTTCAAACAATTCACGAACGGAGTCATTAGAGACGTGGCGATACCCGGAAAATTCATGCGGAAAGGCCCCCATATCGCACGACCCCTGCACGTTATTCTGGCCGCGCATCGGATTGACGCCCACGCCCCGCCGACCGATATTCCCGGTTAGCATCGCTATATTCGCCATGCCAATCACCATGGTCGAACCCTGGCTATGCTCGGTTACGCCCAGCCCATAGTAGATCGTCGAGTTCGGCCCCTTCGCGTATAACCTCGCTGCCGCGCGAACGTCGGCTGCGGGCACACCGGTAAAAGGCTCCATTGCTTCGGGCGAGTTCCGCTCGGCCACAATGAAGTTGCGCCACCGCTCGAACTCCGCGACGTCGCAGCGTTCCTTGACGAACTCCTCATTGACGAGGCCCTCGGTAACAATGGTGTGCCCAAACGCATTGATCATCGCGACATTGCTGCCGGGCCGCAGAGGCAAATGGTAATCTGCGCTGATATGTGCCGACCTTACGAGGTCGATCTGGCGCGGATCGATGACGATCAGGCGTGCCCCTTCGCGCAGACGCCGTTTCATGTGAGAAGCAAACACCGGATGCGCATCGGTCGGGTTGGCGCCGATCACCATGATAACGTCGGCCCCCTCAACGGAATCGAAGTCCTGTGTGCCGGCCGACGTGCCGAACGTGTTCGACAAACCGTACCCCGTGGGCGAGTGGCAAACGCGAGCGCACGTGTCGGTGTTGTTATTGCCGAAGGCCGCGCGAATCATTTTCTGCACCAGGTAGCCTTCTTCATTGGTGCAACGCGAGGATACGATTCCGCCGATGGAGTCGCGGCCGTGCTCGGCCTGGATTCGCTTGAATTCGCTCGCGGCGTAGTTAATGGCCTCGTCCCAACTCACTTCTTGCCAGGGATCGGTGATTTTTTGGCGGATCATCGGCTTGTAGATACGATCTTTGTGAGTGGTGTAGCCCCATGCAAAACGGCCCTTCACGCAGGAATGGCCGTGGTTTGCCTTGCCATCCTTGTAAGGCACCATGCGCACCACTTCCCCGCCCTGCATTTCCGCTTTAAACGAGCAACCGACGCCGCAGTAAGCACAGGTTGTGACTACGCTATGCTCGCCCTGGCCCTTTTCCAGCACGGATTTTTCAATCAGTGTCGCCGTCGGGCATGCCTGCACGCAAGCGCCGCAGGAAACGCACTCCGATGAGAGAAAGTCCTTACCGCCAGGGGAAACTTTCGATTGAAACCCGCGGCCCTGGATAGTCAGCGCAAATGTCCCCTGCACCTCTTCGCAGGCGCGCACACAGCGGGAACAGACAATGCATTTCGCAGGCTCGAATGAGAAATACGGATTCGATTCGTCCTTCTTGCCGGGATTCTTGAAGTGATTCTCACCTTCGTACCCGTATCGGACCTCACGCAGCCCTACAACGCCCGCCATCGTCTGAAGCTCGCAGTTGCCATTGGCGCCACATGTCAGGCAATCCAGCGGATGGTCAGAGATATACAACTCCATCACACCTTTGCGGAGCCTGTGCAGCTTCGGCGAGGAGGTCCTTACCTTCATGCCTGGCTCTGCCAACGTGGTACAGGAAGCCGGAGTGCCGCGGCGCCCATCAATCTCCACTAGGCACAACCGGCAGGAGCCGAAAGCCTCCAGGCTATCGGTGGCACAAAGCTTCGGCACACTCACTCCGGCCTCTACGGCCGCTCGCATTACGGAAGTCCCGGCCGGTACCGTAACGGCCTTCCCGTCAATTTCGAGAGTCACTAAAGTCTGCGCTACACGCGCCGGAGTTCCGTAGTCGGTTTCCTGCATTAACGCCATAATGAAGTCTCCTGGCTCTCGCCTTTCGCGTGGAAGGGAGGCGCCGGTTTCGTGAAGTCCTCAGGAAAATGTTGAATCGCGCTCAGCACCGGGTAAGGAGTCAAGCCGCCCAGGGCGCATAGCGATCCGTCGAGCATCAGTTCACAAAGATCATCCAGCAGCCGCAGATTCTTCGTCCTATCCTCGTTTGCGATGATCCGGTCGATCACTTCTACTCCCCGTGTCGACCCGATCCGGCAGGGCGTGCATTTCCCGCAGCTTTCGATTGCGCAAAATTCCATTGCGAAACGCGCTTGCCTGGCAAGATCGACGGTATCGTCGAACACCACGATGCCGCCATGCCCCACCAAGCCGCGTTGGGCGGCGAAGGCTTCGTAGTCGAGTGGCGTATCGAGCAGCGCCTCCGGAAAATAAGCACCCAGCGGGCCTCCCACCTGCACCGCGCGTAGCGGGCGTCCCGAAGCCGTGCCGCCGCCGTAATCGTAGATCGCTTCGCGCAAAGTAAGGCCGAAGGCTTTTTCCACCAGGCCGCCGTACTTAACGTTGCCTGCAAGCTGAATGGTGAGCGTGCCGCGCGACTTGCCCATGCCGAAATCCTGATAAAACTTAGCGCCCTTTTCGAGAATAATCGGGGCCGTGGCAAGCGAAATCACGTTATTGACAACCGTCGGTTTGGCGAATAAGCCTCTAATCGCGGGAAGCGGCGGCTTGGGCCGGATCTGTGGCCGCTTGCCTTCGAGGCTTTCGAGCAGCGAGGTCTCCTCGCCGCAGATATAAGCGCCCGCGCCCAGCCTTACCTCAATGTCAAAAGCTTTACCGCTACCGGCTACGCTTGCGCCCAGGTATCCGTTCTGCTGCGCAATCTGAATCGCACGCCGCAGCGTTCGAAACGCGTGGGGGTACTCGGATCGGACGTAAATGTACCCCCGCGTGGCTCCTACCGCGATCCCGGCGATCGTCATGCCTTCAATCAGAACAAACGGGTCGCCCTCCATGATCATGCGATCCGCGTAGGTGCCGCTATCGCCTTCATCCGCGTTGCAGACTACGTATTTCTGATCCGCCGGCGTGTTGAGAACCGTTCTCCACTTGATGCCGGATGGAAAACCCGCGCCCCCGCGGCCACGGAGACCGGACGCGGAGACTTCTTCGACGATCGCCGCCGGTTCCATATCGAGAGCCCGTTCCAGGCCGCGATAACCGTCGTGCGCAATATAATCGGCGATCGATAGTGGCTCGATGATCCCACATCGCGCAAACGTCAACCTTTCCTGCTTCTTCAGGTAAGGAATATCTTCGGTCAGGCCACGGCACAGAAAATGAGGTTTGCCGTGGAGGAAACCGGCATCAAAAAGTTCTGCGGCCGCATCAACCGAAACCGGACCGTAAGCGATTCGTCCTTCCGGCGTTTCCACCTCGACCAAGGGTTCCAGCCAGAACAGGCCTCGGGAACCATTACGGATCACTTGCGCGTCCATTCTTTCGGATGTGATTCGGCTTTCGATCGCTTGCGCCACGGGATCCGCACCCACAGCGAGCGCCGCCGCATCACCGGGAACGAAAATTTTCAACCCCGCCTCCGAATGCTGCCAATCAGGAAATCGACAACGTCTTGCGAAACCCTGCCGTATAGCTTTCCATCGAGCATCACGGCGGGCGACGTCGCGCATAGCCCAAGACAGAATACCTGCTCCAGAGTGAAGCTGCCGTCGGCAGTGGTCTCGCCGCGATTCACACCGAGACGGCCTTCTACGTGCCTGATCAGTTGGTCGCAGCCCATCGACTGGCAGGCTTCCGCGCGACAGATTTTCAGGACATGCTCACCCGGCGGCGAATGCCGGAAATCGTGATAAAAACTGATGGTTCCATGGACTTCAGCTTGTGAGATATTGAGGGCGCGGGCCACCATTGACACCGCGCCTTCGTCGATGTAGCCGAAATCTTCATGCAAGGCATGCAGAATGGGCAATAACGCACCCGGAAGATTCTGAAGTTCTTCAATAAGCTCGTGAGCTCGCTCCGGATCCCAAGTCTTTAAGACACTCATCAGCAGCCCTGCCAGTGATTTTCAAAGCAATCATATCATGGGCCAAATATGCTAATCAGTTCATATATCAGTGTTTTCTGTCAATTAAATCCATGCAGCAAAAAATCGCGCCCATCAGATATATGATCTATACTTCATATTCTTCGAACCCGTAAACGTAGTAACTTGGTGGCATGGATTCGTTGGCGGAAGAGGTAATCGACGCGGATAGCGTCCGGACGGTCCCTGTTTGCAGGTTCGACAACATGCTAGCGGCCGACGCTTCGCATCAAGAAGAGGATCTTCTCGCCGTGGAGGAGCCTGTCCAGATTCGCGTCGGAAATCGGGACCTGTCGATAACCATGCGAACACCGGGAAACGACGCGGAATTGGCAGCCGGATTTTTGTTCACCGAAGGCTTTATACAGCAAGCGGCGGAGATAGCAGATATTCAGTGCGGTTTCAACAGCGTGAATGTCACTCTCGCCGAAGGCGCAGGCGTTAATTTGGATGGCGCCGGGCGAAACTTCTATATGACGTCCAGTTGTGGCGTCTGCGGAAAGTCCTCTATCGAGTCGTTGGAGAACGTTGGTTGCCGGATTTTGCCGGAAGGTGTGCCGGTTGTGGCGGAATCCGTGATCCGCTCGATGCCGGGCAAACTTCGGGCCGCGCAAGCCGTGTTCCGGCGGACTGGAGGTCTGCATGCTTCGGGACTCTTCTCGGCGCAAGGAGATCTGGTGATTGTGAGAGAAGATGTCGGCCGCCACAATGCCCTGGACAAGTTGATCGGACGGGCGCTGCTGGATGGACGATTGCCTCTGCATCAGCATCTGCTGCTAGTCAGCGGCCGCACGAGTTTTGAACTCTTGCAGAAGGCGGTAATGGCGGGAATTCCGGTACTGGCAGCGGTAGGCGCGCCTTCCAGCCTGGCCGTCACAACCGCTTTGCGTTTCGGCGTGACGCTGGTGGGCTTCGTCCGCGAGGATCGTTTTAATGTATATTCGGGTCTCAGCCGGATTAGCGGATGGAAGTAGCCGCCAGACGCTGGTTCAGAGGCTGCGTGCCGGTTACTGGAAGATTTCTTTCACCAGCTTGACCGATCCCGCATCCACGGTCTGATACCCCGGTAATCGCGAAATCGCGATCTGGAATTCTTCTCTCCGCATAATTGCGAGGAGGTGTTTCATCGCTTTTTGCTCCAGGAACTGCTTTTTGCAAACAAAAAAATAGTCCTCCGTAACCAGCCGCACAAAATCCAGATCGAATTGCCGGGCGGCGGCTTCCACGCCGAAACTGACATCCGCCATTCCGCTCGCCACGTAGGCCGCGACCGCTGCGTGTGTAAACTCCACATGTTCGTAACCGTTGATGGCCGAACCATCCAGCCCTTGCTGCGCCAGGAGCTGATCGAACAGAGAACGGGTTCCGGAGTCCGGATCGCGATTTACGAATCTAATCGACGGGTTAAATAGCCGGTGAAGTGACAGTATTCCGAAGGGATTTCCGCGGCGTACCATCAATCCCATCTCGCGAGTCACAAAACCGATCACGCGATGAACGCCAGGTGTTAGCCAACCTTTTGTGGCGGCGATACATTTCTTCCGCAATTCCCCTTGCGGGAGATGCATGCCCGCCAGATCGCAGGCATCGTGAGCGAGTGATACCAGCGAATTCTGATTAGTGACATACCGCAGGTCCACTTCGAGATCCTCTTCGCGGGAAAGCATTTCCCTAAGCTTCGATACAGCGAAGCCATGGCTCGCGTGCACCCGGATAACTGAAGGGCCTCGCGGGATAAGTTTGTTGACCTCGGTCTCCAGCTCCTGGGAAAGATTTTGAAGCTGAGGTCCAAGCCTCGCTTGAAGACGCTGCCCCGCCCACACCAGTTTGTCGCCTAACGGAGTCAGGGTCGTGCCACTTCCCTGCTTACGCTCCAGCAGCGGCGATTCAAAAAACGCCGACCACTTCTCAATGAGATTCCACGCATGCCGATACGACAAATTCGCCCTATCGGCCGCGCGACTGATTTTCCCGGTCACGCGAATCTCATTCAGCAAGTCCAGCATGATCAGTGCCGGCGAGGGATTACCCTCTCTCTTGAATCGCCATACCGGCTCGATTTCGATGCGGATCAATGTAAATGTCTCCCCAGATATGTAGGATAGTGCATATCTTTGTTTGTTGATCTGCCGCAGCGAAAAGCCCTCGTGATGTAAATTTGGCTTAGCGAATGAAAACCATCATCGAGCCTTTTCGCATCAAGAGCGTGGAACCGCTGCACCACACCACCGCGGCGGAGCGCGAGGCGTATCTGGAGGCCGCCGGCTATAATCTTTTCGCCATCGAAGCCGCGCACATTCTGATTGATCTGCTGACCGATTCGGGCACCAGCGCCATGTCCACAGAGCAGTGGGCGGCCATCATGCGCGGCGATGAATCGTACGCCGGCAGCGAGAGCTTTTTCCGGCTCAAGAAAGTGGCGGACGAATTAACGGGCTTCCGCCACATGATTCCCACGCACCAGGGCCGCGCTGCCGAGCGCATTTTGTTCACCGTGCTCGCCCAGCCGGGCCAAATCGTGCCTTCCAACACGCATTTCGATACGACCCGCGCGAATATCGAGTTCATGGGGGCGCGCGCGGTGGACCTGCCAGTGCCCGAAGCAGCCGATACACAGGCCCGCCTCGATTTCAAAGGCAACCTGGATGTGGCTGCGCTCGAGGCCCTCATCGCCGCGGAAGGCGCGCAGAAAATCCCCCTGGTGATGCTTACCGCGACCAACAACTCAGGCGGAGGCCAGCCGGTCTCCATGGCCAATATCGAGGCGGTGCGGAAGGTCTGCTCGCGGCACGGTATCCCGCTCTATCTCGATGCCTGCCGGTTCGCCGAAAATGCGTGGTTCATCCGCGAACGGGAAGCGGGATACCGGAATTGGCCGCCGAAACAGATTGCGCAGAAGATGTTTTCGCTAGCCGATGGCTGCACTTTCTCCGCCAAGAAAGATGCCTTCGCGAATATCGGCGGCTTCCTGTGCACCAATGACGACCGGCTGGCGCAGCAGGAAACCAATCTGCTGATTTTGACCGAAGGATTCCCTACGTACGGAGGGCTTGCCGGCCGCGACCTGGATGCCATTGCGGTAGGCCTCGAAGAGGTGCTCGACCCCGACTACCTGCGGTACCGCGTGGTTTCCACCGGGTACCTGGGGCGCCATATCGCGGACCGAGGAGTGCCCATCGTGGAGCCTCCCGGAGGTCACGCCATTTACATCGACGCGGGCCGCATGCTGCCCCACATTCCGCGGCATCAGTTTCCCGGGCAGGCCCTGGCGGTGGAGCTGTACCGGCACGCAGGAATCCGCTCGGTGGAAATCGGATCGCTGATGTTTGGAGCGGAGGCGCGGCACGAACTGCTGCGGCTGGCCATCCCGCGCCGCGTGTATACACAGAGCCACATCGATTACGTGGTGGAGGCCATTCTCGAAGTCAACCAACGCAAGGAGCAGATCCGCGGCCTGGAAATCGTGGAGCAGCCGCCGTTTCTGCGCCACTTCAGCGCGCGCCTGCGGCCGCTCTAAACGCCTGCTACTTTACCGCAAGCCACGCCAGGAACAGCCCGTCGGGATCTACGTCCTCCCAATAAGAAATGAAGCGGCTCGAAACTTCGCGGCAATGACGCCGCAGCAGCCGCTCCAGTTCTTTGCGCGTGAACCAGCGTTCCCACGCCGGAGTTTCGAGCTTGCCCCATTGCTCCGCGTTCTTGTCGATGATGGCGATGCGCCCTCCATCCTTTACCACGCGGCAAATCTCCGCCACGGCCTTTTCAATTTCCACCGCGTGCTCGAGCGACTCCGTGGCATAAGCGGCATCAAACCAGGCATCCGGAAAGGGCAACTCGGTCATTGAACCGGCGCGCGTGTGAATGCCTGCGGGCACATAGCGCAGCATCTCGCCGGAAATGTCCACGCCCCAGATTTCCGCTGCCGGCTCCTGCTCCTGAAAAATACGGGCGAAGCGTCCTTTGCCGCAGCCCACATCGAGCACGCGCTTGCCTTGCAAATCTCCCAAGTGGCCGCGGATCAGCTTCACGTGATAAATGCGCGGGTCGATGGTAGAGGGAAAATGCTCTTCATCGCGCGAGGCTTCGTCGAAAGAAGCTTGAATGCGCGTGCGCAATTCCTCGGTCAATCGCTGCGGCATCGCGGAATCTCGCCGGCTGAACAAGCGCGCCCAGTTCACCGCTTACGCCCGCGTCAGGAAGATCGGCAGGCCAATCTTGTGGTTATAAACCGGGCGGTAGCGCTCGGTGTTGTACATGGTGGCGATATCGACTTTGCGCGGGCCGAGCGACGGATCGGGAATGGGAGCGAGCGAGTAGCAGCCATTGCAAATCGCAGTCATCACGCCGCTTTCGCCGGCTTCAATGGCATCCACGGCCATGCTGGCAAATGTGGAGGCTACCATGCGGTCCACGAAATCCGGGCTGCCGGAGCGCAGTTCGTAAGTCAGGTCGCTAACGATGGTCTCTTCCCCCGTAGCCGCCTTTACTTCATTGCTCAAGTCTTCCGCCACGCTCATCTTCTTGCGATGCCCGAAAGCATCCGCCTCTCCATATTCCTTCACCGTGTAGCCTTCCCACTGCGCGCCTTCCGAGAGGATCACCAGCGCGTAGTTGCTGGGGTTATTGTGCTTATCCGCCATGATCAGCGAGATGAGTTTTTCGAGATCCACTTTGTATTCCGGAATACAGCAGCGGATGGAAGTAACATAGGCGCTGTACAACGCCGTATACCCGGCATCGCGGCCGAAGACGCGGAAAATGCCGATTCGTTCGTGGGAGCCGACGGTAGTGCGTTGGCGCTCGATGGCGTCGATGGCGCGCGTGATAGCGGTGGAGAAGCCAATACAGTATTCGGTATTGCGCACGTCGTTGTCCATCGTCTTCGGAACCGCGACGACGCACATGCCCTGCCGCCCTAAATCCGCCGCATAGCTGAGCGTGTCATCACCGCCGATGGCGATCAGGTAATCGAGCGCCAGTGATTCGATGTTCCGCAGCACCGCCTTCGTGACGTCATAGGCCGCGCCGTTTTTTGATTCCTTCCGCGGAAAACTCTGTCCTTCGAGCACCGGCGGCAGAGTCTTCATTTTGGAAGGATTGGTGCGCGAGGTGTGCAGGTAGGTGCCGCCCGTGCGGTCGATGGTACGCGTATTCTCGCGATTCAGCGGCAGAATGTAGCGCGCGCGGCTGGCCGGATCCTGCAGATCCACGTGCGTCAGCCCTTCCCATCCGCGCCGGATCCCGATGGCCTCACACCCGCACTCCATGGCCCGGTACACCACCGACTTGATCACGGAATTCAGCCCGGGCACATCGCCACCGCCCGTCAGAACGCCGATTCGTTTCGCCGTCATGTAGGCTCCTCAAAAAGGTTCGACGTGGAAACTTTCATTGTAAATGGCGGCGTAGGGTGGGCGGGCCGCAGCGGCCGGGAGGCGGTTAGCTTACAATCAAACATGCCTTGCGCACGTCTGGGCGTTACGTGTTCCGCTGCTCTCTGGTTCAGCGCCTCGATTTCCATGTTGCCTGCCCAAACAATCCATGAAGGCTATGCCACCTTGCCGGGCGTGCGGCTCTTCTACAGAGATACCGGCGGGAGTGGCGTGCCCGTGGTCCTCCTGCATGCCAATACCGGCAGTAGCCGCGTTTGGGAATATCAGATTCCCGTGTTCACCGCCGCTGGCTACCGGTTGATTGCCTTCGACCGCCGTGGCTGGGGCCGCACCGAAGCGGAGCCTGGCGCGCAGCCGGGCACGGCCGCCGGCGACCTCGCAGCCTTGCTCGATCAGTTGGGCATCACCCAAATCCACCTGGTGGGCACGGCGGGCGGCGGCTTTGTCGCGCTCGATTTTGCCGTCTCGTTTCCCCAGCGGCTGCGCAGCCTGGTGGCCGCCAATACCATCGGCGGCGTGGAAGACCCGGACTTCGTCGCATTAGGGCGGAGGCTCCGCCCGCCCGAATTCAATGCGCTCCCTCCGGAGATTCGCGAACTCGGCCCAGCCTATCGCGCTGCCCAGCCGGAAGGCGCCCAGCGTTGGGTCGACCTGGAAAAAATCAGCCGGCCGCCGGGACCGCCCGCTCCCGCCCAGCCCCTGCGCAACCATCTGACTTTTTCACTGCTCGAAACCATTCGCACGCCCACGCTGCTCCTCACCGGCGGCGCTGATATGTACGCTCCACCGCTGGTGATCCAGCTCTTCGCCAAACACATCCGCAATGCGGAAACGTTGATCGTTCCCGACGCGGGCCATTCCACCTACTGGGAGCAGCCCGAGGTTTTCAACCGCGCGGTTCTCGATTTCATCCGGAAGCACTAGCGCACAGGACGCCGCGGCGTTCCGTTGTGCGCGTTTACTGGAGCGGCTTCAGAAAATCAGCTTCAGTCCGAACTGAATCTGGCGCGAAGTGGTCGCCGTGGCGGTAATCAGGCCCGCCGAGCCGCTGTACGCCGTGCCGGAAAACACGGTGGCATTGGGATAAGCGAAATTCGCCCGATTGCCAATGTTGAAAAACTCTGCGCGGAACTGCAGACTAGCCCGCTCCGAGATGTGCGTGTCTTTGAACGCGGAGAAATCGACCTCCGCCAGTCCCGGCCCTGTATAAGTCCCCCGGCCCAGGTTGCCGTAGGTTCCCGGAGCCGGCAAGAGGAATGCATTCGGGTTGTACCATTCGTTCGGGCTTCCCACAATTACGGGGCCGGTGAACGCGGGGTTCACATTCGGCCGGTCAGGGTTGCGCGTGTCGCCATCTCCCGAGCGGTTGGAGCCGACCTGCGGTGTGAAGGGGAACCCGCTCAGCAGAGTCACAATGGTGTTGAGTTGCCAGCCGCTCACCAGTTTGCTCCCCACACCGCCCGCGCTATTGAGCCAGTGCTGTCCGGCGCCAAACGGCAGATCATAGTGGGCGGAGGCGCTCGCCTGATTGGTGATGTTCAGCGCGGAGGGTCCCCAGTCCAAACCCAGATTGTTGCGGTTGAGAATCATTTGCGCCTGATTTTCGGCCTGCGCGCCCGTCAACCCGGAGTTGAAATCGAGGTTCTTCGACCAGGTATAATTCGCGCGAAATAGCAGGCCCTTGCTGAGCCGCCGCGTCAGATCCACCTCGAGCGCGTTATAGCTGCTGTTGCCTTCCGTATACCAGAAGAAGCCAGCGGAAAGGTACGGGTTGGGCCGCGTAGTTACCGGAATATACTGTGCCCCTTGCGGCACGCTGCCCTTGGTGGTGCCCGGAGTGCCGCCGGAAACGCAGCCGGCCGCGTTCTCGCAAATCTGTGCGGGAATGGAGTTGGGGTCGACACTGAGCAAGCCGTGATATCCAAACTCCCCGACATACGCGAGACGTAGAACTGTGTTGGCGCTGAGTTGCTGCTCGATCGAGAACTTCCACTCCTGCACCGCCGGCGTCTTGGCATTCGGCTGCACTCCCTGCGGTGCGAAGGTGGTGCAAGGCGTAGGCACGCCCGGCCCACAAGCCGGTGCAATCGGGGCACCTGGCACGAGCGGTATTACCGAAAACAGACTGGTGTTGCTGAATGTGAGATTAGGGTTATACGGCGGCAGCGAGTTCATCAAAAAACTCAGATTATCGATCAGGGAGTAATACATCCCATAGCCCGCGCGAATGGCCGTTTTGCCGTTGCCGAATGGGTCCCAGGCAAGACCCGTGCGAGGACCAAAAAGCCGTGTAGCGTTATTCTGTGTGAAAACGGAATTGCCGACGATCGGACTTGTCTGAAGGATGCCGCCCGAGGTGATGTAGTTTGCGGCCCTTCCGAACTGCTCATTCCATCCGGTGGTGAACTCGTCGCGGACACCAACCTGGAGCGTAAGGTTGGGGCGCAGGCGGATATTGTCCTGGGCGTACCAGGCGCCAAACAGGCTGCGCCAGCCGAGCGCTGTCGGATTGGGTGCAACTTGAAAAGTGCTTACGGTTCCTTGCAGAAAAGTCGTGAGCGTGCTGAAAGTCGCGGCCCCCAATCGCCGGGAGCCGGTGTCTTCGTTATCCTCCACCGGTTGAAACCAAACGCCCAGGCTGATCTGGTGGCGCCCTTTGATGATTTGAAAATCGTCCGTATAAGTGTAGAGATTCCGCCGGTCCCACACGTAGGAGGCGTTATTCGGGCCAGCCGACGTGATAGTTGCCGCGCCGCCGGTAGTGGTTACGCTACCGCCAACCACAATGCCGCCCGGACCCTCTCCGTTGACAAAGGAGAGGTTCGACGGGAAGTTGGCAAAGAACTCGGGATTGTAGTTGAAGGCTCCCCGCGAGAACCCCACGCGCAGCGTGTTCAGCAGGCCGGGAGAAAAAACGTGCGTCTCCTCTACGCTCGCCACCTGGTTGCGCAAGAGCAGCGTCGCGCCAAATAGCGGGTCCGCCTGTGGGCTCAAGTTGTAACCATCATCGATCGTGTAAGCCGCCGAAAGGGAATCCCGCGATCCTATTATGTAGTCGCCGCGCAGTGTGCCGAAATCTTCACGGATCGATTGGCGGGGGTTGTTGTAGGATAGCGCCGTGCCCGAGGGCAACCCATTAGACATCAGTTCGGGGCCGTTCACCGCGGGCCAAAACGACTGCGCGTACGGCAGCATCTTCGGGTTCAAATTGGCTACCTGAGTATACGTGCCGGAACTATTGGGCAAAAAGCCCTGTCGCGCTTCGTTGTCCGGAACCACGGTAACATTGCTTTCGGCGAGCGACTGCCGGAAGCCTTCGTAATTGCCAAACAGAAACAACTTGTCCTTTTTAAGCGGCCCGCCCAAAGCCCCACCGAATTGATTGCGCCGGAACGGAGGAACCGAAGCCTGGTCGTAGAAGTTGCGCGCATCCACCGCGCTATTGCGCAGGAATTCAAATACCGTGCCGTGCAGAACATTGCTGCCGGACTGGGTCACCACCGTGACTTGCGCCCCGGCGCGCTTGCCGTATTCGGCAGAGTAAGTGTCCGTCTGGACATTGAACTCGCGGATGGCGTCGATGCCCAGCAGTTCGCCGCTCGCGCCTCCGGGCGTGATTGCCAACTGGCTCGCGCCCGTGTATTCGATGCCGTTTAGCAGGAAAGTGTTTTCCGAAGTGCGCCGGCCGGATACGGTGAACGTATTGCCGTCGCTGGTGCTGGTCCCGGCCGCCTTCATGGCGCTATAGTTGATGGCGCCCGGATTGAGCGTGATCAGGTTGTCAAAGCTGCGGCCGTTGAGCGGCAGATCCTTGACCTGCTGCTCGGTCACGAGGCCGGACACCTGTGTGGTGGTGGTATTCACCAGTGGAGCATCGCCCGATATGGTGACCGCCTGCGCCACCTCGCCGACTTCCAGGCGCAGATTCACTACTGCTTCCTGACCTACAGCCAGATTGACCCCCGTGCGGATCCCCGCACGAAATCCGGTCTTCTCGGCTCTGACCTCCTGCGGCCCGACGGGAAGGGCGAGCACACGATACTCACCCGAATCATCAGTGATGGCGGTGCGCGTGGCTCCCGTTTCTACACTTCTCACGGTCACGGTGGCGCCCCGCACGGGAGATCCCGAAGCGTCTTCCACCTTGCCGGAGATGGAGGCCGTAACCTGCGCCGGCGCGAAGCGGGCCAAGGCTACGAACAGCAGGTACACGAATAGGCGATCTACCCTGAATCCCATAACTTCCGAGTATGGTATCAAATCAGCCAAGCGGCGGGCCCGCAATTGCGCTGCCGGGTGCGTGCGCGGGAGCAGAAATTCGCAACAGCCCTGGCCAACTTGCGGCCCCATGCGATTTTTTAACCTAGAAACGGCAGTTGATCGTTTCGGTTTTGACGGCAAAGTGGCTCATACTATTCGGGATGAGCGACGAGAAAGCCTTAATCGCGGTTCCCCCGGAAGGTGAGCCGAAAATCGAGGGCAATCCACCACCCCTCAGCTTGGATACCTTCGCGGGCAAGGTGCCGTTCCGGTGGGTGCCAGACGCGGAGGTGAGCAGGCTGGGGCAGATGCCCTTCTTCATCGAGTATTTGAAGACCAGCGGAGTGTTCGAAAACTGTTGAACGATTGTCCGCTGCAATATAGCAGTCCGAATGCGCCACACAAGCGGGATGTGCTGGGGACGATTTTGCTGTCCGTGTTGGCGGGCCACTGGCGTTATGCACATATCAGCGCGCTGCGAGGCGATGGTGTGAATCCCGGCTTGCTGGGAATGACCAAGGTGGCCAGCGAGGACTCAGTGCGCCGCGCCTTGTCGGCTATGCCGGCAGAAGAAACCGGTGCCTGGCTGCAGAAACACCTCCAAGCCAGTTATGAGCCGCTGCTGGAAGAGGCATGGGCATTAGACATGGATGCCACGGTGAAGCCGCTGTATGGACACCAGGAAGATGCCAAAGTGGGATATAACCCGCAAAAGCCCGGGCGCCCTTCCCATGTGTATCACAGCTATTTCATCGCAAACTTACGGATGGTGATGGATGTCGAAGTACAGGCGGGGAATCAGACCGCCACGTCGTTTGCGCAACCGGAGTTGTGGTCGCTGCTGGATAAATTGCCGCAGGCAAGTCATCCGCGGTTCTTACGAGGGGACGGCAACTGGGGAACGGAACGGGCGATGGAAGGAGCCGAGCAGCATGGCATTGGCTATGT
>JASIAM010000113.1 GCA_030041985.1 Bryobacteraceae bacterium | reverse complement strand
AATTCCCCAGGGACGAAAGATCGAGCGCGAATGTCCGCGATACGCCGGCGCCATTGATGTCCGTAAGCTTCTGCACTGCGTGGTTCGACATCAGAACTACCACCGAACCATCAGCGTTGCGCAAGGCCATGGTGTGCGTATCGAGGCCCAGCACGCCGCCAATGCTGTTAATCCATAAGCAACAGCCCGATTCGTTCACCTGCAGTATGTCTTGCCCCGGCGGTGAAGAAATCCAGTGAGACAGGTAGTAATCCACCCAGTAACTAAGATACGGATTGCCGGAAGGGTCGGTCTCGCCATATTGCGCGTTGCCGCTGAACGACCACTGATACAGCGCTTGCGCCCCCGCTTCGCCCAGCAACTCAAACACGAGCGAACGCCACGCGGCGAAAAACGGACTGGCGCCGCGCGGGTCCGCCACATATGGTTGTCCCGTACAGAAGCTGATGCCGTTGCCCACATCGTAATCGGAGTTCACGTTGTTTTCCGTTACCCAAACGGGCACTTTCGCAAGACTGGGCTGCGTGGCCAATGCCGAATAGATATACTGCACCTCGCTCGCGAAACCCAAAACCGTGGGGAACAGCGTCTCGTCCGTGTCCTGCCGGTCGCAAGTGGAATAGAAGTGCGTGGCTAGCACATCCACGGGAGCGGTCACGCCGGCAACAAAGGCCGGCATGTAAGCCTCCGCCGCCTGGTTCACATCGGAAAGTTCCATGGCCACCAGCTTGATCGAGGGGTCAGCCTGAGCCATCGCGGAAGCGGCGCTGCTATAGAGACTCACGTATTGCTGCGGAGTCAGGCCGTTGCCATTGGGCTCATTGAAAACACCCCAGTATGTCACCGGATACGCGTTCGGGCTTTGATAATGCACGCCGCCTGCATTGAAGCCGCCGGTATTGTAGTACTCGACCAGATTGGCGCTCATCGCGGCGAAATCCGCGTAGCTGCCCGGCAAAATATGGCCGTTCGCATCATTCATGTAAGCCGGAGCAGTGGCGATCTGCAATTCCGGACTATGATCGCCCGTGCTCTGGATGACCGGGAGCATGGTGTTGAGTTCCGAAAAATTCCACACTCCCGGAGCGGTGAGCGGGATGCCGTTGGACACCACTTGCACCCGTATGTTCTGCGGTTCGAGTCCGTTCAGAGGCGCTACCGCCAGCGGCGCCACGTTGAAAAACTGATATCCCCAGCTTGCCAGTTGGAAGGACGTTGACATAGCCACCTGCAGGCGGCCATTGAGACCCACCGCGGAATTTACCTGGTTGGTGACCTGCACGTTAACAGTGGAGGACTGCGCTATCGCCGGAAGCGGCAAAAACAGGGCCGCGCATAACCAAAAGATAAACCGCTGACAGGGCACCGAATTCGATTAGACGTTCCGGCCGCCGGAGGCGTTGCGGAGCTGCGCCAACAGCATGGCTGCGCCGAGGCCCGCCGCTCACCCCGTCTGCGATACTGAAAACCGCAATGTCCACTAGCAAACCTCTGGCGTTGGTGACCGGTGCTTCGAGCGGCATTGGCGCAGCCTTTGCGCGCAGGCTCGCTGCCGATGGTTACGGCTTGATCTTGGTGGCCCGGCGGCGCGGCCGTTTGGAAGCATTGGCGGCCGAATTGGGCGGCGCTGATATCCTCGAAGCTGACCTCTCCCAAGATAGCGGCCTGCAACTGGTGGAGCAGCGCGTCCTCCAGGAGCCGGATCTGGAACTGCTCGTCAATAACGCCGGCTTCGGAACCATGGGCCGGTTTTTCGAAATCCCACTGGATGGCCAGGACGCCATGCATCGCCTGCACGTGCTCGCCACCATGCGGCTCACGCATGCCGCCCTTCGCGCTATGGTGCCCCGGGGAACCGGCGCAGTCATCAATGTATCTTCCGTCGCGGCCTTCGGACAAAATCCGGGCGCCGTCAGTTACTGCGCCACCAAGGCCTGGATGAACAGCTTCACCGAAGGACTCGACATGGAACTGAAAACGGCCGGCTCCCGAGTCAAGGTGCAGGCGCTTTGCCCTGGTTTCACCACCACCGAATTCCAGGATGTGGCCGGAGTGGACCGCACCCGCATTCCGAAGCGCCTCTGGATGCCGGCAGAGTTCGTCGTCGATGCCTCGCTCAAAGGCCTGGCACGCGGCCAAATCTTCGTCGTGCCCGGCGCCATCTACAAGCTCCTCACCGTGCTGCAGTTATGGACGCCCCGCTCCTTGCGCATCGCGGCAACCCTGCACTTTTGGCGGAGCAACAAGGAAAAAGTGTAAGTGGGCCGCTGAACGTGGCCCAAAGGCCCAACTCTCAGCCATCGGTCCGAAGACCTAGCCATTAATCCCTAGTCCCCAGATCCCTAGAGACCGATCCTCGGTACTTGCATCCGGCTGAATTAAATTTTAAGATAACGGAGTAGAGTTTTCCGAATTCCATCGGGAGAACAGGATGATTTATTCTCGCTCGGCCGAGTACGCCATTCGCGCTTTCGTCCACCTCGCCCAGGTCCCCGAGGGCAAATATGCCATGGTGAAAAATATCGCGGAGCAGGAGGATATTCCCGGTCACTTCCTGGCCAAAATCCTCCAGCAACTCGCGCGCAAGGGCTTGCTCCGCTCCAGCAAAGGTCCCACCGGAGGTTTCGCTCTCCGCGTCGATCCCGCTGAGATTCGTCTGTTGGATATCGTGGAGGCTCTCGACGGCCTTGCCCCCTATCAACAGTGCGCTAGCGGGCTTTCCGAGTGTTCCGACGAAATGCCCTGTTCCATGCACGATAGCTGGGTGGCGTTGCGAGGGCGTATCATGGATTATTTGGGGCGGAATACCATCGCCGATCTGGTCAAAGCGCTGGATGTCAAAAAGAAAAATCTGGCATCCACCAAACAGCGCAAAGGCCGCCGGACGGTTGCCGCTAAACGGGCTTAGCTGGGGCAGGCGCTTTCGCCTGCTGGCTTTTCGGGGCGTGCGGGCACGCAGCCGTTCACCCTTTCACAATCATCCGGAGGCGTAATGGGAAACTCTGTTCTTGTCCCCATGGTGGTCGAGCAGACCTCGCGGGGCGAACGCGCATATGACATTTATTCCAGGCTCCTAAAAGAGAACATCATCTTTCTCGGCACCCCCATTGATGACCAGGTAGCCAACCTTGTCATCGCGCAGTTGCTGTTCCTCGAGGCCGAGGATCCCGAAAAGGATATTTCCATCTATATCAATTCTCCCGGTGGTTCCATTACCTCCGGCCTGGCCATCCTGGACACCATGGAGTTTATCCGGCCGGATATCGTCACCATCTGCGTCGGACAGGCCGCTTCCATGGCCGCCGTGCTGCTCGCCAAGGGAACCAAGGGCAAGCGGTTCAGCCTGCCTAATTCGCGGATCATGATTCACCAGCCCTCCATGCAGGGCCTCGCCGGCCAGGCGGCCGATATCGATATCTACGCCCGCGAAATTCTGCGCATGCGTGAGATTCTGAACACCATGCTCGCCGATGCCACCGGCCAATCCATCGAGCGTGTCGCCAAGGATGTCGATCGCGATTACATTATGGAGCCGGACCAGGCCGTGCAATACGGGATGATCGACCGCGTGATCGCCAGCCGCGACCTCGCTCCCGTTGCTGTAAAGGGGTAACGTGGCGGGCGCCGCCATTGTTTGTGGCTGCCTTCTGGCCCAGGCCGCACTGCTCGCCCAGACGGCCGCTATCACACCACCTCCCGGTAGCGTTCAAGGCAGCGGCACTGTCTCTGTCACTGCAAACCCCGATCAGGCGCAGTTGGTAATCGGAGTTGTCACGGAAGCAGCTACGGCGGAATCGGCCGCTGCAACCAATGCCAGCAGTACCTCCGCCGTAATCGACGCCATCAAGCAGGTGCTGGGGAACACCGGTAGCGCTCCCACCCGCGGCTATTCCATTACGCCGCGTTACGCGGAGGGTGCGCGGACTCAGCGCGCCCAGCACATCGTCGGCTACACCGCTACCAATAATCTTGAGGTCACTACCAATGACCTCGATCTGACCGGCAAACTAATCGATGCGGCGGCCAGCGCCGGCGCGAACAACATCGGTAGCGTTTCGTTCACATTGAAAAATCCGGAGCCACTCAAACAGCAGGCGCTCTCCCTTGCTGCCAAAGAGGCGCTCGCCCATGCCGAAGCGATTGCCGCTGGTCTGGGCGCCCGGATCGGTGCCGTGATTTCGGCACAGGAGGAGGTCTCGGGGCTCCGCCCGGTTTTTGCGGCCGCGGAGCGCATCGCTACTCCGATCGAGAGCGGCGAAGTCCAGGTCAATGCCACCGTGATTGTCACGGTCGCTCTACAAAAGTAGGTTCAGCATGCCGAATGAAGAAATCGCCATTTTAGCCGGAGGCTGCTTCTGGTGCCTGGAGGCTGTTTACCAGGAGATGGAAGGCGTCCTCCAGGTGGAATCGGGCTACACCGGTGGCCACGTCCCCAATCCCAGCTACGAGCAAGTCTGCTCCGGTTCCACCGGCCACGCGGAAGCCGTACGCATTACCTTTGATCCCGCGCGGACCTCCTATCGCGACATTCTCGAAGTGTTTTTCACAATCCACGACCCGACTACGCTCAACCGCCAGGGCAACGATGCCGGCACTCAGTACCGCTCGGCAATCTTCTACCTGGATGACCAGCAGCGCCGGACCGCGGAAACGCTGTTGCACGAACTGTCGGCAGAGCACGTCTGGCCGGACCCCATAGTTACCGAGCTAAAGCCCGCGCCCACGTTCTACGAAGCCGAGGATTATCACCAGAACTATTTCCGCTCCCATCCGCAGCAGCCCTACTGCAGCTACGTCGTAGCACCCAAGGTGCAAAAGTTTAGGGCAAAATTCGCGCGCCGGCCTCATACCGGGCATGCGCCTGCCTGATTGCCGAAAGGGACTGCTCGCCGTAGCGTTTGTCCCTTTCTTCGCAATCCTGCTCGCGCCCATTGCCTCGGCGCAAACCGCCGCCAGTGTGCGCGCCGCCGCGGCTGATTTCCGCGCGCAAGCCCAAAATCTCACGCCCAGCGAGCGCAGCCGCACAAACTCACTCGAACAGGCAGCGCAGCAGGCAGCCCAGGCCGGCCGCTTCGGCGACTCTCTACGCGCCTATGCGCACGCTACCGCCGTCTTGCGCAAGGCTCAGTGGACCTCCGCAATCGAGCTGGCCTCTGCCATCGAACTGCGCATCGATCATGTCCTGCTCGAGCCAGGCAAGCCTGTTGTGCTCTCGCTCACAGCCCGCTTCCCCGCCGAATCCACGGGCGCCAAACTGCTCGCTTCGGTATTCCTTACACCTGAAGGACAACCCGGAGAGCGCGAGATCGTTCCTACCTGGTCCATAGAGCTCGCGCGCCTCCCATTTGTCATGCGGTTCGCGATCCCCGGCGCCACTCCCGGCAATTATGCCCTCGAGGTGCGCCTGGCGCCCGCCGATTCCTCCGTTCCCCCAATCGTCCACGACTGGTTTCTCAAAGCCATTCCCGTCCACATCGAGAATCTCTCCCAGCCCGCCGCCCGGTTGCGGGAAAGGCTCGCCCGTACGCCCGCGCTCACCGGGCCCGCGCCGAACCATGACGCCGCTCTCGCCACCGCCCAATATGTGCTCGAGTTCTATCAGCGAGTCGACCGCGGAGAATATGGCTTGCGCCGCTTCAGCCAGTATTCCTTCACCGAACAGTTCGCCTCCGCCAACGCCATCCTCGACGATCTCGAAGCCGGACGCGACCCCTTCGCCGCTAAACATGGGGATTTTCGCCGCGCCTATCGTTCCCGCGTCGATCAAACCTTGCAGCCCTACCGCCTCTTCGTGCCCGATGCCTACGATGGTTCGCGCGCCTTCCCCCTGGTGGTTGCTCTGCATGGCGGGGGCGGTGATGAAAACGATTTCTTCGATAGCTACCGCGAAGCGCCCCTCAAGCCGGAAGCCCAGCGGCTCGGGTTTCTGGTGGTTTGTCCCCGGGGCCGCGGCCCCAAATCGGGATACCGTGGTGCAGGCGAACAGGACGTCTTCGACGTGCTGGCCGAAGTCCGCCGCGCCTATCGCATCGACCCGCGCCGCATCTACCTCATGGGTCATTCCATGGGCGCCTATGCAACCTGGCGCCTGGCCGCCGCGCATCCGGACCTCTTCGCCGCCATAGGCCCCATCGCCGGAGGCGGCGACCCCGCCGGTATGATCAAGCTCCGCGATGTCCCCCAATACGTCGTGCATGGCGTGCTCGACGTGACGGTGCCCGTATCCCAATCGCGCGCCATGGCCGCCGCCGCCCGCAAAGCCGGAGCCAAAGTGGTTTACGTAGAGCTACCCAATGCGGGCCACTACGACGCCGCCATCGGCCAGTTCGGCCCCATGCTGGATTTCTTCTCGAAACAGGCAAGAAAGTAAGTTATCAGTTGTCAGTTGTCAGTTATTAGCTGTCAGCTATCAGCTTTCAGCCCAGCCTCCCGCGGCGCCGGATTGAATAACCTGTGACTCGCCACCGAAATCCGGGCTGAAGCAAAACGTTTTGACGGCGGTCACAGGCCAGTCATTCCCAGCCGCACTTTTCGCGGGGTCTGACATTGCCTCAAGGCTCGAGCCGGCTCCGTAGAGCCTCTGTACTGATAGCTAATAACTGACAACTGACAACTGATAACTACCCTCACTCCGGCGCCGGTCCCCGCACCACCTGAACGAAATCTTGCGGCCGAATCCATTTGGCGAACGCGGCGCGCACTTCCTCCGCTGTGAGTTCCAGATAGTGCCCCGCGGCGCGATGCTGTTCATCTAGCGGAAGGTCTAATTGGGCCAAGCCAAGGAGTTGGCCGGCGACCTGGTCCTCACTCGATTCTCCCAGGGGAATCTGCCGCAGCAGAATGGCCTTAGCCTGTTCGAGTTCCTCTGCGCCGGCGGGCTGGTGTTGCATGTCGGCCAGGTCCCGTTCGACCAGAGCACGCGCTTTGGAAACGTTCCTGGGATCGCAAGCAAACGAAACCGTGTACACGGTCCGGCTGCGGTCGGCGGACATGGAATCGTCCACACTGTACACATAGCCAGTAGTGGCGCGCAGATCGCGGTAGAGGCGCGTGGCATAGAAACCGCCGCCCAGGATATGGTTGCCGAGCTGCAAGGCATAGTAATCCGGATTGAACCGGTTCATGGGCAGTTCTTCCGAGAGGTAGGCCTGATCCTGAATTCTGCCTGGGTCGGGCACATTGAACGAAGCAGCCTTATTGGGCGGCACCGCAGCCAGAGTCGTAGCCGGCGGGGCGCCAGTGGCTTTCCAACTCCCGAAGCTTTTCTCGATTTCGGCCCGAGCTTCCGCAAGCGTGATATCGCCCAGCACCACAATGGTAGTCAGGTCGGGGCGGAAGGTCTTCTCGTAATAGGCGCGGACGTCATCGAGCGAGAGCGCGCTAACGCTTGCGGGCGAGGACTCGCGCAACGAGGGATCGCCTTTGGGAAGCAGCGCCGTATCCATCGCGCGGGACGTTTTGTAACCCGGGCTTTCCAACTGTCCGGCTACCTCCTGGGCCGTCTCCTGTTGCACCACGCGGAACGCGGAAGCCGGTAGCGCCGGGTGCAATTCGTTATCGGCCAGCAACATCAGCCCGCGCGCGAAATACTGCTTCAGCACGGTCAAACGGAAAGTGCCGCCCGCGGACTCGCCAGCGGCAATGTCGTCCAAAGCCTTGCGAAATGCCAGCCGGTCCAGAGTGGCCGTCCCGTAGGAGAATAGCCCATCCAAAACATCACTGACGCCTTCCTTTCCACGTGGCGTCTCCAGATCGGCTTCCTGCCGAATATCCCCGATCACCGTGACCGTAGGCGTGATCCTTTCGGTTTGCACGATCAGGCGAATGCCGTTGGCGAGCTTTGTCTCTTCCGGATGAATGGCCGATTGCGGCACCGCCAGTGCCGCCAGCGCGCCCTTTGCCCAACCCGGCAGCGTGACGGGCTTAGTGGGAGCCGCGGTCACCTGTTCGGCCCCGCCGAAACCTTCCGAAGGCACAGGCTTGCCTGAAGGCGCTGGATTTAAAGTGGCTGTCACTCCGTTGGAATCCACCAGGTACTGCTTGGCAACGCGATTCACATCGGCCAGCGTCACTTTGCGAATGGCTTCTACATCTTCATCCGGCGATTGTTTCCCTTCTACCGCCACCGCGTCCGACCACGAATTGGCCAGCCCCGGAATGGAGTTCTGCCGGAATTCCGCCGCTGCCTGCTCTCTCCGTTTCGCCGCCTCCACCAACTCCGCGGGCACGCCGTTCATCCGGTACGCTTCCACAATTTGCCGCATCTGTGCGATCGTCGCGTTCCCATCCGCGTTGGGAGCGATTCCCGCTACGGCAAATGCGACGCTGGCTTTTCGATACGTCTCCGCCACGCCAAAATCCGTGCCCAGCGCCTTTCCCTCGACCGTCAGATCGTACAATTTGGCGCGCTGGCTCCCGAGCACGTCTGCTAACACCTCCACCGCGGCAGCATCGGTGCTGTCCGTGCCCGGCATGCGGTAAGCCAGAAAGACCAATTTGTACGGCAAATCACTTTCCATCGTAAAAGTTTCGGACTTTACCGGTTGCAGCTTGATCTCCGGCCGGCTCGGAATCGTCCGGCGCGGAATGTTGCCGTACAGCTTACGGACGGTCGAGAGTGCCGCCTGCGGATCCACATTGCCGGTAATCACCAGCACGGCATTATTCGGCGCATACCAGGTCTCGTAGAACTTCTTCAGCATCGCTGCCGTGGTCGCATCGAAAGAAACCTTCGTTCCCAAGGCATCATGTGCATAGGGTGTGCCGGCGAATAGATCTTCGTTCAAGCGCGTGAGAAATTTATAAGTAGGATTCGACAGGTCGCGTGCGACTTCCTGTTCGATCGCGCCGCGCTCCAGGTCCCATTGCTGCTGGGAATCATCGATACCTTCCATGCAAGCCGCATCCATCCGCAGCGCCAGTTCCAGATCCTCAGCGGGTACGGTCGCAAAGTATTGCGTAACGTACTGCTGCGTATCCGCGTTATTGCGTCCTCCCAACTGGGCATAGATGGCCGCAATCTGATCGCCGGAAAGGCCGGAACAACCGCGAAACGCCATGTGTTCCTGGGCATGCGCCATCCCCGGGAAATCCGGCGGGGTCTCGTTGGCCCCGGCCAGGTAATTGTCCTGTACCGTGACCACCGGCGCAAACGCGTCTCGTACGATAGCGACCTGAAGCCCGTTGGGCAGGGTCGCGCGAGTAACATTCTGCGCCGCCTTTTCATCAGCAGCACCCCCAATCAACGCGAAGAACAAGCCGCACATGCAGACAGCGCGAAAGCGCATTACTTACCCTCCCAAGAAATTTCGCCGCAACTGAAAGTCCGCTCCCATCGTCGCGCCAGGTGGCCCGGGGTGTAATAGCTCACCGGCGCACTACGAATTGCCCAGAAACTCCACGTGCACATAAGTGCCCAGCCGCACGTTGTACGCCAGGTACCAGCCCACGTGATCCGGATCTTCGTAAATCACCACCTGGTCCGAAGTCCATAGCCAGTCGTTGCAGTAGCCAACATCCGCCGGCGCGACCATGAAATAAAAGCCATTGAACCAGAATCGCGAAGGTCCGCCTCCCGCCAGGTGCCACACGTGTTTGGGCCCGAAGCCAGCCGTAAAGTGACCATGCTCCCACGGGTGATCCAAGTGAAACTTCGGATCATTCGGTCCCGAATCGTGCCCCACCCACTTATTGCCGGGATGCACGTGCGGCGCGTCCGGGTGCCCCGGCGCGTCATTGAAATGTGCCGCGGCCGCAGGGGCTGGCGCAGCCTTGCGCACCGGCGCCGGTCCACGGCTGGGCGGACGTCCCACCGCATGCGATTCCCCTCCGCGTCCTCTCTCCTGCCCCATCAACGCAACGGAAGTGAACGTTACTGTCATCAACACGATCATCAAGCTGGGAAGGTTTTTCATAATTCTCCTATCTTATCCCGCAACTGTCCGCCAACTCTGGAACTGACAGAATTCCCATTGTGCCCCTTGCGCGATCACGCCACTTCATCAAAATCTTGGCTCAGCCCTCAGGGATAAAGTAACCGCCGTGAATACAACACCTTACATAGTGGCAACCTACGCTTCCATCTGCTCCTTCAAGAAGCGGATCGATACGCCTGAGCCGATACAATGAAACCGGGTTAGCGCGGGCAACATACTAGCCGCACCCAAGTCTGGCGGTTTCGCTGGAATCACACAATAAAGGGGACTTTGTAAGATGACGTGTATACCTTTGGGTAAGATCTCGGTGCCCATACCTGGCACCCCCGTGACCATTACGATGACGGCCACACAGGCCGCACAAATGCCCGCATCCGGGGTAGCCACGAAGGTGGAAATGTGGGCCGATACCTCCGATACCGGTATCAGTTTCGTCAAGCATGCAGGGACCGGCCTGAAAATCGCGCCTCTACCTGTTCCGGCCAACGGCCATTGCCAGCATTGGGAGATGTCCCTCGTGAACCCGTTGAAGCTTGCAGTCGACAATACCGTCGCCAATGGCGGCCCATTCGTAACTATTTGGGTGGACTAGCAGGAAGCAATATTGTGCGGGCCATGGCGTTTTCCTGCTGGCCCGTAACCCCCCCGTCACACCAGCTTTTTCGCAACCAGCCGTCCATGTCATCTATAATCGGACCATCCCCCGAGTAACTACACACCTCCATGGAACTGGTAAGTAGCACTCTCTTCCCGGAGCTCGAACGGGACTCCCCGATCTTGCACAGCACCGGTATTTTGCCTTCGCAAAAAATCGCGGAGTTGATCGAAGCCGGCCACATCACCGCCCGCTGCCCCATTCCCGAGGAGCAGATTCAGCCCGCCAGCATCGATTTGCGGCTCGGCTCGCCTGCCTATCGTGTGCGCGCCGGTCTGCTGCCCGGAGCCAGCACGGTCGAGCGCAAACTCGAACAGTTCGGCTACCAGGAAGTGGACCTCTCCCGGCCCGCGCTTCTGGAACGGGGTTGCGTTTACATCGTTCCCCTCGAGGAGGCTCTGAGTCTGCCCCCGCAGATCAGCGCCCGCGGCAATCCCAAAAGCACCATCGGCCGCCTGGACGTCTTCACCCGCCTGATGGCCGATTATGGCGCAGAGTTTGACCGCATCCCCGCCGGATACACCGGCAAGCTGTATGTGGAAATCGTGCCCCAGTCCTTCGGCATCGTTGTTCACCAAGGTCTGCGCATCTACCAGGCGCGCTTTATCAAAGGCAATCCCCGGCCAGCCGACAGCATGCTCAAGGATATCGATCGCCTCAGCCCTCTGATTTTTGGCCAGAACGATCAACCCGGGGAAGCCAACATTCAGAATGGCCTTCGCATCTCGCTCGATCTCGAAGGCGCCGCCGGTTCCGATATTGTCGGCTATCGAGCCAGGAAGAGCGCTCCTCCCGTCGAACTCGACAAAATCGATTTCTTCGACCCGCGCGACTTTTGGGAGCCGCTGTTGAAACCGGATCAGCGGCAGATGATCATCGATCCCAATGACTTCTACCTCCTGCTATCCAAGGAACGAATTTGTGTGCGGCCGGAGTTCGCCGCCGAGTTGGTCCCTTACGATCCGCAAGTGGGAGAATTTCGCATTCACTACGCCGGCTTCTTCGATCCCGGATTCGGATATGGTTCCGGCGAAATCAACGGCACTCCCGCCGTGCTCGAAGTGCGCGCCCACGGTGTGCCCTTCCTGTTCGCCGATGGCCAGACCGTCGGCCGCCTGATTTTCGAGCAACTCGTCGCAACGCCGTCCAAAATCTACGGACCCGCAATCGGCTCATCCTATCAACGCCAGGGATTATCGCTGAGCAAGCAGTTCCGGCGGCCGCGCTGCTAAACTAAACGTTGCACACCGACCCGAGCCGGCGCCCACGAGTTTGCGCAGTCAGCTTCCTCAATACCACGCCGCTGGTATGGGGGATGCTGCATGGACCGCAGCGCGGCCTCTTCGATCTCGATTTTCAGATACCCGCGGTCTGCGCGGACCACCTGGCCGCCGGCCGCGCGGATATCGGCATCATTCCCTCCTTCGAACTGACGCGGCAAAATCTGGAAATTGTGCCGGGAACCGGCATCGCCTGCCACGGACCCGTCCGCAGTATTCTGCTCATCTCCCAAAAACCGGCCACCGAGATCCGCCGTTTGGCCGTGGATTCGAGTTCGCGCACGTCGGTTGCCCTGGCGCGCGTCTTGCTCGCCCGGCGCTACGGCGTAACCGCTGAGTTCGTGCCCCATCCGCCCGATTTGCAACCGATGCTCCGAATCGCCGACGCCGCTTTAATTATCGGAGACCCCGCGCTCGATCTCGAACCCTCTTCCCTGCCCTACGAAGTCCACGATCTGGGCGCAGAGTGGGTCGAGACCACCGGCCTTCCCATGGTCTTTGCAGTTTGGGCAGGGCGCAAGGAAGTCATCACGCCGGAAGTGGTGGAGGCCTTCCAGCAGTCCTGCCGCTACGGGCGCGAGCGCATCGAAGAGATTGTAGAATCCGAGGCCCCGCGCCGCAAACTCGCTCCCGAACTGGTGCGCCAGTACCTGACTGGCCACATCGTTCACGAACTGGGTCCCGCGGATTACGAAGGCCTGAAGCTGTTCCTGAGCTGCGCGAGCGAGGCATTGATCGGGCGGACCCAAACGGTGCTTTAGCGTACCTGAAAGGCGCGGGCCGCCCCATGTTATCGTTGAATTGAAACCCGTGCCGCTACCTTTGCATTTCCGGCTGGAACGCTACGAAGGCCCGCTCGATTTGTTGCTGGACCTCATTCGCAAACAGCAAATCGATATCGCCGATATCCCTATTGCTGCCATCACTTCCCAATACCTGGAGTACATGGAGCAGGCGCGGGAGATGGATGTCGATTTGAGCGCCGAGTTCGTCTACATGGCCGCGACGCTCATCCACATTAAGTCGAAGATGCTGCTGCCGCGCGATCCTGTCCTTGAAGCCGAGAACAGTGACCAGACAGAGGACCCGCGCCAGGAACTGGTGAGTCGCCTGCTCGAACACGAGCGGTTCAAGAATGCGGCCGAAATGCTGCAGCAGAAACGCCTCATCGAAGAGAACGTCTGGTCCAATCCGCAGATTAAGAAGTTCCTTCCGGAAGACAGTGATCCGGGCCTCGCGGTAACTTTATTCGACCTCGTAAAGGCCTTTGGCGATCTGCTGGAACGTGCCAAGAATCGTCCTGTTTACGAGGTGGAAGCGGCCGACTTGACCGTTTCGGACATGATCCGCTACTTGAGAGAGCGGTTTCTGGAAATTGCGCCTCAGGACCCGTTATTCATCCTCAGGATATTCGAGGAACAACGCACGCGCCGCGCCATGATCGCGCTGTTTCTGGCGGTGCTGGAACTGGTGCGCATGCAGGCCGTCACCGTTACCCAGAAGGATCTGTTCGGAGAAATCGCCCTGCAGCGCCACACCCACTTCGACGCCGTGTTTGCCTCAGATCAGCCCATCGCCCAAATCGAACAGGAATACGCGTAAATTCGCATGGAAGAAGATCAGAACCGGCGCGAGCCGGTGCTATTGATGGACGAGTTGATGGAGACGCCTTCGGGCGGTGAAGACGCCGCCGTCTCCAATGACGATCTGCGGCTGCAGGCGGCGCTCGAAGCCATCGTCTACATTACTGAAGAACCGGTCACGATTGCCCAGTTGGCCGTGGCTCTCGGCGAACCGCAAGGCCGCATCTCGGAGGTCATGAACCGGCTGGTTGCGGAGTTCGAACAGCCCATCCATGGTACGGCGATTCGGGAAATCGCGGGCGGCTTTAAGATGGCCACCAAGCCCGAGCATCACGACGTGGTCCAGGATTTCGTAAAGAGTCTGAAACCGCCCCTGAAACTCTCTCTCGCCGCGCTCGAAACTTTGGCCCTGATCGCGTATAAGCAGCCGGTCACAGGGCCCGAGATCATGGAGATCCGCGGCGTGCAAGGCGGCGGCGTTCTGAAAACTCTGCTGGAACGTAAACTCATCGCGCATGCGGGTCACAAGAATGTGGTAGGCAAGCCGGTCCTTTACAAAACTACGAAGGACTTCCTGGTCCAGTTCGGACTAAAGGACCTGAGCGAGTTGCCCACGCTAAAGGAATTCGAAGAGATTCGCCGGCTGGCATTTTCCGAGGAAGCGCCTGCTCAAAATGCGGAAGCGCAGCCAGCGGAAGTTCCTCTAGCGGACGCTCAACCGGCGGACGCCCAGCCGCCGGAGGAGCCCACCGCAGGGGAGCCGGAGAAGTAATGCCGGAGCGCCTCCAGAAGATTCTCTCCCATGCCGGCGTGGCTTCCCGGCGTCACGCGGAGCAGATGATTCTGGAGGGGCGGGTCACGGTTAACGGCGCGGTGATCTCCGAACTAGGGTCACGAGCCGATTCCGAGCACGATCGCATCAAAGTAGATGGACGCCTGCTTCATCCACCGCACCGGCAAATTTACATCGCGTTGAACAAGCCGGACGGGACGGTGACCACGGTGAGCGATCCGGAAGACCGCGCCACCGTAATGGAACTGCTGAAGGGCGTCAAAGAGCGGGTGTATCCTGTGGGACGTCTGGATTATCACAGCGAAGGCCTCCTACTGCTCACCAATGACGGCGAACTGACGAATGCCATCCTCTCCGCCGCCACGCATTTACCCAAAACCTATCTCGTCAAAATCAACGGTCCTCTGACCGGCGAGCAGGAAGAGCAGTTCCGTCATGGCCTGCCGATCGGGGGACAGCGCACCTTACCGGCGGGACTGAAGCTGATCCGGCGGGCCGAAAATCCCTGGTACGAAGTACGCCTCTTCGAGGGGCGCAATCAGCAAATTCGTCTGATGTTCAAGCATCTGGGGCGATTGGCCGAAAAGTTAAAAAGGGTGAAGGTGGGACCCATCGAATTGGGGCCACTCAAACCCGGTGAGTTCCGTTATTTGAGTCTGGAGGAAGTGGAAAAGCTGAAGCGGGCGGTTGCACGTCCCGGGAAAGCGAAGCATGTATGAAACGTAATTGGGAAATTCTACAAAGCGCGCGGACGATCGCAGTGGTTGGCCTTTCGGGTAAGCGCTATCGCCCCAGCTACGGCGTGGCGGAATATCTGCAGCGATCAGGCTACCGCATCATTCCTGTGAATCCGGAAGAGACTGAAGTGCTGGGCGAAAGATGTTACCCCGATCTTGATTCGGTTCCCGAAGAAGTGGATGTGGTGGACATTTTCCGCCGCTCGGAGTTCGTGCCGGAGATCGTGGAAGCAGCCATTCGCAAGGGCGCCAAAGTGGTTTGGATGCAAGAAGGAGTCATTCACGAGGAGGCCGCACAACGAGCGCGCGAAGCCGGCCTCACGGTGGTGATGGACCACTGCATCTTGAAGGATCATCGGCGGTTCGCCCAAGCGTCATAGGCCCTCCCGCTTGACACGGAAGTCCCATACGTAATAGAGTCTGTTCCCGAGTTCACATGGGGGTGAATCGTGAAATTCGGGACACTGACAGCCTGCCTTTTGGCGTTGACAAGCGCTATCTTTGCGCAAAGCGATCGTGGCACGATTACTGGAACGGTTTTTGACCCAGCCGGCGCGGTTCTCGCCGGTGCTCCGGTGCAAATCAAAAACGTGGATACCGGGGCGGTGTATCAGGCCGGAACCTCCGCCACCGGGAATTACACTCTGGCGCAGTTGCCTGCCGGCACGTATGAACTTTCGGTCACTGCTCCGGGATTTAAGAAATACCTCCGGCCCGGCATCACCGTGGAAGTAGCACAGGTTTACCGCGCGGATGTAATGCTGGAGGTCGGTTCGAATACGGAATCCGTTACCGTGAGTGCCGAGGCTCCCTTATTGAAGACGGAGAGCGGCGAACTTAGCCACAACGTCAACATCGGCACGCTCGACAGCCTGCCGGTGATGAGTATCGGTTCCGCCGCCGGACAGGCCGGGATTCGCAACCCGTACGCCGTTGTGCAATTGCTACCCGGCAGCACGTACAACCCCGACGTCGATATTCGTATCAACGGCATGCCCGCCAACACACAAAGCATGCGCGTGGAAGGCCAGGACGCTACCAATGGGTGGTTCGTGCAGCAGTCCGAAATTCAGCCGAGTGTCGACGCGATTCAGGAATTTGCAGTGGAAACCAGCAATTACGCGGCGGAATTCGGACAGGCCGGCGGCGGCTTATTTCAGGTCACCATGCGATCGGGCACGAACCAGTTCCACGGTAGCGCCTACGAATACTTCGTGAACGAAGCTCTCAACGCGGGGACTCCCTTCACCAACAACGGAGATGGCGGCCTATTGCGGCCGCGGCAACGCAGGAACGATTTCGGCTTCACCGCCGGCGGACCTGTCGTGCTCCCCAAGGTATACAACGGTCACGACAAAATGTTTTTCTTTTTTAGCTTCGAACAATTCCGTGAAACCGTCATCACCAACAATGTCGCGACTACGGTTCCCACTCTGGCTTACCGGGAAGGCAACTTCAGTCAGGCGCTCACCAACCGTAATTTGGGAACGGACCAACTGGGCCAGACCCTGCTGGAAAATACCGTCTACGATCCGAACTCGGATTATACTGTGAACGGATTAGTTTACCGCATGCCCTTTCCGGGAAACGTGATCCCGGCAAGCGAGATAGATCCGGTCGCGGCAAAAATTCAAAGCCTGATTCCGCTTCCAACGAGCACAGGCTTAGTCAACAACTACCTTCCCACTTATTCGAATCCGAAGCTTAGTTATATTCCCTCGGTGAAGATGGATTATCTGCTGAGCCCGCTGTCGAAAATATCGGGATATTGGTCACTAACACACTACAACTCACCCAACAATACCGTTTTGCCCGCTCCGATTACGGGTGCCATTCCAGCCGCTATTGCCACTAACACTATCCGCCTGAACTTCGATCGGACTTTGACGCCGACTCTGTTGTTGCATTTCGGCGCGGGCCTGGTAGACATGCATATGAATCAGCCAAACCCTCCCTATAATGCGGAGGAGGAGCTTGGGTTAAAGGGAACCAATACCAATCTCTTTCCGGTGGTTGGAGGACTAAGTTCGCCACAAGGAGGAGTGGCTGCGGGTATCGGTCCGCCCAATGCTCTCTTTCTCGTCTACTATAAACCGACCGCCAATACCAGTCTGACCTGGGTCAAGAACAACCACACCTACAAGTTTGGCGGAGAATTTGTCGCTGACGGTTACAAATCTTATAACCAAACTTACACCAACGGTTGGCTAGAATTCAGCCCCAACGAAACCGGCATTCCCGCTCTCAATGGCGTGAGCTTACCTTCCACTGTGGGATTTGCGTATGCCAGCTTTCTGCTGGGCGCGGTGGATAACGGGTACGACGGCATACCCAACGTCACCAGAATGGGAAGTCATGCTATATCGGGCTTTGCCCAAGACTCTTGGAAGGCAACTCACAAACTAACGATCGACTACGGACTGCGCTATGATTTTTCAACGTACTTGCGAGAGGAGCACGGGTATTACGGAGTCTTTTCGCCGAGCACGCCGAACCCCAGTGCCGGCGGGCACCTCGGAGCAGTGATCTATGAAGGATACGGCGGGGGCCGCTGTAATTGCGAATTCGCCCATAATTACCCGTTTGCATTCGGGCCGCGCCTGGGCTTAGCCTACCAGATCACCTCTAAGACAGTGCTGCGCACCGGAGCTGGAGTTTCCTACTACAAGACCGACGACAATAACGCCCTCTCCTTTTCCACCGGCTCCGAGTTCATCTATTCAACCCCATCGTATGGGAGTCCCGCTTTCACGATGGCGAACGGACTGCCTTACCAGATTACATTCCCGAACTTCAACCCGGGGCAATATCCGCTCCCCGGTACGGTAGCGCCGCCCCCTCAGCTCATCGATCAGAATGCCGGCAAGCCAGCCCGCCAAATTCAGTGGAGCCTGGGCATCCAGCGGGAGCTTGCGCGGAATCTGCTGGTGGAAGCCACTTATGTCGGTAACCGTGGAGCGTGGTGGAACGCGGGCGGGTTGATCGCTCCTAATGCGATTCAACCTTACAACCTGTCTGCCTACGGTCTCTCGCTCAATAATCCGACGGATCTTTCGATTTTGGCAGCGCCATTGCTTTCCCCGATCGCCCAAGCGGCAGGATTCGGAGCTCCTTATTCCGGCTTCCCGCTCAGCGCTACCGTAGCCCAGGCAATCCGTCCGTATCCTCAGTTCGGAAGTCTGACTAACTGGCATTACGTGCCGGATGGGGACACTTGGTACGAGTCTCTGCAAACGAAAGCGACCAAACGGGTCTCGCACGGATTGGAATTTAGTTCCGCCTTCACGTGGGCCAAGCAGCTCGACAGTGGAGTTGAGGATGATTTCGGGCGCGGCGATGGCGTCATCATCAATAACGCTTTCAACCGCCCTAATCAGAAAGCCCTTTCGGTTTTCGATCAGCCCTTCCAATTTGTGTTCTCCGGCAGCTACACCACGCCGAGGCTGAGCGGAGGGAACAAAATTACCGGAAATAAGGCCTTCTCCTGGCTGGTGCGCGATTGGCAGGTAGGAACGCTATTGCGGTACTCCAGCGGACTTCCAATCCCCACGGCCACCTCCACCAACAGCCTGGCAACAGACGTATTCCAGAGCACTCTATTCAACCGCGTTCCTGGCGTGCCATTGTTCCTCGATAATCTGAACTGCCACTGCTTCGATCCCAACAAAACGTTCGTGTTGAATCCGGCAGCATGGTCGAATCCGGCAGCGGGACAGTGGGGCACGGCGGCGGCGTACTACAGTGACTTCCGCTATCAGAGGCGGCCGGTAGAGAACGCGAGTATTGGCCGGAATTTTCGCGTCAAGGAGAGAATGAATCTGCAGATTCGCGCCGAATTCACCAACATATTCAATCGTACGGAGATGAATAACCCCACGGCCACGAACCCGCTAGCAACCCAAACTACGACTTCTTCGGGTCAGACAACCGCGGGCTTCGGCTACATCAACAACGGCTCGACATTCAGTGCTCCGCGCCAAGGCCAACTGATCGCCCGGTTTCAGTTCTGACGTTTCGAGGGCATGAATCGCGGCTTGATCTCTAGCTTACGAAAGTCGCTTCGCGCCGCGGCCGATTCCACGAAGGCGCTGGGCATGCAAGCCTACATGAAATCGGCCATGCCTTACCTTGGCGTGCCAACGCCGCTGTTTCGGAAAACCATCGGCCCGCTGCTCGCGGCGCATCTGCTCGCAACGTTTGAGGAGTGGCGCGATACTATCCTGGCTCTGTGGCGTACGGCACGGTATCGCGAAGAGCGCTATGCCGCTATCGAGCTGGCGGGATACCGCCGCTACCACGAATTTCGCACGCTGCGGGCGCTGCCTATGTACGAAGAGATGATCACATCGGGGGCGTGGTGGGATTACGTGGATTCGATTGCCACGCGGCAGTTGGGGGACATCCTGCGCCAAGACGGGGACGCCATGTCCGCCATTTTGCGCCAGTGGGCTGTTTCCGATAATCTCTGGAAGCGGCGCAGCGCAATCCTGGCGCAGCTCCACTTCAAGCGAGAGACCGATCTCGACCTGCTCTACGATTGCATCCGGCCATCTCTGGGCGCGAATGAATTCTTTCTGCGCAAGGGCATCGGGTGGGCGCTGCGCCAGTATGCGAGGACCGATGCCAAGGAAGTGATCCGTTACGTCCGGGTCCACGAAGCGCAGCTTAGTCCGCTGAGCAAGCGCGAGGCCCTGCGGCATGTGGGGCCCTATTCGAGCAAGGCGCGGTAGTCGTTTGGGTCGAGCCCGAAGCGCTCCATCTGGCGCGGCAAATCTGCGCGTAAGGTCTCGGGAGTTGTGCGAACCCAGGCGGCGATCACGATTTCCACGTTGACCCGCTGTTTGCCCTCATCTTCGGCAATGGCATGAGCCGTGGCGCGCAAATCCCTCTCGGTAGCCTCGCGCACGGGCCGGGGCGTCTGGCTGAGAATCTGGTTGAGAAAATCTTCGGCTGCGTCGTTCCAGTCCACTCCGTCATGGTAGCGGAAATGGGGCGGCGGACGCGGGCTTGCCAAGATGTCCCTAACCGGCTATATTACCGGGTAGAGAACTGAAGATGACCAATAAGTCACAGAAGCGGGCAGTGGGCAACTATCGCCAGCGCCTTGGAGAGAGGGGAATTGCGCGGTTCGAAGTCCTGGGGCTCCCGGTGGATCGGGAGTTGATCCGTTCACTTGCCCGGCGGCTCGCGGCGGCGGGCGCAGATGCGCTTCGCATTCGTGCCATGGTGCGCGACGCCATTGGAGAAGAACCCGCGCAAAAAGGCGGGGTTCTCGAAGCATTGCGGCGGTCTCCTCTGGCCGGAGCGCAGCTCGATCTGAAGCGCCATGTCACGTCCGGCCGAAAAGTGAACTTGTGACGCGTTATCTTCTCGACACCAACATTATCAGCAACGCGACCAAAGTAACGCCTTCGCCGGCCCTGACAGCATGGATGGCGGCGCAGGCTGACGAGGACCTATTCATCGCCTCCCTGACGCTCGCGGAGATTCGACGCGGAATTCTGGAAATTCCAAAAGGAAAAAAGCGGACGGAATTAGAGCGTTGGTTCTCGGGCCCGGAGGGACCGGAGAGCCTTTTCGCCGGCCGCGTATTGCCGTTCGATGATAAAGCCGGACTGGTTTGGGCGAGATTCATGGTTGAGGGCACAGCCCGAGGGAAGCCGCGAAGCGCATTGGATATGATCATCGCCGCTGTTGCCGAGGTGAATCGTTGCGTGCTGGTCACGGATAACGAGAAGCACTTTTGGGGTTGGCCGTTCTCAATCCGCTGCGTCCACGCGGTAACTTCTGACTCCTTACTGCAGCAAGCGCACTGGCGAAGGGCCGCCCGTGCTGCCGCTGGGCGGAAGGTCGAGCGCGGGATTGCGCGCAAAAAATCCCCAAGGGACGAGTTGGAATCCGGCGGCGTGCACGGGCATGACCGGCCAATCCTCGGGGCGCGGATTGTGCGTGATGCCCATGGTGTACCAGAGCACCACATCCTGATTCTCAATCGAGCGGTTCGCCGCGGCCCATTTCACCAGGCCATCACCGCCGCGGCTTTGATTGGGGAAATCGCCGCCGGCGTACATTTCGGCGGGATCGTAGGGTGTCACCCACAGGTGGTTGTTGAGGAAACCAGCGCGGCGGCGAATCCACGAATCGGGCACAGCGAACGGCTCCGCGTTTTCTCCGGGCAGCAGCGCGTAGCCGGTGGGATGGCCGAGCGCGTTACGGGCCGAAATATTCTCGACGATCCAGCGCCGGCTGGAAGCCAGGTTGAGCTTTCGCTCCGCACTTTGTTCGGTGCGCAGCGGCGTCTCCTTCATCACGAAGCCACCGCCATATGGATTGGCGGGCCCCGCCGGAGCGGAGGCGCTGTTTAGTTCCACCACGCGATTGGCGCCGGCTCCATCCACATCCATGTCCAGGCGGAAGGTGAAGAAATGCTGGTGATGTGGCGCTGTGAGGTTCCGGGCGACCATGTGGCTGTAGGGGTCATCATGCCCATTGGCGACGGCCTTCACGGCCATAACTCCGGTAAGTTCGACACGCACTGCAAGCGTGCCATCCTGACGAAAAATCCAATCGAAGCCGTAGTCGTAATTGCCCACTGTGGCCACGAACGAGAGCACCAGGTCGCGCGCGCGCCGCGCCTCTTCGCCGTGCTTCCAGGCATAGCCGGCGTCGGCTTCGTAGAGGGCTACAGCGCCGGGAATCACGCGGGGCGCGCCTGAGGAATCCGCAAAGACGGCGTCAAACACGGAGCAGTTGGTGGGGCAATCCACACCGGGATGCATGGTGGTGGCGCTCATGCCGAGACCCAGTTCGCCCGCATCGAAGCTGTTGCGGAAGAACCAGCCCGCGCCCGGATCGCCGTAGGGAACCACCATTTCGGAAAGCGAACCGCGATAGAGGATGGAACGCGTGCGTCCGCCATCGTCGTAGCCTACGGTGTGCAGCACGAGGCCTTCCCGCGGATCGAGAGCGTAGCGGAAGCGCCAATTCTGCCAGCGCACTTCTCCATCCTCGATCTCAAAACCGGGTTTGGGCTGCACGATGGTGAGGGGCGCGGGCGCGGCGCGCCAGGGGCGGTTGGCCAGTGCGCCCAGATCGAAATTTTCGCGGGAAACGGGAGCGCTGCGATCGATATCTACGAAATCGAGGATGCGGCTGGTGGTGAGATTTACCTCTGCGATCACGCCCTCTATAGGATGAGCGTCGATGTTCCGGTCCACGCCGGCGTAGTAGGAGAGGGCGCGCACGATGCGGCCGCGATCCGTGTCCGGGCGAGCAAAATAGCCGGCGGTCCAGGCCACGATATCCACGGAGTTGAGGTCGGTGATGCCGCGCTCGCGCATGGCTTCGCGCCAGCGGGGATCGGCGCGCACAATGCGGTCGGCCTGCTCGGAATCCTGAACGGTGAGAGCCGGTTCGGCGCCTGGAATCTGTTTGAGGGAATCGAGGCGCGCATCGGAGAGATCGACGATGGCCTCCCAGGTATGATCGCCGGTGGGATCATAAACCACTGCCGATGCGCGCCTGGGGATGGAATCGCCGCGCAATACAGCGTCTTTCGGTGGTTCGGCGAGCGCCACAAAACTGAACTGTGCGCGCTGCGAAATGCGGCCATAGGAGCGGATAATTCGCACCGTGGTGCGGATCTCGCGGGCGGTGAGGGGAGCGAAAGGATTGGCGGCGGAAAGCGGCCAGGCGAGCAGCAACGCGCACAGAGCGCGCGGGGTTAGCAGGCGAAGGCGCCTAAGGCTTCTGCCTGCCACCCACCGGCCTGGCCGCACCGTCATAGCACGTCTTCCGACCAGTCTTCGAGCACCTGCTTGACACGCGTCATGAACTGATCGGCGAGCGCGCCATCCACCAGCCGGTGATCGAAGCTCAGCGACAGGTAGCTGATGGAGCGAATGGCGATGGCATCGTCGATAACTACGGGTGTTTTGTCGACCGTGCCTACGCCCATGATGGCGACTTGGGGCTGGTTGATGATAGGCGTACCGATCACGCTGCCGAAGCTGCCGAAGTTGCTGATGGAAAAAGTACCGCCCTGGACTTCATCGGGCTTGAGCTGGCGGGCGCGGGCGCGCGTGGCCAGATCGACGATGGAGTGCTGGAGGCCGAGCACGTTCTTTTCGTCGGCGCCACGGATTACCGGAACAATCAGCCCGTTTTCGAGCGCTACCGCGATACCGATGTGAATCTCGTGGTGGTAGATGATATTGGTTCCATCAAGCGAAGCATTGAGCAGCGGATACTGGCGCAAGCCGACGACTGCGGCGCGCGTGATGAAGGGCAAATAAGTAAGCGAGAAGCCGTAGCGCGCCTGCACATCGGCCTTATGGCGTTCGCGCATCTTCGCCACCTTGGTCATATCGACGCGATGAATGGTGGTGACGTGGGGCGACGTGTGCTTGGAAAGCACCATGTGCTCGGCGATTTTCTGCCGCATCATGCTAAGCGGCTCGATGTGGGTTTTGGCGCCGGGGGGTATGGCCGGCATGGGAGGCGGTGGAGCGCTGACCGGCGGACGTGGCGCGGGTTGGGCAGCAGCCGCTGCAGGTGCGGGAGCAACGGGTGGAGGCGGCGGCGCCTGGGGCTGAACTTGCGGTTGCGGGGTCTCCTGCTGAGCGCCCTGTTGCGCAAGGTAAGCCTCCACGTCCTGCTTGGTGATGCGGCCGCCCGCGCCAGTGCCGCGAATTCGGCTGAGGTCGAGATTGTGTTCCCGCGCCAAGCGGCGAACCAGCGGCGAAATCGGACCGGCCGGTTCGGGCGGAGGCGGCGGGGCGGCATCCTCCACCTGAGAAGGGGCGGGTGTGGGTTCGAACACGTCCTGCTCCGGGGGTATGAGCCCGGGCGCGGGCTGGGCTGCCGGAGCCTGCGGCGTGGCCGCTTCCGGACGCTCCCCAGAAGGCGCGGGCTTGGCTGGCTCCGGCTTGGTGGCGCGGGCTGCGCCGTTTACGCCATCGCCATCCGCGATCCGCGCGACCACGGTGTTGATCTGTACCGTCTTGCCTTCCTCTACCAAAACTTCCGAGAGCGTTCCAGCCGAGGGCGATGGAATTTCGGTATCCACTTTATCGGTAGAGATCTCAAAGAGTGGTTCGTCGCGTTCGACGTGCTCTCCCGGCTTCTTCAGCCACTTTGTGAGCGTACCTTCTACGATGCTTTCCCCCATTTGGGGCATTACGACGTCGGTCATATGAGTATTGTCACCTGAGTGGAGCCGCGGGGAGGGAATCCTCCACCAGCACTTCGCAATCAAACACGCAGCCGAAACGGGAAACTAAGGTTCGGCCAACGTCTGCGAGGCTGGGCGCACGGCTTGCGTTAAAAAACTGTGCCATGGAGGTGACTGGTTTGGTCAACCCGCAGGGCACGATGTACTGAAAATAACTCAAATCCGTGGAGACATTCAGGGCAAAGCCATGGGACGTGACCCAGCGGCTAATGTGCACGCCGATGGCTGCGATTTTGCGCTCGCCTACCCAAACGCCTGTAAGTTTGGGAATGCGGCCAGCGGTGATGCCGAAACCACATAGCGTATCGATGAGCACCTCTTCGAGAGCGCGCATGTAGGCACCCACATCGCGCTTCCAGGCGCGCAGATCCACAATCGGGTAGCCCACCAGTTGCCCAGGACCATGATAAGTAATGTCGCCGCCGCGGTCTGTGCGATACAAGGAAATGCCCGCGCGGCTGAGAATCTCCGGAGAGGCCAGCAGATGCTCCTCACGGGCGTTGCGGCCAAGTGTAATCACGTGCGGATGCTCCACGAGGAGCAGTTGATCGGGAATGCGGCCGGCCTGGCGCTCAGCGGCGAGCTGTTTTTGGAGGGCGAGGGCGGAGCCGTAGTCGAGACGGCCGAGATCTCGGATAACCAGGGGCCGGGGAGTGCAAATTGGGGACTGGGGGCTGGGGACCGGGAGCTGGGAGTCTTCGACCGCTCCCTGAAGGCCGCGGCTCGAAATCAACGGAGTGATCGGAAGGCTATGCATTGATCGACAGCCCGTAGACCGCGTTGAATGCTTCGCCTACTGCTTCGTAGAGCGTGGGGTGCGCGTGGATGGTTTGCATCATGGTTTCCACGGTGGCTTCCGCATTCATGGCGGTGACTGCCTCTGCGATCAGCTCAAACGCCTCCGGACCAATGATGTGAACGCCCAGAATTTCGCCGTGTTTTTCGTCCGCCACCACCTTTATGAACCCGTCGTGCTTGCCCAGGATGGTGGCGCGGCTATTGCCGGCGAAGGGGAACCGGCCAATTTTCACCTGGTGGCCTTGGGCGCGCGCCTGGGCTTCCGTGAGACCCACGCTGCCAATGCCTGGATCGGTGTAGGTGCAGCTTGGAATGCGATTTTTGTTGATGGGCACGGCCGGCTTCCCGGCCATGTGCGCTACCGCGATCATGCCTTCCATGGTGGCTACGTGCGCCAGTTGCGGTGTGCCCGCCACCACGTCGCCGATCGCATAAACGCCCGGCTCGGCGGTGCGCTGAAAAGGATCCACCTTGATGAAGCCGCGCTCCAACTCGATGCGCGTGTTCTCCACGCCAATATTTTCCGAATTGGGCTTGCGGCCCACGGCCACCAGCAGCTTTTCGGCTTCGAGCTGTTCCTGTTTGCCGTCCCCGGTGGTGAGCCGCACGCGCACACACTTGCCGATCCTCTGAATGTCTTCGGCGCGCGCACCGGTTTCCACGCGGATCTTCTGCTTGCGAAACTGGCGATCCAGTTCCTTGGAGATGTCTTCGTCCTCGACCGGCACGATGCGCGGGAGCATCTCGACGACCGTGACTTCGGCGCCGAACCGGCGGAAAATCGAGGCGAATTCCACGCCCACAGCGCCCGCGCCGATGATGATCAGGTTGCGCGGCACGGCGTTGAGATCGAGGATTTCGATGTTGGTAAGGATCCTTTCTTGATCAGCCGTAAGACCGGGGAGCATGCGCGCTTCCGAGCCGGTGGCGACCAGGATATTTTTGGCCTCCAGGGTTTTCACGCCGGCGTCGCTCGCGACTTCGACGCGGCCCTGGCCCTTCAGTTTGGCATATCCGGTGATCCGCTCGACCTTGGCGCGCTTCAGCAGGAAGCCCACGCCATTAGAATGCTTGCTGACGATGCCGTCCTTGCGCTCTTTGACTTTGGGGTAATCGAGTTGCGGGTTCTCGCACCGGATACCTTCTTTATCCGAGTGCACGAAACGCTCCCAGATATCAGCGGTTTGCAGCAGGGCTTTGGTAGGAATGCAGCCCACCAAGAGGCAGGTTCCTCCGAGGCGCGGCTGCTTTTCCACCAGAGCGGTGTTGAGTCCGTATTGGCCGGCGCGAATGGCGGCGGAGTAGCCACCCGGGCCGCTCCCTATGACAATCAAATCGTATGGCACTGTTTCTATTCTAACCAGTGAGTTGGGGAGAGGGGGCTGAAATTTAGGGAGGAAAAAATCGCGGAGGGGAGCGCGGCGAAAGCGCGCTATTACGAAAAGAGGGCGATACGGCGGCGGCGACACCGCCGCCTATCATGGCTATGCCTTACGGCGGCGACCGCGGATCACCAGCAACGCGCCTGAAACCAAAGCCAGCGCATTCAAGGCGGAACCGCCATCGATTTCCGGAGCGGGCGCGCCAAGCGCGGCGGATGCCGCTCCAGTTACACCCATCACTAACAACGCTACAGCAAACAGTGTCTTCAAAAGCACCTCCTGACTACATCAGAGTAACGCAAGCTTCGTGTAAGTCAACGGCACTTAGTGCTAGTACTTAGATGTTAATTCCGCCCGACATCAGAGTAAGCCGGAGATAAGCCGGTTTTATCTGTTCTTCTTGCTTGTCCCTTATAGGATCTGACCAGACGTCTCTCTATGTATTGCAATCCCGCAAGCGCGAGCACAAACAAAATTGCACCTAAGACTGAAAAGACAAGTCCGCCATAACGATGGTGCAGCGGGCCATCGATGTAGATACGATCGACATAGGCACCCAGCAATGCCAGTACTGCGATGCGTACGGCATTCTTGATCAGGGCAATCGGCACCGTCAAGAGGATCAGTGCGAGTCTGCTCCAGCCGGACCGCAAGTACAAATAGGCGCCAATCAGTGTGATCATCAGTAGGGCTAGGCTGGAATGGATGCCGCTGCATTCCGGTGCGACCTGGAAATCCAGGCCGGGAAGCGAAAACACCATTCCATGGCGGAAGACCGGCAGCCCAGTAAGACGCAGGATGGCATAGCTTACATTGGCCGATCCATACTGCAGGCCAGTGGTAACGCGGTCCATCCAGGTTGCGGGATATGGAATGGCAAGGAAGAGGCAACTCAGAGGGTATAAGGCCGCGCGGAAACTTCGAACCCCAAAACACAACAGGAAGGCACTCAAGGTTAGGAGAACGATTGAGAGTATGGCCAGCGGCAAAGCACGTGACCGGAAAGCTATGCTCAGAAGCGCCGCTAATGTGACAAGTGGGATACCAAGCGTTGGAGTGTAGACGGCTGGCGAGAAAATCGCTTTGCGATTCCAGAAGATCAGAAATGCGCTCAGTAACGGTGCGGCGGCAACCTGGAGGTAGCGGTCATCATGTATTGCCAAGCCGAGTGCGAGAAGGACACTCGGCAATAACAGAAGCAGCGCAATAACAACGATGGCGAAGAAGAATAGATAACGCGTAGTTCCCCCGGGGTGAGAGCGAGGGTATAGGCCAAACGCCGGCCGACCTACACCCTTCTGACCTTTATCTTACTTGCGAACCATCCGGCGGCGGAAGAAGAAAGCTATCGCCGCAACGGCGAGTAAATCGGCTGCCAGAATAGCGATGGAGGAAGGCTCGGGCGTATTGACTACAATGAACTCCTGAGGGGGGCTTCCTGCCGAGCAATTGCTACTGATACAACTCGCAAAGCTGTATATAGTTGCCGTGGCGCCATTGAGGGCCGCTGCGCCCTCACTCTCGACAGTGCTGGCGGCCTGGTAAAGGATGCTTTCGGCTTGGGAAAGGTCAGAGGTCAGGCCGGCGTTAGCCAGGGTTCCGAACGCGCCGAGGTCGCTAGGATTGCCATTGCCATATGGATCAAACAATCCCCACATCGCATAACTATCAATTGCAGCTCCTTCGCCCATGGGAGTTACGTCCAGTATGTCGATGGATAGCAACGCCGCAGTCTCGTAAGCTTGCTGTTGGTCGAGAGTCAAGGTCGGCTCACCACTCAACGTCACCGTAGCGCCGCTCCACTTCAGGGTAGTATCATCACCGGTAGTTGGGACTTGGGATAATTGCGTGACATAGGCATTCCAATCTTCCGGAATGTAGCTATCGTCGGAGAAATCGTCGCAGATGACGTTGGTGCCGACCGAGCTGCCCCCAATTTCCGCTAAATAGGGGCTTGTATACACGCCACCGAGGTAATATCCCTGCAAACCCTGCACCCCCTGAACACCCGTGAGGTCGAATGTGGTCGTTGACTGCGCGAAACCAATAGTGGCAGTTACCACCGATGCCGGGACTAATAATGCAAGAGATGCCAGCCGTCTTTGGATTTTATGTCTCATTGTCTGTTTGCCTCCGCTTCCTCCAATAGACTCGCGATAGTACTTGTTTCCTATCACGGGCTAAAGTTTCCATGCAAGCTCGCAGCCAACCAGCACACGGCTGAAAACTAAAGTTCTCCTTACCCCATCTGGCCTAGCCACCTGGGAACAAGCCCCGATTGTTAGGGTATTTTCCGAACCGTAACCTAAGGATGGTAAGTACCGGTACTTCTATCGTATCGGCGCTGCGGTTCTCATTGTTACAATCCGATGGGTTGCTCTTGCTAACAATATCTAACCGGTTTCCCGCAACAGTTACACTTTCCAAGCGCCATATGCGCAATCTGGTTGCGGCCATACTAACTGCCCTTACTCTCATTGCGTGCTCCTCGGACCCGGCGGCGCAGAAGGTGAAGTATCTGCAAAGCGGGAAAGCTTACTTTACTTCCGGCAAGTACCAGAAAGCGGTAATCCAATTCCGCAACGCCATTCAGGCCGATCCCCGGTTCGGCGAGGCGCATTATCAATTGGCGCGCACATACCTGGCGCTGGGGCAAGCGGACGCAGCTTACGGCGAATTGAAAGATACGGCCGATCTCGACCCGGCGAACCTGGAGGCCCAATTACAACTCGCCCGATTGATGATGGATCACCTGCAATATGACCAGGCCCAAACCACGGCCCGGAATGTTCTCAAAACGGACCCCAAAAGCGCCCGGGCCCACGCCATTCTGGCTGAGATAGATACTGCCAAAGGCGATACCGCGGGCGCCGCCGCGGAGATGGAGAAGGCGGTGCATCTCGATCCGCGGCGAATCGAAAGTTACGGCGCGCTGGGGGCGGTGTATCGCGCGAGCGGGCGCCTGGCGGATGCCGAAGCAGCTTACCGGCGGGCTATCGAGATCTCCCCGAAATCGGCTCCGGCGCACATCGGGTTGGGCGAGTTCTACCTCTCTCAAGGAAACATCAGCGGCGCGGAGGCCGAGATTCGCACCGCCTGCGGCCTGGATACCCGCGCCGTGCAGCCGCACCTGTTTCTGGCTCGCATCCTGGTGCTCTCGGGCCG
>JASIAM010000112.1 GCA_030041985.1 Bryobacteraceae bacterium | reverse complement strand
TGTCTTCATCAACTGGCGGCGGAATAGTGGGGCCGGTGGCGATGCGGATGTCTTCATCAACCGGTGGCGGGATGGTGGGGCCGGTGGCGATGCGGATGTCTTCATCAACTGGTGGCGGAATGGTGGGGCCGGTGGCGATGCGGATGTCTTCATCAACTGGCGGCGGAATAGTGGGGCCGGTGGCGATGCGGATGTCTTCATCAACCGGCGGCGGGATGGTGGGGCCGGTGGCGATGCGAATGTCTTCATCAACCGGCGGCGGAATGGTGGGGCCGGTGGCGACCACCAGGCTGCCGGGCGAACTCTCTAAAATGGAACTTATGGGACTAATGATATGATGCAATGGTTTTAGTAGTACTGTACCATGTGCTCGGTTCCCAGCGAAGGCAACTGTGAAAAGGGTCAATGCGACGAAGTAGACTACTTTGTTTGCGATGAGCTTTCTCATGTGGGATAAATCTCCTTAGTGTTCTGGAAAGTTACCCTTGAACAAGGGTACAAACGCTTCAAAACCAAGGCAGTACCGGCGTAGGTTGGCAGCTAGTCAGTCCCCCTGGTTCCGTGATGATAATATGCGGCTTTTCAATCCGCATAAAACGTCATAGAAGTCTCAGTACCAGAGAAGTATATACCTTAGTCAATCGAAAAGATGCCCAAAATAGTTTCGATCACAGCGCAGAAAGAGCTAAGGGATCATAGATCGGAAGTAATCAGTCATTACCTTTACACCCCGAGCACCAATCACAAACGGATTTGGTATATGAGTGAGTGATCTCAAACTGCCAGCATGGTAGCAGATTCAGTGGAGACAGTCACTCCATCTGCAGCTACAATTGGAGGCCTCTATTGGGGCTTGGGGGTTTTTTCTGCGCTCGGCGGTTTTTCGGCGCTCGCGGGTTTCGCGCTGGCCTTCACGGGGCTGATGAGGATGTGAGCGTTGCGCCCTTCGAGGCGTGGCACACCTTCCACCGTCCCATGCGAAACCAGATCTTCGGCAAAGCGCATGAGCAGTTTCTTTCCCAGATCGGCGTGCGCGATTTCTCTTCCGCGAAATTGCACATAGGCTTTCACGCGGTTGCCTTCCTGTAGGAAACGGATGGCATTAGTTTTTTTGAAATCGTAGTCGTGATCGTCGGTATTGGGACGGAACTTAATTTCCTTCACCTGCACGACGTGTTGTTTCTTTTTGGCTGCCTGTTGTTTCTTTTTCTGCTCGTACTGATAATGGCCGAAATCCACGGCTCTCGCCACCGGTGGCACCTGCGTGGGAGCGATCAGCACGAGATCGAGACCCATCTCTTGCGCCTTGCGCAGTGCCGCGGAGGTAGGCATCACCTCGTTGGTGCCGTCGGGAAAGACGGCGCGAACTTCGCGAGCGCGGATGGACTCGTTCACATTTTCTCTACGATTCTGCCTGCGAGGAGGAAAATTTCTCGGGGGAAACATTGCAAACTATGCGTTACATTCGGAGGAGGACACTACAGAAAACCCTGCATGCGGTACTGCCAGCAGTTGGGGCGGCGGAATGACGAGAATAGACACCAATGGAGTAAATATAGCTAAACCTAGTAGAACAGAAACCGGCGCGGAAGTCAAAGGGGAAGTAGCGCGTTTTCTAGAGCGCTGGTTTTGGCTGCTGCTGGCGCTGATGGTGGGCGGCTCCGGCGTGCTCGCGGTGACGTCGGCGATCGGAGAAACACAGACCTGGGATGAAGGAATACACATCGCGGCGGGTTACGCTTACCTGACGCGGGGCGATTTTCGCTGGAACCAGGAGCATCCGCCGCTGGCCAAGCTGATGAGCGCACTGCCACTCCTCCCGCTCGGTCTCCAGCTTCCGGTTGAGACACCGGGTTGGGCGAAGCTCGATGAAACGCAGATGGGTATCGACTTCCTCTACCACAACCGGGCGTTTCTCCATTACAACGGGATCGGGGCGGACACGGTCCTGCTGGCGGCGCGCAGCGCGACCATGCTGCTGTGGCTGCTCTTTCTGATTGCCGGGGCGTGGCTGGTGCGGCGCCGCTTTGGAGCCGCGGCCGCGCTGCTGGCGGCGGCGCTGTGCGCGTATGATCCGAATCTGCTGGCGCATGCGCGCTATGTCACTACCGATCTTCCCGTAACGGTTCTCTATTTTCTGGCGGCGTTTCTGTGGATGGAGTACCTGCTGAGCGGGCGTTTGCGCGATCTGGCGCTGGCCTCGCTGGCGTTCGCGCTGGCGCTGGCGACGAAGTTTTCTGCTCTGCTGCTGCTGCCGGCGATGGTGATGGTATATGCAGTCCGGTGGGCGAGTGGGAAACCGGCCAAGCCGGCGCGCGACGCCGTGGTACTGGCGGGCATTACCATCCTGGTGATCAGCCTTTTGTACTGGCCCGAAACGATTCGCTCCTGGAGTGGGGAAATGCCACGGCTCGCGTCTGTGGTGCAACGCGGGAACCCGATTGGCAACGTTTTGTATCGGGCGGGACGCTGGTTCCATCTGCCCGCGCACCCATTTTTGGTGGGACTCAGCAAACTGGTCCAGCATAACCAAGCGGGCCATGACAGTTATCTGTTAGGAATGCGCTCGCCCAAAGGCTGGTGGTATTACTTTCCGGTGGCCTTTGCTGTGAAGAGCACCATGGCGGCATTGGCAGCTACCGCACTGCTGTTGGGCGCAGGACTTTGCTCCTTGCGCCACCGGCGTCGAATCCCGTTCATCTGGTGCGGCCTGCTGATTCCGCCGCTTGTCTATTTCGGCATCAGCATGTCCAGCGCGATCGATATCGGCATGCGGCATATCCTGCCTTTGTATCCGTTTCTATATGTCGCCGTCGCGGTGCTGTTGAGTGAACGAATCAGCAGGCCCTGGGCGCGCTACGCGATGTTTGCGCTGGCCGCCTTGCAGATCGGCGAATGCGCGTCGATCACGCCGGATTACCTGGCATTTTTTAATGCCCTATCCGGCGGGCCTGGAAATGGCCCGCGCTACCTGGTGGATTCCAATATCGACTGGGGGCAGGACCTCAAAAAGCTGAAGAATTGGCTGGGCGCGCATGGAACGAACACGGCGTGGATCGAGTATTTCGGCAACGCGCAGATGGACTACTACGGGATTAACGCCAAGCCTTTCCGCGGTCCGCTGGATGAAAAAGGCTGGGACGCGATCAATGGCTATGCTGTGGCCAGCGTGACTACGCTCGAGGGCGTTTATGTGCCGCTCAACGAGTTGGCTCCGCTCCGATTGCGCGATCCGATTGCAAAAGTGGGCTGGTCGCTGTATGTGTACGACTTGCGGAAGCGGCCTGGCGGTTGAACGGAGCTGGGCCGGGCTAGTTGCGCTCCCCAAATTGAGCCGCACGCTTTTCCGGGCTGAATGCAGTCACCAGCGCCGCCATCAGGAAGACGGTGCCTCCGGTGGCGGCCATGGCGAGTGAGTAACTGGCGTGCCGGGCAAATACTGCCTCGATGTAAGCAACTGAGCCGGCAATGAGCACGCCGCACTGGTAGCCAAAGCCTGGGAGAAAGCCGCGGACACCATCGGGAGAAAGCTCGGTCAGGTGGGCGGGAATGATGCCCCAGGCGCCCTGCACCATGAATTGCATGAGAAATGCGCCGGCCACGAGCAGGGCGGCCGATGGGGAGAAGGCCCAAAGGGGGATCACCACTACCGCCGTGAGCAGTGCCGTGATCATGGCCCGCTTGCGCCCGAAACGATCGGAATAGAGTCCGAATAGCGTGCCGCCAACGATGGCGCCGCACATCGAAATGGCTGTGATTACGGCTCTCTGCTTGGCCGCGAAGTGCCACTGGCGCTCGAGGAAGGTCGGATACATGTCCTGCGTGCCGTGCGAAATGAAGTTAAACGAGGTCATCAGCAGCAAAAGAAAGAGGAACAGTTTCCAGTGCGACGCAATGCTTTCCAACAAATGATGCCAGGTCTGGTGGCGCGTTTTGACCCAGATTTCCGATTCCTTCACCCGGAAGCGCACGAACAGGGCGAGCAGCGCGGGCAGGCCTCCGATAAAAAACAGGGGCCGCCAGCCGAACTTATCGAACAGGAAAAAATAACATCCGGCCGCCAGAATGTTGCCGGTAGCGTAGCCCTGCTGCAAGACTCCGGAGAGCACACCGCGCCATCGGGGCGGGGCTTTTTCCATAGCCAGGGACGCGCCCACTCCCCATTCGCCGCCCATGCCAATGCCGAACAACGCGCGCAGCACCATGAAAGTGGTGTAGTTGGGAGCGAGCCCGGAAAGCACTTCCACCACCGAATAGAAGACCAGGTCGAGCATCAACGGCATGCGGCGTCCATAGCGGTCGGCGAGCAAACCGAAAAGAAAGGCGCCCACCGGCCGGAACCACAGGGTGATGCCGATGGCGAGCGCCATGGACGCGTCGGATTTGTGAAACTCCTGTCCAATGGCGGTCAAACAGAAGACCACCAGGAAATAATCGAAAGCGTCCAGAGTCCAGCCCAGAAAACTGGCGGCCAGTGCCGCCCAGTGGTCACCGGCAGCCGCCGCTGCGCGCCCTGGTGCACTGGCGGAGGATTGCCGCATTTGCGTCATTGTTTCGCCGCCCAATGCAGGCCGATTCCACCCAGAATGAAACTGCGCGTCTCGACGCAATGGTAACCGGCGCCGCCCAGCAGCGACGTGAACTCGTCAATGGACAGGAACGAGCGGAGCGAATCGGGAATGTAGGTGTAGATGCGGGCGCGGCCGTGGAGCAGGATTCCCCAGAACGCCCCCTGCGCATAGAGGTAAGCGAGATACAGAGCGCGGAGCAGGCGATTGGCGGGCAGGAAAAAATCCAGGCTGACCAGCACGCCGCCGGGGCGTGTCACCCGCTGCATCTCGCCCAGCGCCGCGCGCAAATTGGCGAAATTGCGCAATCCGTAGCCGACAAACACACCATCGAAAGAGCCGTCCGCAAAAGGCAGCCGCGTAGCATCGGCGCAAACCTTGTTGCGGATGCCACGCTGCCCGGCCAGGCGCAACATGCGCTCAGTCAAATCGACAGCTACCGCGATGGCGCCCGGACGATTGCGAGTCACCAACGCCGAAAAATCGCCAGTGCCGGAAGCCAGATCCAGGATCCGAGGCTCAGCCGCGAGTGAGGCGCGCTCTACGCCGGCGCGCTTCCAGTGCCGGTCCATGCCGTAGGAGAAAGCGCGGGTGATGAAATCATAGTGGGGAGCTATCCGGTGGAACATCTCTCGCATGAGGCGGGAGTTTTGTTTTTCGGCTGGAGGGTTTTTCACCTGGCAGCCGAATTGTATCAAATCCGGCTGCCAGCGGTTACTTAATGGCGCGACGAGCGGGCGTTGATGGCCCGCGGTGGTTCGGCAGTTGCGCCCACCGCGAAGTTCCCCACTGGCGGAGCAACGGACGTGTCGACCATTTGCACCATGGCATAGGCGGGCATGTCCTCGGCTTCCTTGAAGAAAGTGAGACACGAGAGCCTGCCATCGAAGTCCACACGAATCAAGTCGCCGCTGCGCACCTGCCCGGTGGCGATCAGGTTAGAGAGCGGGTGCACCAGAAGCCTGTCAATGGCCCGCTTCAAGTGCCGCGCGCCGTATTTCAGATCGGTTCCTTCGGCCAGCAGGAAGTCCTTCGCCGTATCTGTTAACGAGAACACAAACAAGGCGCCATTGGTGGAGTTGAATACCCGCTGCTGCACCATATTCAACTCGATCGCCAGGATCTTGCGGAGCTCAGCCTCGCCGAGCGGGTGGAACACCACAGTTTTATCGATGCGGTTCATGAATTCCGGGGTAAATTTGCGGCGCGCCGCTTCAACGCCGGCGCGGGCTACCTTATCATTCAGTTGTTCATCCACGATGCCGCACGCCTGGCGCCGCTCGGTTTCGCTAGCCGCAAAACCCAAATTAGGACGCAGCAGAGATCCCATCTCCCCCGCTCCCAGATTGCTGGTCATGAAAATCAGAGCATGCGAAAAATCCACCCGGCGATTATCTCCTAAAGTGAGATTAGCCTTATCGAGTATCCCCAACAGCAGATTCCACAATGCATCGCTGGCCTTTTCGATTTCATCAAACAAGACAAAGCTGATTTTCATGCGCTCGGTGTGATATTGGTTCAGCACCTCCTGGCTTAGCAGCGGGTGAGTCTCCCGGTGCCCAAGGTATCCCGGGGGCGATCCGATCAATTTGGCGATCTCATGGCTGTGCTGAAACTCAGCGCAATCGATTTTGATCACCGCGCGAGCGTCGCCGACAAGGCTTTCAGCAGTCGCTTCCACCAGCCGGGTCTTTCCGGAGCCGGTTGGTCCGAGGAACAGGAAGTTGCCGATCGGTCTTCCGGGGCTGGACATACCGGCCAAGTGAGTCTGGTAGATATTGATGATCTGCTGAATGGCCTCATCCTGGCCGACAATCCGCTTGCGCAGATCCGCGTCCAGTTTTTCGGCTTCCAACCCGGTCTGTAAAGGGTCCAACTGTTTGTTGAGCCGCGCCATACTCCCTTTTCCTCTCTCGATTCCAAGTCCCATCAAGTTCATTGCAACTTGATCTAGAGCAAACGATGTACCAAGCTACTTGAGGGTTACGCCCATATGTGCGATGAAGTCCGGCGCATCACACACCGCACTGCGAAATCCATCGCCCGTCACTTCTTGGGACGGGAAGGGCGCATTTCTACACGGCTGATCGTGGCCCGCGGGGGCATCCGCAACACCATGGCTACCGCTTCGGCCACGTCCTCCGGCTGAATCATCCAGCTTGTGTCTCCGCTGCGATTACTCGGGCCTCCGGAGAATCCTGTACTCACGCTACCTGGCATGATGTAACTTACACGCACATTGTCATAACGATGGTCTTGCATCATGGCTTCGCTAAACCCATTGACGCCGAATTTGGAAGCATTGTAACCGGCACCACCGCTGAATGCATTGGCCCCAGCGAGGCTCGAAATATTCACGATGAAGCCGCCGCCACGAGGTAGAAACCGGCTGAGGGCCTCGCGCGAACAGTAAAAGGCCGCATTCAAGTTCAGGTCGATGTTCGTATGCCAGTCTTCGAGACTCATCTCGGCCACTTTGCGGAACACGCCGGTTCCGGCATTATTCACCAGGATGTCAAGGCCGCCGAAAGTTGTATCGCAGGCCTGAAAAAAGCGGCGCACTTCCTCGGGTTTCGTCACATCGGCCGGATGGCCGCAGACTTGGGGGCCACGCGCCGCCAGAGACTGGATGGCGGCATCCACCGATTCCCGCGTGCGGCCGCAGAACGCGACCGAAGCTCCTTCCGCGACGAGGCGCTCTACAATGGCATAGCCGATTCCGCGTGTGCCGCCGGTAACGATAGCAACCTTGCCCGCGAGCGATTCCATAGAATCGATTCTACGCGACAGCGGCCAAAACCGGGCACAAAAGGCTTCAGTGTGACAGCCCGCGCTGTTAGAATAGAAGCAGAAATGGCTGCCGGCGCCAGTGAGTCTCCTGTGCGGGAAATACTCGAATGCCGCTTGGCCACCCTGTTACCCGACTTAGAGAGTGCATTGAAGACCCATTTTGCGCATGAGGTCGAGCGCGTATCGTGGGCGGTACGCGTGGCTGCCTTAGTCGAGCTGGCCGACCAACTGAATCAGGCTGCGCGGCGTATTCATCAGGCGGAAAACGCCGGCGAAATCTATGGCACGCTGCTTGATGCCGCAGCCCGCTTTGCCGCCGGAGTAGCGCTGGTACGGATCGAAGGAGCCTTGGCCAAGGGCGAGTGTGTCCGTTTGCCTGTAGATCGAGGCATAAGTGATGACGCCGCCGCGAACTTTCGCTCTGTGGAAATTCCGCTCGAACACGCGCCCGCGCTGGCGGAGGCGGTTCGAATCCTGGACCCGGTAACGGCCGCTGCTACACCCGGAGAGATTTCCGCGGCGCTGGCGGAGATGGTAGCCGGCGATGCGAACGATCGTATTTTCCTGTGCCCCCTGGTGGTGGGCGGCCGCGCAGCCGCGGTGCTGTGCGCGTGGGGAGAAGTGCAGCGCTCTGCGCTAGAACTGCTGTCGCAAATTGCCGCGCCCGCCCTGCGCGCGCTTCCTTCCACCGGCGGCCTGGTGCAGGTTGCGGGGTCCGCGCCGGCCGCTACTCCGGAGGCGTCCAAATCCGCAACGGTATTGCCATCGGCGTGGGAGGGCCTGTCGCAGGAGGAGCAGCAAATTCACCTGCGGGCGCAGCGCGCGGCGCGCGTCGCCGTAGCCGAGATGCGGCTGTATGACGGGGAAGCTGTCCAAAACGGGCGGGAACGCCGCGACCTGTACGCGGCTTTTGGCCCGCGCATCGATGCAGCGCGAGAATCCTTCCGCAAACTCTATTTTTCCGCCACTCCGACGATGGTGGATTATCTACACCTGGAACTGCTGCGAACCCTGGCTCACGATGATCCGGACTTGCTCGGCAAAGATTATCCCGGTCCTTTGGCTTAGTGCCGCGGCCGCCGCTTGGCAGGCGCCGGCCACGACGACGCCGAACCGTCCGGCATCCGCCGGCAATGGGAGTCTGACCGCACTGGCGCGTGCCTGGCGCGAATCACCCACCCCCGCTCACGGCGCGGCGTTAGAGGCCTTTGCGAAAGCGCACGCCTCGGAAGCCGCCGGAGCATTGGCCCGCCTGGCCCTGGGTGTCACCGCCTATGAGCAGAAGGACTACGCGGGGGCCCTGGAACATCTGAAAGGCCTGTCTGCCAGGCTGCCGCAGATTGCCGATTACGTGGCGTATTACCAGGGGGCGGCGCGCGTGGAATCGGCAACCGAACTGGATTTTGTGGGGCGGGATCTAGCGCTTGTTCATCGCAGTGCGGCTTCTGCGGATGAGAAGGTTGTCGCCCGCTCGCCGCTGGCCGGCCGCGCCTGGATACTGGAAGCACGCGCGCTCAAGCCTGGCCAGCCCGCGGAGGCAGTGCGCCTGCTGCGCGAGCATTACGCCGAATTGCCCCAGCCGGAGGGCGATATCAACCTGGCAGATTGCTACCAGGCGGCGGGGGATCTTCCCCGTGCGGCGGATTTTTACCAGCGCGTGTATTACCAGCGCATCTCCGGCGATGCCGCAGCGCGCGCCACCGCTGCTCTGCTCGCGCTCAAAGATTCGCTCGGCGCAGCGTATCCGCAGCCTCTGCCGGAACAAATGTTACGCCACGCCGACCTGCTGCTCGAAGCGCACGAATACCCCGAGGCCCGCACCGAATACGAAACCCTCACCGGTCAACTGGTGGACCTGGAACGCGACCAGGCGCGGGTGCGTCTGGGCGCCGCCGACTTTTTGCGAGGCAACACGGCCGCCGCTTGCGAGTACCTGCGGGGCCTGGAAATGGCGGAATCGGAAGCCGATGCCGAGCGCCTCTTTTATCTCGAAGAATGCACGCGCCGTCTCACCGATGAAGACGCAATGATGGCGGCGCTGAAGCGCCTGGGCAGCCGCTATCCTCATTCACCCTGGCGGCTGCGCGCGCTGCTAGGGGCGGCGAACCGCTATTTGGTGACCAATCGCACAGAGGAGCTGGCGCCGCTTGATAAGGCTATCTGGGAAGATTTCCCCCACGACCCGCCGGCAGCCCAGTCCCACTGGCGCATCGCGTTCCGGGCGTACCTGGAAGACAAAAGTGACGCGCCCGATCTGCTGCGCGAGCATCTCGAGAAATTTCCCGCGCATGCCACTGCCGGAGCGGCGCTGTATTTTCTGGGAAGAGGCGCCGAGCGCGAGCAGGCGCTGGCCGAAGCATCCGCTTTTTACAACCAACTGGCCAAAGCCCTGCCGAACACTTACTACGCCATGTTGGCCCGCGAGCGCCTGAGCGGGACCGAATGGAAAGCGGTGATTCCTGCGCCCCAGGTTCAGGAATTTCTGGCGACGCTCCACCTGCCTACCGCCAAACCGGTGCCGCTCGAAACGAGCGCCGCTACCACGGTTCGCATCGAACGCTCGCGCTTGCTGCGCACGGCCGGCCTCGGCGACCTGGCCGATGCCGAACTGCGCTTCGGCGCCCGCACCGATGGCCAGCCCGCGCTTCTGGCGATGGAAATGGCCACCTCGGCCGATGCCCCCTACCAGGGCCTGAAGGCGATGAAATCCTTGAACTCGGATTATCTGAACCTCCCCTTCGGCGGGGCGCCCGAAAAATTCTGGAAGTTTCTGTTCCCCATGCCGTATCGGGAAGAACTAATCGCCAGCGCCAACACGGTCGATCTGGATCCGTACCTCGTAGCCGGCCTTATCCGCCAGGAGTCCGAATTCAATCCCGAAGCCATTTCTCGCGCCAATGCTTATGGGCTTACGCAGGTGCGGCCTGTAACGGGGAGAGAGTTCGCGCGCCGGGCGGGGGTGCCGCATTTTACCAATCGCGTCCTGTTTGAGCCGTCTGTCAACCTGAAGATCGGCGCTGCCATTTTCCGCTCCATGCTCGATAAGCACAATGGCAATCTGGTCGAAACTCTGGCAGCCTATAACGCCGGCCCCGCGCGCGCCGCTCAGTGGATTTCCTGGAGCACTTACCGGGAACCCGCCGAATTTGTGGAATCCATCCCGTTCACCGAAACGCGCGACTATGTGCAGTCAGTCCTCCGGAACGCGGATATTTACAGACGGTTATATAAATAAAGCCGCTGCCTCAAGAGATCCCCAGCAGGACCGATAAGAAAAGGCGGGAAGGTTATGGGATCGATTACCAACTCAACAACCGGTTTATCGTACTTGACGCAGCCCGGGGGCGTGCTCTCGAATCTGCCCGCCTCGATTTCGCAAGATCTGGCCACGGCTTCGCCGCAGGATATCGTGACGCTCAGCGATGCCGCGCTTCAAACGCAGGATGTCGATGGTCTCTTTGGCCTCGATCAGAATACAACAAGCTCGGCAGTGACATTGCCGATTCTTTCCGGAACAACCTCTGATGCGCTGCCGGGTGTGGCCACTGCCGATCTGACGAATGCTACGCCGCAACAGCAGACGGCCGTCAACACGCAGGCCTTAGGTCTCGAGGAGGTGCAGGGATTGTTCGGGGGCACCACGTCCACGAGCAGCACCAATGTGACCGCGTAAGCCACCCGGCGGTATCCTAAATCCGACGCGTATGCCGGCCCGCCGGGTGGAAGAACAGCTTGAAGCATTAGCCCTGCTGCGTGAAAGCGCGCCGGCCGAAGCCACACCGGCGTTACGGAGAGCACTCGGCGGCCGTGTGAATTTAGTAGTTGCCAAAGCGGCCAAAATCGCCGGTGAGCTGCAATTGCAGCCGTTGATACCCGATTTGCTCGGCGCTTTCGACAGGCTATTCGAGGACCCTGTGAAGCGCGATCCGCAGTGCTGGGGGAAAAATGCGGTCGCGGGCGCTTTCAAAGATCTGGGGTATTCCGAATCGGCGCCTTTTCTGCGCGGCCTAAAACATAGACAGATGGAGCCAGTCTGGGGTGGTGAAGCGGATACCGCGGAGAACCTGCGCGGAACTTGCCTGCTGGCATTGATCGCTTGCCCGGACCTGGACCGGGGAGAAATTCTGCGCGTGTGCGTGGATGCGTTGACGGAAAAGGCCCACATGATTCGCAAAGAAGCCGCCCGCGCGCTGGGTCAAATAGATGGGAATGAGGCGGCTCTGGTGCTGCGGTTCAAAGCGCATTGCGGCGACACGAAGTTACCGGACAGGTGTTTGATTCACTTCTGGCGATAGAAGGCGCGCGGGCGCTACCGTTTCTCGGGCAGTTCCTCCGCCGCGGCGGCGAGACCAGCGAAGAAGCTGCTCTCGCGCTTGGCTCCTCGCATCTGCCTGCCGCATTCGATATCCTGCGCGATGCCTGGACAGCAATGCGCAGCCCGGACTTCCGCGCGGTGCTGGCGCGGGCCATCAGCCTCTCGCGACTCGAGCCCGCGCTCGCCTGGCTGCTGGACATCGTGAGCAGCGGGCGAAAGGCGGAAGCGATTGCGGCGCTCGATGCTCTGGCCCTCCACAGTTCGTCCGAAGAGGTTCGGCGGCGAGTGGCAAGCGCGGTAGAGCAACGCGAGCCGGAATTACAGGAGGAGTTCCGGAAAGCGTTCCGTATGGAGGGCTGACAGCAATCCGGTAGTATACAATGGCTTCGATGATAGCGAATTTTCGAGGCGCTTCACTGGCAATAGCCACTGCAATTTTTCTCGCGGGATCGCTGCCCGCAAGCGCGCAGGGCGGGCCCGGCAATACATATGGCCCCTATTGGCAACCGCCCGTAGTGAAGGGTGGACCGGCGCCGCGTCTGCCGGACGGGAAGCCGGATATGTCCGGCTATTGGGCGCCACGATTCAACCAGGCCGTTTTTGATATCGAGAACCACCCGAAGCCGCAGCCCGGCGTGCCTCCGGGAAAGGGCGCCATCGTGGACCCGCCCGACGGAAAAATTCCTTACAAACCGGAAGCCGCCGCTAAAGCGCAAGACCTTCGCGAGCACCATATCTACGAAGAGCCGGAAGCACATTGCTTCGAGTCCGGCGTTCCCCATACCGCTTATCAGCAGTTCGGATTTCAAATCCTGCAGCCGGCCGGATACTTTCTGATTTCGTTTGAGTATGCCCACTCGTACCGGATCATCCCCACCGATAACCGGCCGCACATTGCGTCTTCCGCCAAGCTGTTTATGGGCGATTCAGTGGGACATTGGGAAGGCGACACGCTGGTAGTCGATACAACCAATCAAAACGGCCGGACGTGGTTTGACATGGTGGGCAACTTCACCACACCAAATATTCACGTGGTCGAGCGGATCACGCCGGTCGATGCCAACACGATTAATTACGAAGCCACGATTGACGATCCGACCATCTACACGCGCCCCTGGAAAATCGCCGGCTCGTGGGGCCGCCGGATCGACGCGAGTTACGAGCAGTTCGAATTCGGCTGCGACGAGGGCAACGACGACCTCCAGCACTACACCGAAAGCACAGGCGGGACGGCCAAGGCAAAGCAGAAGTAGACATCGCAACCGCATCCGCGAGTGTTTACACCAGCCGATCGTAATCGGCGTGGTTGCCAATCCAAAACCAGACGATGCGATTCTTCTTCATGACGGCCAGAGCCCGGTAGTCGAGACCGATACGAGCCGAGTAGATTTCGTCCTCACCCTCCAATTTCTTGAACTGAAGGCCGGGATGCGCCGGATTTGCGCGGAAAACGCGATAAGCACGCTGAGCATCTCGTTGTATGCCGGCCGGCAGGTCGCGGAAGAGGCGCCAAAATTGCCGGGTAGTCCGCGATTGGATCAGAGCAGATCATCCAGCGGGCAAAGTCTCGCCACGATCATCCTCGCCGAGGGCTTCCCGCGCCATGCGGCGGATCACCTGTCGTTTTTCGATAAAGCGTCGCTTCCAGGCTTTTTCATCGGCCAATGATGCGAGGATCTGGGATGCGATAGCATCCTGCTCATCCGGCGGCAATGCGCCCACCTTCTCCAGCGCTTTCTCGAGCAGGGGAGACATACTTCAATCCTAACACCTAGCCTCACTCCGGCCGCTTCCCCGCGCGCGGCTTCCCCAGCGCCCGCAACTCCTCCTCCGTCAACTGACGCCATTTACCGATCGCCAGGTCCCCGATGCGGATTGGTCCGATGGCCGTGCGCACCAACTTCAAGACCTTGCTGTCCACCGCCTCGATCATGCGGCGCACCTGGCGGTTCCGCCCCTCCAGCAGCACCAGCTCCAAATGCGTGTATTTGGGGCTTTCGCGCAGTATCGTAATGTCCGCGGCGTGGGCCGGCCCATCGGACAACTCCACGCCATTGCGCAATTGCGCGATCTGCTCCTCAGTTAATCGAGTGGCTGTCTTCAGTTGATAGGTTTTCGGCACCTTGCTCTCAGGATTCATGATGCGTTCGGCAAATTGCGTGTCATTGGTGAACAGCAGAAGGCCGCTCGTGTCGAGATCCAGCCGCCCCACGGGAACGACCCAGGTGTCCAGGCCTTCGAGGAGGCTGTAAACAGTCGGCCGGCCCTCCGGATCGCGGGCGGTGGTCAGAAATCCCTTGGGCTTGTAGAGCAGGATGTAAACGTTGGCCGCTTTGCGGAGAGGCTTGCCATCCAGAGTGACGCGGTCGCGTTCCAGATCGATCCAGTACTCCGGGTTCTCCACGATTTTGCCGTTCACACGTACTCTGCGCGCCCCAATCCAACTCCGGGCCACCGCGCGGGAGCCTGCACCGGCTTTGGAAAATACTCGATCTAAAGTTTTTAGACGCCGCATCGAGGAACGACCTGATACCCGAGTCATGGTAGTTTTACAACTTTATAACTACTCCTAATGGTAGATTATGGAGGGAGGTTTCGATTTCCACAGTACTCATTCGCGGCGCACGGCAACTGCTGACGTTGCGCGGGCCTAAGGAACCGCGGCGCGGCGCAACGCTGGAAGACTTGGCCGTCATACACGACGGAGCAGTGCTGATTCACGACGGCGTCTTGAAAGAAGTGGGGCCGACGCGGCGCGTGGAGAATCTGGCTCTGGCGCGCGACGCGATTGAGTTGAACGCTGCCGGGCGAGTGGTGATGCCCGGCTTTGTAGACAGTCATACACATCTGATGTTCCCACTACCGTTGACGAGCGAGGCAACGGCGACCGGCGGGACGCAAACCATTCGCACGATGGCTGGTTCGCGTCTGGCAGTCAAAGCGCGAAGCCATCTGGAAGCCATGGCACGCCACGGAAGCACCACCGTCGAAGTAAAGACCGGTTGCGGGCCGGACGTCATTGCGGAACTGAAGATCTTGCGCGCTCTGGCGGGGTTGAAACAACCACCGGTGGACGTTGTGCCGACTTTTCTGTTGCGTCTGCCGCCCTCCCGTGTCGGCCCGGCCGAACACTGGAACGCGCTCGAAGCCTGGATCGGCGATGAATTTCTACCGAAGCTACGGCGTCGCGCGTGGGCGCGCTTCGCGGACCTGTACTGGCTGGATCAGCCTAGCCTGCTCCCGTCGTGGAAGCGTTATCTGGACTTGGTATTGCGCAATGGGCTATCCTCGAAGCTTCATGCCGAGGGACCTTCGCCCAGTGGAGCAGTGGCCCTGGCGAGTGAATACGGCGCGTCGAGTATTGATCATCTCGAATACGCCACCATGGCCGATACGCGCGCGCTGGGGTGCATGCGAACCATTGCGACGCTACTGCCATGCGCCTCGTTTCACTCCGATACGCAATACGCCCCGGCGCGAGGCTTGATTCAGGCGGGCGCGGCGATTGCGCTGGCCACCAACTTTAACCCCTGCCTGACTCCCGTGCTGAATATGCAGGCGGTGATCAAACTGGCATGCTGCCGGATGGGCATGACTCCCGCCGAAGCGATTTCCGCGGCAACCATCAATGGCGCTCACGCCTTAGGTTGCGCCGATCGTGTAGGGTCTCTCGAACCCGGTAAACTGGGCGATGTGTTGGTGCTGAATATTTCGGATTACCGGGAACTGGCGCACCATTTCGGAACTAACCTGGTGCGCACTACCGTCAAGCGCGGTGAAATTATCTGGGAAGATGGGAAAGTAGCACCGCGGGCGGCGGAGGATCTGCGGACTGGTAGCGCTTAGGAGGCCGCCGGCCTGTGGCGCATGCCCTGTTCTATGTCTTCTACTCTGGTGGAATGTGTCCCCAATTTTTCCGAAGGCCGCGATCCCGCGATCGTCAGCGGCATTGCGGAAGCCATTCGCTCGGCGGGGGCGAAAATCCTCGACTGCACTTCGGACCATGATCATCATCGATCCGTGATCACTTTCGCCGCAGCCGCGGAAACCGTGGGCGAGGCCGCCTTCCGCGGAGTGCGGCAGGCCGTCGAATCGATTGATCTGCGCCGGCACACCGGTGTGCACCCTCGTATTGGCGCGGCTGATGTGGTCCCGTTCGTTCCCCTGAAAGGAATCACGCTCGAGGAATGCGCCCGCATCGCCCGCGACACCGGGCTGCGGATTTGGGAGGAGCTGCGCGTACCCGTTTATCTATACGAGGCCGCCGCTTTGCGCCCCGAATGCCGCAATTTGGCCGATATCCGGAATGGCCGCGTGCCGGCGCCCGATTACGGGGATTCCGGTTTGCATCCATCCGCGGGCGCAGTGGTAGTGGGCGCGCGCAAATTCCTGATCGCCTTTAATGTGAACCTCCAAACTGCCGATGTAGCCGTGGCCCGCCGTATCGCACGGGCGGTGCGCCAGTCCTCGGGCGGCCTGCCTTACGTCAAAGCCATGGGCGTTTTACTGGCATCCCGCAACCAGGCCCAGGTTTCGATGAACCTGACTGATTTCGAGCAAACGCCCATTCACGTAGCCTTCGAAGCCGTGCGCGCGGAAGCTGCGCGCGAGGGCGTCGCCATCGCAGGTTCCGAACTCATAGGACTCGTGCCCCAGAAGGCATTAGCAATCACGGCAGCCTGGTATCTGCAAATCGCAGATTTTGTGCCCGGCATGGTTCTGGAGCATAGGCTGGAAGATAGTAAGGGTGAGTGAGTAGTTCCGGAGCGGCGGCCCGTTCCTTTCTGTGGCAATATCGAAGCAGATGGCACTCCAGTTTACGACGTCTTATCTTCAGGATTCGCTGTCGCTGTTTCGCTACTACAAGAGCCTGGCTGGCCGGGCCATGGCGCAGATCAGCGATGAGCAACTCTACGCGGTGCTTGATCCTGAGTCCAACTCCATCGCCGTAATCGCCAAACACATGGCGGGCAACCTGCGTTCGCGCTGGACCAACTTTCTCACGGAAGATGGGGAAAAGCCGGACCGCGACCGGGATAGCGAATTTGCCGGCCCGCCACAGCCCCGCGAAAAACTCATGCAGATGTGGGAGGAGGGGTGGCAAGCACTGTTTGCGGCGCTGGAGCCTCTGTCCGACGACGATCTCAGCCGCAGAATCATGATTCGCGGAGAGGCCCACTCGGTAATGCAAGCCATCAACCGGCAACTGGGCCACTATGCGTATCACTGCGGCCAGATCGTACTTCTGGCGAAACATTGCCAGCAGGAAAAATGGCAAACGCTCAGCGTGCCGCGTGGCCAATCAGCCCGATTCAATCGCAAGGTGGCCGCGGGCGAGGCTAGCCAGCGCTGAGCGCGGGTCAAGTTTTCATATCGAGCACTACGCGAAACCGCGCCTTGCCGCTCATCATGCGATTATAAGCCTCGGTGGCCTTTTCCAAGGGGAATGTCTCGATAATAGGTAGCACTCCGCTCGCTTCACTGAAGCGCAGCGTGTCTTCCGAATCGATGGACGTGCCGCTCGGCCATCCACGAACGGATTGCCGCTGCATCACTAATCCGCCGGCAGAGATTTGAATCGGTCTTCCGGGAACTCCCAGGACCACAAACTCACCCTTGTATCCGAGGCCTCCAGCAGCCGCCGACATCGCGTCGGCATCCGTGACTGTCGCAAGGATCACTCTGGCGCCGCCGAGCTTTTGCAAGGATACAGCCACATCCTCGCGCGTGCTATCGATGTAATGCCGCGCTCCGAGTTCGTGCGCGAATTTGGCTTTATCGGCGCCCCGCGCGATAGCGACCGTGTGGAATCCCATCTTGGCTGCAAACTGCACTCCCAGGTGGCCCAAACCTCCCATGCCCAAGACGGCGACCGTGTCCGGAGGCTTGGCGCCCGTATTGCGCAGCGAGTTGAAGGTAGTGATTCCGGCACAGAGCAGCGGAGCCGCATCAACGCTCTTCAAGGAATCGGGCACCGCCGCGAGTGCTTCCGCGGGAGCGACCACATACTCGGCATAGCCGCCATCGTAAACGATTCCGGGAATCAGCGGATTCTGACAAGCAACCAGATCGCCGCGGCGGCAGGGTTCACAGCGGCGGCAGTTGCCTCCGTACCAGCCAATGCCGACGCGCTGGCCGGCTTTCCACTGCGGCACACCCGCACCGGCAGAATCCACCGTACCTACAATTTCGTGACCGGGAACGCGGGGATAGTTTACGAAAGGAAACAGGCCTTCCACCGTGATAGAATCGCTGTGGCAAATTCCGCACGCGTCCACTCGCACGCGGACCTCACCCGGCTTTGGCTCGGGAACATCGCGCGAAACCACTTCGAGGGTCCCGCCGGCGCTCTTCACCTGAACATACTTTGCTGTCATCGCACGAACTCCTGGTTAGTAGCTATCAGCAGTCAGCTATCAGCTATCAGCAGTCAGCTTTTGGAACGCCTCCCTCAGATCAACCAACACCGTCCAATCCGGTTGGGGTTTGGCTGATAACTGATAACTGATCAGTAGTGTCCGGCTAAAAATCGAAAAGAGTCAATTGATTACGGTCCAATTCGCCACCAGGCAGCGTATCGGCGA
>JASIAM010000111.1 GCA_030041985.1 Bryobacteraceae bacterium | reverse complement strand
CCCGGAACTTTAGCAGCCCGTGTCTAAACCACCGTTTTCCGAGGTCCGCCAAGAATTAAGTTGAAGTACTTTGATCGGCAAAGCAAGCGGCGCGTCCGCCTGAGTTCGTGGCTTTGGGTACCCCCAAGCGCTTCGAAGGCTTTCATAAGCGCCAAAAACGCCAAAAACAGTTCGATAATGCCCTCATGAGCGGCGCGGGGCTTGCCCGCGCCGTACAACGAACGCATCAGAAGCGCAAGGTTGCATGCCGCTGCTTGAATCAGGAACTTCTTGTGCACATTGTCCAGCCCTCTCACGTAGAGCCGGTCCAGGCCCCCAGTGTCGAACTGATGCGCGAAGTTCCGCTCGATCCGCTCACCACGTTGCCGCTGCAGTCGCTTGCCGCGATTGCCCCGTATCCGGCGCCGGTTGTCATAGACAGCCTGCTTCTCCATCTCTCGGTCGTCCCAGTTGCGCGGGCCGCGATCGGGTTCGGCGATGTAACTGCGCACGTCCAATTCAGCGATTCCGACAAGCACGTCATTGCTGTGATAACCCTTGTCGGCGACCACTTCTTGGACACCCTTCGGATGCACTTCGCACTGGCTTTCGGTCTGCTTCACATCGATCAACTCGGCTACGGCGACGCCCGCCTCAATCACCGTTCCGGTCACTGTCGTCGTGTCGGCGGCGGCTCCGCCGTGCGTGGTGACGGCAACGATCGCGCCCGTTTCCATATCCACTGCGTTCTCGGCTTTGTACGCCAGCGCCGTACGGCCGTCCTTCAGTTTGGTGATCTCGGCGTCTTCGTCGATCGGGTTCTTCCAATCTTCGTTGGAGGTCTTCTTCTGGCGCTTACGATCCATGCGCAGCAACGCCGCCGCATCCCTGGCTTCGATTCCTTCGGCCTCGGCCAGACGCTCCAGGTACGCCATGTAACTCTCGCCGGTGTCGCGCCGCACGATCGACTTCATGGCCGCATTGGCTTCCAGCGTGGTCGAATCGACGCTGATGGTCTTGCCTTTGATGAGTCCTGAGAGCGCCAGCCGTTCGAGTACCCAGCTGAAGATCCGCTGATGGGTCTCTGTGTCGATCAGGCGTCTGGTTCGGGAGATGGTGACGTGATCGGGCGTGCTCTCATCCAGGCCAATGGACAGGAACTGGCGCAACGTGAGGGAATCGGCGAGTCGCCAGGCGATGCCCCGCTCGCTGTCGAGCCCTTCGAAGAACCCGATCATCATGACACGGAAATATTGGCCGGGAGGCAACGATGGCCGTCCGAGTTTGTGGTGATAGAAACTAGCGCACTGAGTTTCGCAGAAACGATCGAACCCGGCGGTGTCAAGCACCTCGTTGAGACGCGCGTAGAAAGGATGGCCGGGAGCCGCGGCGAGTTCGCCGCCGTACCAGAGGTTCTCTTGTCTCTGTCGCTTCTTGCGGGTGCCCATGGCCATGAATCGATTGTAGGCCTAAAGCATTTTGGCGTCTAGATGTTTCCGCACCGCACTTTAGACACAGGCTGTTAGGTTTGGCCGGTAGCAGGCGCCCGAAAAGGAGCGCCTGCTACCGGGTTAGGGTTAACGGCTACTGCCTCAGAAGAGAAAGCACGTTCTGAGGAGCGGAATTGGCCTGTGCCAGGGCTGCGACCGCGGCCTGATTCAGGACCTGAGCTTTGGAAAGGTTGGCGGCTTCCGTCGCGACGTTAGCATCCATGATGTTCGACTCGGCAACCGTCACATTGGTGATCTGCGAATTGGCCAGGTTGACGGCGTAGTTCAACTGGTTCTCGCCCTTGCCAATCACGGCTTGGGCGGCACCGAGTTGCGCTACGGCATTGGCGATCGCGGTGGTAGCCGCTTCCGCCCCGGCCTGCGTGGCAATGGAGAGAGTGCCACCCGAACCGGTGACCGAACCGGTAGCGGTTTCGGCGACGCCTCCGTTGAGGCCGCCGGCCGCCTGGCTGTTGGCCCCGCCGCCAGTGCCGATAGCAACCTGGAAGTTACCGGAGCTCATGAAACCGATTTCCGGGGTGCCATTGACGTTCTGCTCGACTGCGACGATGCCTTGCAACGTCGGATTATCGGATTTTTGAAGCTGCTGGTTGATGTAATTTACAGCAGCGCTCAGGCTCGAGGCACTGCCATCGTTCCCTAGCGATGCCGTGCCGGAGCCGGTGGCGGCCAGAGTGATGGTAAGAGACTGCATGGTGCCCGAGCTGTTGTTGGCCGAGATGGTCAGTGCCTGGGTCCCACCCGTTGCCGCAATGGCGGAGAACGAGATCCCGCCGGTCTGCGAAGCGCCGCCAGCGTTTACTACGTTCAACGTGGAGGTAGCCGCCGAGACCCCTGCTTCGCCCGCGAAGCTTTGGCCCGATGCGTTGCCAAACCCGATGTTCGCTTCATCGGCCCCGGTGTATGTCCCGGCGGTCAGCCCGAGAAGCGAGTTGGCGTTGCCGGACTCCACTTGCACGCTCGAGTTCGGCCCGGTTGCGCCGCTGGCGTCTTTGATTGTCAGGTAGTTCTGCCCATTGACAGACAGCAAGCTTGCCGTCGCGACCCCCGGCGTAAGCTGATCGTTGATCGCTGACACCAAAGCTTGCGCACTGGAGTAGTTGGAATTCAGAGTTACGGTTTGCGTGGTCCCATCGACGTCCAGATTGAGCGTGGCGGGATTCGAACTGAAATCAACACCGTTGGTGATGTCCAGGTCGCCAGTGGTGCTTCCCGTGCTAGAGGCCGCGCCGACATTGAGCTGGAAGGTGTTGCCGGCGGAAGAGGTAAACATCAAACTGCCGCTGTTGGTTCCCGTGCTGGAGCTGGCTTGCAGTCCGGCAGCGCTCAGCGTGGCGTTCTGCCCAATCTCCTGATTGATGGCGGTGACCAGGTTAGTGAGGGTACGGTTCTGGCCATCTGTAGAGGTGGCGCTACCGAAAAGATCGGCTACGGTGCTCTGAGTGCCGGTGCTCTGGACACTGGTAATGGAATGGTCAGCGCCCGCATTGTTGTTGGTGATCTCTAGCTGATTGCTGGAATTCACCGTTACCGTGACGCCAGCGCCGGTTCCTTCCAGTTGCGTATTAGCCTGCGACTGGATCTCCTGAGCGATGGTGGAAGTCGCGGTGACACCTCCTGTGTAATTGCCAGCAGTAAGGCCGAGAGCGGCTAAAGTGCCCTGGGTATCCGTAGGATCCGCCTGAATGTCGATCTGCGAGGCCGTTCCGGTGGCTCCGGACGTATCCGTCAACGTGAGCTGGTTACCGCTCACCCCAACGGTGATGGTCGGATCGGAGGTAGTGCCAAAGCCAGCCGTGACGAGTGCTGCTTGCAGATCGCTTGCCATCTCCGAAACGCTAGTATCGTCTCCGGTCAGTTGCACTTGCACGAGCGCGCCTCCACCGATGCCGACATCGATGATGCCGTTAGTGGTGCTGAAATCCGTGGGGGTTGCCGTGCTACCGGTAGTGGTTGCTTCGGCCGAACCCTGGCTGCCGCTAGCGGTCAGGTTGACGTTTACGGCGTGCCCATCCACTTCGAAGGACATTTGATTATTAACACCGGATTCGATGCCAACGCCGCCGCTGAGATTGGCGCCGCCGGTATACGTAGCCGCAGTCGCGTTGCCGCCATCAAGAGCAATCGGAGCCAAATTGATAGCCGATCCGCCATTGACCGAAAACTCTAGTGTGGTTTGGGAATTGGCGGCAGTGGCAGTTAAGCCGGTACTGGCATAGGTGGAGCCGGCCGTAATGCTGCTGTAGGTCACATCGCCGCCACTAGACTGCGCAGCGCCCAACCCTAACAGGTTCGCAGGTACGGTAGATCCGTTGCCGGTATCACCCGCTGCCGTCACCTGGAACGGTGTGTTACCCGTATTGCTGAAAACGAGCTGGTTGTCCGAGTTCAGTGACACCGAAATCCCAGCGGCCTTGATCGCGGCGCCGGCCGTAGTCGTACCGTTGTTGATCTGGTTCATCAGATCGGTAAGCGCCGCCCCCACCGTGGCATCGTTGGTCTGGCTCAAGCTGATGGTTTCCGGAGAAGATAAGCCAGCGCCGCTAACCTGTACGCTGATGGTCTGCCCGGTGGCCAAGGCCTGGCTGCTGCTAGTCCCACCAGTGGCCTGCCCAGTGACAGTCGCTGCCAGAGAAGCACCCGTGGTGCCGCTGGAGAAATCGCCCATCAATGCGTTGGCCATCTGGTCACCGGCCTGCACCTGGAACGCAGAGGTGGAAGAAGTGAACGAAAGTTGCTCGCCACCGCTGGAATCCGTATTTACGGACGCGACGATTCCGGCTTGCGCAAACGCAGCGTCCTGGGCGGAGCTGCCAGAAGCAGTGGACTGAATGGCAGTGTTGATTGCGTTGGCGAGGCTGTTGATGTCCGACACGCCCGACAGGTTCACCGAAACGGCCAGGTTGGAGAATCCAGGTCCCGAGAAATCGAAGGTGGTGGTGTTCGGACTGGTGGTTTGATTGGCTGTATTCGCCAGAATGTTTGAGACCGACGTAGCCGAGGAAGAGCTCAGATCCGCGGTGCCCGCGATGGCCTGCATGCCACTCAAGCCGAGGCTTTGGGCATCGACCGTCGCATTGCTCAGATTAAGGTTTACAACCGCGTTGCTGACGCTCTGGCTGCCGCTGCCTTCTCCCAGAAATACGCTCAGATCCTGCGCGAACGTGCCGCCGGTGTTCAAGCCGATGGATTGAGCCTGCCGGTCAATTTCCTGAATATCGCTTTGGAATTCGTTATTCAAAGTGGTGCGGTCGCCGGTGAAAGTGCCTGAGGCGGACTCGGTCGCCAGGGTCTGCAGCCGGTCCAGAATCTGGGAGATGTTGCTCATGCCGCCGTCCATGATCTGCAATTGGGCCACGGCGTTGTTACCGTTCTGCACACCTTGCGTCAACTGAGAGATCTGGTCGAGATCCTGGTTGGCTACCGCCAAACCGGCCGCATCGTCCCCCGAAGAGTTAATGCGATAACCGGAGGTCAATTGTTCAATCGTATTGGTCTGAAACGTGCTATCCGTGTTCAGGTTTTGCTCGCCGATCAGCGAAGCAACGTTAGTTTGAATCGAAATCATCAGTGAAATCCTTTCGGTTTTGAGCGCCGGTATCCGTACCGGACAATTACCTTATCGGCGCCCCCTGGGGTAACTTGAATCGATGGGCGGCATGACAGCCGGATGCGCGGCAGGCTGGAGTTGCGCCATTAGCGCGGTGAGCATGGCCGGCGAAGGCGGGCTGGCCACGGCCGCCAGGTTCTCATCGCGCACGAGCTTTTCTTCGCGCGCAATCACTGGCACTGCGCGCGGGGCGCGGATACCCACCTTCACACGCGAGCGGCCGATATGGGCGATCACAATTTCAATGTCATCGCCAATCAGGATGGTGTCTCCTACGCGGCGCGACATCACGAGCATGCCAAGGCCTCTTCGTCCCGCACGATATGCTGATGGGAATACCCGCATCCCGGAGCAATCGCCTGCACGGCTTTGAGATTCCGGATGTTAATGACCACCGGCGCCAGGAGATTGGCGGTGGTGCTGCCGGGCTGCAGCGTTAATACGGCCAGGCAGGCTACATCTTCCCCGATCCGCGGTTGCCGCCGGGGCGCCAGGCCCACACTCTTCAAATCGTCCTCGCTCACCTCGAGGCGATATTGCCGGTCGATTGACAGGACCGGCAACGTGATGAAGCACAAACCGGCATCCTCCAAACTCTGGAGGAAAACCAGTGGATGGGTATGGGGAAATGTGACTGCGAGAAAGCGACGACGCTCTTCGAAACCGGGTAGCCCGTTGGGAAATTCCACAATGGAATCCGGTTCATAAGTAAGCTTTCCGAAGTTCGCCGAGTCAAACGAAGCCATGCCACCTCACTGGGACTAGGATCGGCAGGGGCCTCTAAGAACTTTATGGCGCCGCCGCTTGAAGAACAGGGACTGGGGACTGGGGATCGGGGGCTGGGGGATAGCGGTGGGAACCTCGTGTCATAATAAATCCAATCCCTTGGCTCAGATAACGACTCTAAAACAGGCGATTGGGGAGATGGTGCGCGATGGCGACACGATTGCCCTCGAAGGATTTACCCACCTCATCCCCTTTGCCGCGGGACACGAGATCATCCGCCAGCGGCGGCGCAACCTGACGCTGGCGCGCATGACACCCGACCTTATCTACGATCAACTGATTGGGGCCGGTTGCGTTTCCAAGCTCATCTTTTCTTGGGGCGGCAATCCCGGCGTGGGGTCCCTGCACCGGTTGCGCGACGCGGTGGAGCAGGGCTGGCCGGCGCCCTTGGCTCTCGAGGAGCACGCGCATGCCGGCATGGCCGCAGCCTACGCGGCTGGCGCCTCTCATCTCCCGTTCGGAGTGCTGCGCGGCTATCTCGGCAGCGACCTGCCGCGATATAACACGAACATCAAATTTATCGAGTGCCCCTTCACTGGCGAGCGCCTGGCAGCCGTTCCCGCTCTGCGTCCGGATGTTACGGTGATCCACGCGCAGAAAGCCGATAGGCGCGGCAACGTGCTGCTGTGGGGTGTGGTGGGCGTTCAAAAAGAGGCGGTCCTGGCGGCCAAACGCACCATCGTTACGGTCGAAGAAGTGGTGGACCGGCTAGACGCCCCGCCTAACTCGGTGGTGTTGCCTTGGTGGGTAGTGGGAGCCGTGGCCGAAGTCAAGGGCGGAGCCTTTCCCTCCTACGCGCAGGGCTATTATGCGCGCAACAACGCGTTCTATAAAGCGTGGGACGCGATCTCGCGCGAACGCGATACCTTTCTGGCCTGGATCGAGCGCCATGTGCTGACGACCGCCGATTTCGATGGCTTCAAGCGGAGTCTCGAGGAGGTTGCCAGTTATGTCCGATAACGGTTACACGGCTGATGAAATGATGACCATCGCCTCGGCACGCATGATCCGCAATGGGGCGGTGCTGTTCGTCGGCATCGGGCTGCCAAGCGCCGCGGCCAACCTGGCCAGATTGACGCATGCGCCGGACACGGTACTGATCTACGAATCCGGAACCATTGGGGCGAAACCTCCCGTGTTGCCGCTTTCCATCGGCGATGGCGAACTTTCGGAAACCGCCGATGCGGTGGTGTCGATTCCGGAAATATTTGCGTATTACCTGCAGGGGGGGCGAGTTGACCTCGGCTTCCTGGGCGCCGCGCAGATCGATCGCTTCGCCAACATCAACACTACGGTGATTGGCGATTATAGAAAACCTTCTACGCGGTTGCCAGGGGCGGGCGGCGCACCGGAAATCGCAGCTTCTTCTAAAGAGGTGCTGATTACGCTGCGGCAGAACAAGCGGGCCTTCGTGAAGAAACTGGATTTCGTCACCTCCGGCGGCCACATGGAAGGCGGGGATAGCCGCGAGCGCATGCGGCTGCCTGGAAAGGGACCCACCGCGGTAATCACCGATCTCGGCATCCTCACTCCCGACCCGGTCACCAAAGAACTGACGCTGACGAGCTTGCATCCCGGAGTGGCGGTGGAAAAGGCGGTCGAAAGCACCGGTTGGCCGTTGCAAATCGCCGCCCACGTTGCTACAACTGACCCGCCCACTGCCAACGAACTCGCCATACTGCGCGATCTGTACGCCCGCACGGCGCGCGCCCATGCGGGCAATGGCAATTAACGGGCGTAGTGCGCGCCCGCAGCTTACTCCGTAAAGACCAGTTTTGTCTTGGCGCCGCCGATGTGAATTTCCTGAATATGCATCTGGCCGCCGCTGCTCCATAGCACAAGGAAAGTTCGCGGGTATTTCATGTCCCCGCAGAGAATCAAACCTGGCCTGGACGTGCGTTTGGTAACGGACTCCTATCGGGGAAAGTCGCAGTGATCACCGGCGCCGCTCGCGGCATTGGCCGTGCGATCGCGGCCGATATGGCGGACAACGGGGCAGACATCGCAGCAATCGACATCTGTGGCAAAATCACACCCGTACAAACGTACGCGATCTCGACTCCCGGCGATCTGGACGAAACCGGCGGCCTGGTACGCAAACAGGGGCGAAAATTCGTGGGCATAAAAGGAGACGTCCGCGACATCAGTTTTCTCCGTTCCAGTGCCGGCCAAATCGAGCAGCAATTGGGACACATCGATATCATCGTGGCCAACGCCGGGACACAACTCTTCCGGCCGTTGCTCGAAATGGAGGACTGGCAATGGAAGGACGTGATCGACAACAATCTGAACGGAACGGCTAACACCATCCGCGCCTTCGGACCTTGTCTGGTAAAGCGCGGCTCGGGCAGGATTATCGTGACGGCTTCCATGCAGGGAAGGCATGGGTCGAAAAATATGTCTTCTTACTCGGCCTCGAAATGGGGAATTATCGGCCTGATGAAGTCAGCGGCGCTCGAGCTCGGCAAATACAAAATCACCGTGAATGCACTCGTCCCCGGATTAGTAGACACGCCGCTCACTCACAATGAAGCGCGTTGGAGCGCACTCATCGGAGAGATTGAGGCCATTGACAACCCGCCGAAAACTCCCACCGAAAAAGAAGCGGCAAGCGTGCGCACGCCTCATGTCCCGCTGAAGGTGCCATGGCTCAAAGCGGAAGATCTTGCTCCTGTTGCTGTCTTTCTCGCCTCGGATCTGGCTGCCATGGTGACCGGCGCTTGTTACGACGTGACCGCCGGGGACGATGCCCAAAATGTTACGTAGGAGTAGCTAGTCAGGCGCAACTATCAGGCGTGGCGGCATGCGCTTAGGAGAGAATGTGATTTACCAGCGAGGTTCGCGCCGCTGGCGGGGACCGCCGAACCCGCCGCGCGGAGGGCCAGCAAACTTGCGGCCGCCGCCAGACGATTTGGGGCGAGCTTCATTGACGTTGAGCGCGCGGCCGCCAACATCGACCCCGTTCAGGGCTGTGATGGCGCGGTCCGCCTCCGATGAATCGGACATTTCGACAAAGGCAAAGCCGCGTGAGCGGCCTGTATCCCGGTCCGTGACTAAATTCACGCGCTCCACGCTCCCATACGGCTCAAACAGGGAGCGAACGGAAGATTCCGTGGCGCTGAAATCCAAATTTCCAACAAAAATATTTTTCATAGACGATAGGTGTCTTTCAATCGTACAGGCGAGACTGGCGGTTTTGGACTCGGCGCAGTTGTTGCAGGACTTTCAAAAGGCACCTTCAGTGTAGCACGCAGGGCAATCCGCACCGCCGGCGCACCACCGGAATCGTGGTTCTATAGACATTTTGTTGTGCTAACATAACAAGGTAATTTTTCCAAAACAAATCAGCTCAGGAAAGGTTTCCGCCGGGTACGCGCGCGTCATAGCAAGCCTCCGCACCCGGACCGGATACAGGGTTTTCCGATGCGGTCAGATTTTGTCGTCAACACACCTCTCGAATCAAAGTCTATACGGCACTTCCATGCTTACCCGATCCTGCTAGCGTTGTGGCTGTTTTTGCCGGCCGCCTACGGGCAGGTAACAGCCAATCTTTCCGGAACAGTCACCGACCCGTCCGGCGCGCTGATTTCGGCGGCCACTGTGACGGCCAAGGATGTCGATACGGGCGCGGTCCGCAGCACGGCCACCGATGCCGGGGGCCGCTATCAATTCTCTGCGCTGCCCGTTGGAGAATACGAGATCGATGCCAGCAAACCGCAGTTTACGGAGGCCGTGCGCACAGGCGTCCATCTGGTGGTCGGCCAAAGCGCCAGCGTGGATATGCAACTCCAGGTTGGCCAGCCGAGCCAGCAGGTCACGGTAAGCGCGGATGCGCCGCTGGTCGGTGTAAGCACTTCGAACGTATCGAATCTGGTGGGCGAGCAGCAGGTCAAAGATCTCCCGCTCAACGGGCGCAGTTACGACGAACTGCTAACGCTGAACCCCGGAGTGGTCAATTTCACCTGGGAGAAAACCGGCGGCATCGGCGTATCGAATTCCACTGTTGGCAACAATTTTGCCGTATCGGGGAACCGGCCGCAGCAGAATCTGTTTCTGTTGAATGGCATCGAGTTCACCGGAGCGGCCGAGAATAATATGCAGCCCGGCGGCGCCAGCCAGGAACTGCTCGGTGTAGACGCGGTCAGAGAATTCAATGTGCTCACAGATTCCTATAGCGCGGAGTACGGCAAGCATCCCGGCGCCCAGGTGCTGATTGTTACGGAATCCGGTTCGAACCAGTTTCATGGCTCGGTGTACGAGTTCCTACGCAATAACAATTTCGACGCGCGCAACTTTTTCGATACCGGTTCCGGCCCTCCGGGATTCGAGCGCAATCAGTTTGGAGGCTCCGCCGGTGCTCCTATTAAAAAGGACAAAACCTTCTTCTTCGCCAATTACGAAGGTTTCCGGCAGCACTTGCACCAGACTGGCGTTGATCTGGTTCCTGACGGCAACGCGCGCAACGGTTACCTGCCGTGCAAACTGGTTACCCCCGCGCCGAGTCCCTGCCCCGCTTCCGGTCTGGCATTTGTGGGAGTTTCGCCGCTAATCAATGCGTGGCCGGCGCCCAGCTCCGGCGCACCTGATTTTGGCGGGATTGCTGAAGCTTTCAATAACCCCTTACAGACCATCCGCGACGATTTCGGAACTGCCCGGTTGGACCATATTTTTTCGCCGAAGGATTCCCTGAGCGCGATTTACACCGTGGATGATAGCGCCGATTTCACACCCACCAGCACCGATTCCTACAGTACGGATGTCGAAAGCCTGCGTGAACAGGTGGCCAGCCTGGAAGAGACCCACGAGTTCTCGCCGAGCGTGCTCAACACCGCGCGCTTCGGCTTCTCGCGCGCCGCGTACTATTTCACGGGAGAACCCACGCCTGGATCACCCGCGGACAGTCTTCCGGGTTTTCTCACGGGAGACCCCGTGGGCGCCATTGTGGTGGGTGGCAGCGCCGCGTCCAATCCCACCGCGCAATTGAGCCTGGCCGGCAGCAATAATGGCAGCAATCTCTCCGTTAACCGCAACCTGTTCACTTACGAAGACCGCGTCTCGCTTACCAAGGGCCGCCATCAGCTCAACCTGGGCGTCTGGTTTCAGCGGCTGCGGTCGAATGAGAATCTCGCCCTCAGCCAGTATGGACAGGCCACGTTCACCAGTCTGCAGACATTTCTGCAGAATACCGTAGCCACTCTCCTGTTCGATCCTACGCCCACGCCACTCGGCTGGCGCTCCTGGTTGGGCGCGTGGTACGCGGAAGATGTCATTCGATTGACGCCGAAATTTACTCTGACGCTGGGCTTCCGCGACGAATTCACCAATGGTTGGAATGAAGCACGCGGCCGGGCAGCTACCTATACCTTCACCGATGGAGTGATCTCCGCACAGCCTACCATCGGAAGTTCGGCGCTGCTAGTGAACAACGCCAAATTCCTGCCGCAACCGAGATTCGGCGCGGCTTGGAACCCCTTCAGCAACCGGCGCCCCACAGTAATTCGTGTGGGGTTCGGCATGTACGACGACCTGCAAGACGCGCTCGGCTACCGTACCGACCAGAACGCGCCTTTCAACCCCACCTACAGCCTGCCGAACGTTCCGGTTTCGGAGCTTCCCCTCCTCCCCGCGGCTCCCATTTCGAGCACGGCCAAACTGGTTCCGGGCGGCGTCCAACCCAATCTGTACACGCCGACGGTGATTTCGTGGTCGTTCCGTGTCCAGCAGGCGCTGACGGCCAACACGGCTCTGACGGTTGGTTATGTCGGCTCGCATGGATACCACGAGATCCTGGGCATCGATGCCAACGAACCATTTCCGGTGATTTGTCCCGCCGCTCCGTGTCCGGCAACTTATCCCAGCACTTTTCCTGCGGGTATCGCCGGCGCGCCCGTTCCAGCCGGGACCTATTACGTACCGACCGCCAACAAACCCACCCCTTCGCTGGCCAACACGTGGACTTACTTTTCGGAGGCGGATAGTTCCTATAACGCCTTGCAGGTAGACCTCAACCATCGCTTCACCAACGGCTTTTTGTTGCGTGGCGTGTACACGTGGTCGAAAACGCTCGACGATGGGGACTCACTCAACGCGACCACCTCGGGAGGCGAGCCGGCATTGGCCTCCAATCCGTTCGATCTTGCCGCCGACAAGGGTCTGGCAAACTTCGATGTGCGCAATGCAGGTATCATCAATGCCAGCTATGCCTTGCCTTTCGGAGCGGGAAAACCTTTCCTCAATTCGACCAGCGGCTTCGGCAAGGCACTGGTGAGCGGTTGGACAGCAAACTCGATCATAACCGTGCAAAGTGGTTTTCCGTTTACGCCCCAACTCAGCTACAACCCCTCCAACAACGGCGACACGCGAAACCCGGTGCGGCCGTTTGTGAACCCCGCGTTCACCGGCCCCGTGATTCTGGGAAACCCGAATCAATGGTTCAACCCGGCCGCGTTTCTAGCGCCTCCTAACAACAGCGGGTTTTACGGCAACCTGGGCAGAGATACGTTAATCGGGCCGGGCCTCGCCACTTGGGATTTTTCACTTTTCAAAGACACGCGGCTTCACGAAAGAACTACCCTTCAGTTCCGCGCGGAGTTCTTTAATATTCTGAATCGAGCCAATTTCAATACGCCGAATGCGGTGGTGTTTACGCCAAGCGGGGTTTCACCCACCGCCGGAGTGATCACCAGCACCGCGACTACGTCACGGCAGATTCAGTTTGGATTGAAGCTGCTGTGGTAAGTGGGGAACCGAAGCGTTCTGTTCGCTGCTGGAATTAGACATAATCAGCACATCTTTCTTGGGGCTGACTCCGGAACAAGTTTCATGAGCTGTTGTGACACGAGCCGTCTACATCCCGCAGAAGCGCTCAAAATTGTCGCGGAACAAGCGGTTGATATCCCGCCGGACCGCCGCGCGTGTCACCGGCCTTCCGTCTTCCGCGAGCAGGCGATAACTGTTCGTCAAGATCGGTGCGAGCGTGCGCCGCGTGTTGTGCCACTTATAAATTACCTGTTCGAGAATGCGTGCGTCCGAATGTTGCGGAATGAAGCTGGTTCCGAGCATCTCCAGGCGTTCGCGCGTGATCTCTTCCACGATCGAAGGATTGTTCAAGAACCACCAGCAGCCGAAGGGCATCAGGTTATTGAATTTCCGCGCATAGATGCACAGCTCGTGCTGATTCTCGCGGCTCAGCACACTTACCAGGAAGCGATTGTCGGGGAACGTGAGGCAGAGGTGTTCGAGTGCTCGCAGATCGGCGCGTCCAGCGCCATCGCCTGCCAGCCGCAGCGCCGGGTTCACCTGGTAGCGTACGCCAATCATCAGCGAAAGGGGGATGCCAAACTCGCGGCAGGCCGGCAGTACTGCTTCCGCGAGCAAGCGGCTGCGAACGCCATCGTCCGGGAAGGTGAACGTGTCGGGCAGCGAGACCGCCATATATACCGGCTTCATCCGCGCGCACCACTCACTGAGAAAGCGCCGCACCTCCGCCGACGAATTGCCCCGCGCTTCCCGAAACACGGCATAGCCTTGGCTGTTCAGGCTCAGCCACTGATCCACCCATTTATTGAGGATGCGGTCCAGGCGCAGCACCGGGCGAAACTGTGGGTCCGGTTCAGCGCCGCGCTCCCATAAGGGCGCCTCCTCCGGATCGAGCGGATCATTAGTCATCACCGCTTCACTGATCCCTGCCAGTTCGAAGACGCGGCGAATGTGCGCGCGCGGCTCCTGGCTGTTGAAGAACGCGCGGGCCTCCCTGAGATCGTCCGCCGCGGTAGGCAGATCGAAAGCGTGCAGGACCCGTACCACGCCGCGCGCCGCTTCCGAGACCGGAGCGTTTTCCACGAACAACGCCTTCCAGATCGCATACGCCTTTTCGGATGCCGATAACGAAAAGTACTGGCCCGGCGTGATCCGGCTCGAACGAAACAGCTCGGCCTCGAGATAATGATACGTGAGCAACTCGTCGATGCCCCAGAGCCCCAGCTTTCCCAGCGAGGGCATAAACAGATGCGTGTGCACGTCGATAAACCGCGCGGCCGCGAGTTCTTCCTCCACTACCGATCCCAATTGCCCGTGGTCTAGTTTCGGCAAGGCCCTATCCGCTACCGCAGGCTCCGAATCCGCCGTATTTGTGGCCATCTCTTCTTGACGGTAAAGAGAAATGGATATCCGTGTCAAACCGGCGGTCTGCGGCGGATCTGTGGGTTATTCGTAACGGAGCGATTCCACCGGGCTAACTTTGGCAGCACGATTCGCGGGCAACCACACCGCGGCGAAGGCGACTAGCGCCAGCACAACCGGAACAGTGATAAACACCAGCGGATCGTGCGGCTCTACGCCGAACAGAAACGCTTGGATGAGCCGTGCCAGTGCCCACGCGGCTGCGGTCCGGATCGCGCACCGGCAGGGGCCGGAGCAAGGCTGCATCGACGATGGAAAAAATCGCCGTGGTTGCCGCAATGCCCAGCGCCACTGCCGCCACGGCCGTGGCCGTGAATCCCGGATTCCGCCGGAACATACGGATCGCGGGCTTGACATCGGCCCAGATATCACTCATTTCGCCTCCCGGTTCCGAAGCCGTTCATCTTGACGATAAAGACAAAAGCACATCCGTGTCAAACAAACGGCGTTTCCATGAAACCAGGCAGGCGCTCCCGCGGGCGCTCGGCCAAAGCTGATCAACTCTCCTGATTGGGTTAAATCGTGCGATGATCGAAGCGGTCAGCTATGCAGTGTTTGTTTCTCCGTCTGGTTTTTTGGGTTTGTCTCTGTTCGGGTCCCCTATCGGCGGCCTTCCCTGGACTTCGCTACCTTGGCGACATCGGCGACTTGGCCGTACCCGACGATGCGCGTAAATCAGTCCAGTTCGGGAAAATACGGGCAATCTGGGCCGACGACCACGTACGCTTTGAAGGACGTGATGATGATGGTAAAAGTTGGCGCGCAATCTTAGATGTAGAAGGAGGACTTGGCTATGCCGCGGTATGGCAAGCTGACTTCGACCACAACTCCCGGCAAGATTTGCTGATTGCCCAATATTCGCCTAAGAGCGGCCGTTGCACTCTTCCGGTCACACTTTCTTTTCTCCTGTTTAACGCTCACGGGCAGCCCGTGCCATGGGTGATCCAAACGCAAGCGCCGTCGTTGGATCTCCCTGTGATCTTCGCCGATTTGAATCACAATGGCCGAGCCGAGGTCGTAGTCACCAACTGCGCTTACCGAGATGGTCCGTCCCTCGGCACAGATCTGAGTATTACGGGTATTTATGAGGCGAAGGATGCCACCTGGAGCATCGTAAGGCCGACTCACTTGGACGCATACACTGCCGTCGTGCGCCGGAGCTATCACTTCGGGCCTGAGGACCAACTGGTAACAGCGAACGCGACTGATTGGCCGGACCAGGGCAATCGGGTGGATCTACGGGTGGCGCCCGTGGAATTGGCCGGACTGATGAAGGCGTCGGAAGATTGTCGCGGCGTCCGCCTCCCTCCGATAGTCAATGGCAGGTTGCTGGAAAGATCCGCCTGGAAAGATCCCTGCGAGGAACTGGGGCGCAACCGCATAGAGCTGTCGAATAAAACCGTCTGCTATGGCTGGCCGACCGTAATGCTGGACGGCGCAGAGAGACGTGCGATTGTCGCGGAATCCGAGCACCCGGAAGTGCTGTTAGAGAAAATCATCCATCAGCGGCGCAAGGTAATTCTCATCGGGCAAAGAGACCCAAATCGATGTAGTCCCGTTTTGCTTTGGGCGGCGCCAGCGGAGTAGATCGCTCTAACGGTAGTTGGCCAAGAGATGGCCGCTTTGCCATCACATACGCGCCCGGCCATCTTTCGCAGGAGGAAGTCGAAGCCGCCGGATTCCGTTATTCCCCCTCTTCATGCCCTTGAGCGATACGATCCTGCGAAAATGGACGAAGGTTTCAACGTGCTCCCGGACGGCGAAGAATTCTTCTTCATCTCCAATCCCGCGCTGGGTCTCTGGGCCCATCGCGGCCGCTTCCCACAGGTAACGGCGGAGGCTTCATGCTTACCGGCACAAAATCGCTAGCTGCGGCGGGCCGACTCAAGCAGGCCCCGCCCGGCCGTTACCGCTGGCGCATCTGCGCCCTGCTCTTCTTCGTCACTACCTTGATCTATCTCGATCGCCAGGTGCTGGGTGTGCTCGCTCCCGAACTGCAGCGCGTCATCGGGTGGAATGAAGTCCAGTACGGCAACATCGTCTCCGCCTTTCAGGTCGCGTACGCACTGGGCCTGCTGCTGGCGGGGCGCTTCATTGATGGCGTAGGAACGCGGCTCGGTTACGCGCTCGCCATTGCCCTCTGGACCTTCGCCACTACCGGTCAGTCACTCGCCCGAACAGTGCTGGCCTTCGCTGTCGCGCGCTTCGTGCTTGGTCTGGCGGAAGCGCCGAATTTCCCAGCCGCCATCAAGACCGTGGCCGAGTGGTTCCCCAAAAACGAACGCGCTCTGGCCACCGGCATCTTCAACTCCGGAGCTAATATCGGCGCAATCGTCGCGCCGCTCACCGCGCCCTGGATCGCTATTCACTTCGGGTGGCCATGGGCGTTCGTCTTCATGGCGGCCATCGGTGTGGTCTGGATTGCGCTCTGGGTTTCCAACTACCGCCGGCCCGAAAAGCACACCAAGCTCTCTCCGGCCGAACTGCGCTACATTCAGAGCGACCCTTCCGAGCCGGTGGTGGCCGTCCCGTGGTCGAAGCTTTTGCCCCATCGCCAAACCTGGGCCTTTATCGCCGGCAAATTTCTTACCGACCCCGTCTGGTGGTTTTTCCTGTACTGGCTCCCCAAGTTTCTGAACACGCGCTTCGGCTTGACGCTCTCGGCCCTCGGCTGGCCTTTGGTCGTCGTTTATACGATGTCGATGGGCGGCAGTATCGCCGGCGGATGGCTCTCGGCGCGGCTGCTCGAGCGCGGCTGGAGCCTGAATGCCGCGCGCAAAACCGCGATGCTCACCTGCGCGCTCACTGTGCTGCCGATTGTCTTCGCTGCTACCGCCCGCAATTTCTGGGTCTCCGTCACCTTGGTGGGTCTCGCAGCCGCCTCCCATCAGGGCTGGTCGGCGAACCTGTTTACACTAGCTTCAGACATGTTTCCCAAACGCGCTGTGGCTTCCGTGGTCGGCATCGGAGGATTCGGCGGCGCTGTTGCCAGCAGCCTCACCGCCACCTTCACCGGCTTCGTCCTCCAGATCACCGGAAGCTATTTCCCGATGTTCGTGATCGCCGGCTGTGCTTACTTACTGGCATTGTTGGTCGTGCAACTCCTCGCGCCCCGGCTCGAGCCCGTACAACTCTCCGAGGCGGCGTGAACCACGGCTTCGAGATTCGCTCCGGCGGCGCATTGGATTTTCTGGCGCTCGGCGCATTGGTGCATCGTCTCGATCCCGGCGTGGTCCCTTTCCGCAAAGCCACCCGGTTTGATGTGCATGTCAGCGGCGGTGAATTCAATTGCGCGGCCAATTTGGCCGATTGCTTTGGTTTGCAAACGGGCATTGCCACCGCCATGGTGGATTATCCCATCGGCGACCTCATCGCCGCTCAGGTGCGCGCCATGGGTGTGACACCGTTTTACAAAAAGTTCCCGCACAACGGTGTGAACGGCCCCAATATGGCCACTGTATATAGCGACCGCGGGTACGGCGTGCGCGCCCCTTCGGTCTTCTATAACCGCGCCAACGAAGCGGCCGCTCAATTGAAACCCGGCGATTTCGATTGGCCTGCGATCTTTGGCGCCGGCGTCCGCTGGTTTCATAGCGGCGGCATCTTCGCCGCGCTTTCCGAGACCACCGGATCGCTGATTCTCGAAGCTATCCAGCAGGCCCGCGCCCATGGTGCTGTCGTCTCTTTCGATTTGAACTACCGCGAAATGCTCTGGAAAACGAGAGGCGACGAGGCGCGCGCGGCCGATCTCATGAGCCGCATTGCGCAGCAGACCGATGTGCTCATGGGCAATGAAGAGGATTTGCAACTGGCGCTGGGTATTGCCGGACCGGGGGTCCATCCGGATCAACCGATCAATCCGGAAGCGTTGCTCGCCATGTTCGAGAGCGTCACCCGGCGTTACCCGAATATCAAAGTAGTTGCCTCCACGCTGCGCCAGGTGCACTCCACCAATCGTGCAAGTTTTAGCGCGGCCGCCTGGATCGATGGCCAAACATACCAGGCACCGGTGTGCGAACTGGATGTCTTCGACCGTGTGGGCCGCGGCGACGGTTTCGCTTCCGGTCTCTTCTATGGCATCCTCGCTGGTGCTCCGCCAGAAGAAGCCGTCCGACTCGGTTGGGCGCACGGCGCGCTCGTAACCACGTTCCCCGGCGACACCACTATGGCCACGCTCGATCAGGTCCGGGCGTTGGCCGCGGGCGGCACAGGCCGGATTCAGCGATAGTTACATTGCGTACTGCGACGGGCACAAGTCCCGGAAAAACGGACAACGCTTGCAGTGTGGCCCTTCGCGCAAAGGAAAATCGAGCTTCGCCTGGGCTTCCTGAAACTCGCGCACCACCTGCTCGGGTGAGTCGAGTAGCGATGGCGTAAGATCCACTTTGATTGCCGTGTTCGGGCGGAGGAAATAAAGCCAGGCGCGGTCGGGCGCGCGGCCGGTCATACGCTCCAAGGCCAGCGCGTAAAGGCGGAGTTGGATGGCGTACTCGCCAGCGCGCTGGTGCGCTTCCACCGCGGTTACGGCATCGGTTTTGTAATCCACGATCACCGTTTCGCCGCCCTCTTCAAACCACAGATCAATCTGGCCCCGCAGGACCAAACCCTCCACCGCCATGACGAAAGCGAATTCGCGCTCGGCGTGGGAAGCGCGGGCGGCGCGGCGTCCCAGCGGGCTTTGCCGGAAGGTTTCGGCCATGGCCGCGGCGCTAGGGTCGCAATCGGTAACCGCCTGACCCGCCAGCAAGGCGTGCACCTGGGAACCGAACTCATCGGCGGGAGTCTGCCGCGCTGCTGCGGCTTTGCCGAGCCCCGATCCCTGATCCCCGATCCCTTTTGGCTGGCGGCCTTCGAAGCGCAGATACTGGCCGAGGTAATACTCGCGTGGGCACTTGGCAAAAGCGGATATTGCAGTCACGGTAGCATTGGCATCCTGCTGTTCGGAGAACGCGAGCGGCGCAAGCCATTCGACGGCGCCCGTCTCCTCTATAATTTTCGGCTGCGGCAGCCGCTCGGGCGGCTCGCTCGTAATGAGCACTCGCAGTTTCCATTCTTCGCCCCGCGGTGACTCGAGCGTCAACACCTCATCGCGCGCGGCAGTCAGGTCGAGATCGGGGACGTGGCTGGCAACTATCTTCGCCCAGTGATCGAGTTTCTTGCCTTTGCCCGAAAAGCTCAGTACCAGGTGCTGCTCGGCGCGTGTCATGGCGACATACAGCAAGCGATGACTCTCCTCGTTTTCGCGGCGCTTGCGCTCTTCGTGGATGGCGTGGGCGAACAGATCGCTTTTGTCTTCACCAGTCGCGGGGTTGCGCCATCGCGCTCCCAGACCGAAGTTGCGCGAAAAAGCGAGCGAGGAGGCCTCGTTCTTGGTGCCTTTGTGCAGCGCCGCTACGAACACCACCGGGAATTCCAGACCCTTGGCCGAATGCACAGTCATGATGTTCACGGCATCAGTGGTGTCTTCCGGCGGCGCTTCCGGCTCGCGAATATTGTCGTCGCGCAGGCGTGCGATCAATTCCACGAAATCGTCGAGCGGCATACGTTCGGCAGCCTCGCGCGCTTGTGCCAGGAATTTTTCGATGTTGGTCCAGGAACCACACTGATAACCGCAATCGTCGATGGCCGCGAGCAGCAACCGGTCGAAAGAGACTGATTCGCGGCGTATACGCCAGCCGTGCAGACAGTCGCGGAAATGGAGCAGTTTTTGGTGGTCATCGGCGGACAAATCGGCAACGGCAGCATCGAGCGCGAGCAGCGCGTCGGCGAGATTACCGCCATGCATGCGCAGTGCGAACAGCGCTTCATCGGAAACCTGAACCAGCGGCGAGCGCAGCACGGCGGCCAGGCTGACCTCATCGCGCGGGTTGGCAATTACGCGGAGCAGATGGTAGAGGTCTTTCACTTCGCGCGCTTCGAAAAATCCGCGGCCGCGATTCACCACGTACGGAATGCCAGCCTCTTCAAAGGCCGCCGTGAATTGCGGAATCACTTCGGTGTTGCGCACCAGCACGGCGATACCGCGGAAGCGGAAGAGAGGGTCTTCAGCGATCAGTTCCAGAATGCGGTGCGCCACCCAGCGGGCTTCGTTTTCGAGCCCCGCGCCGGCATCCTCCCCCACCACCCCGATCAGTTCCACCGTCACCGGCCGCGCTTTCTCAAAGACTTTGCCGGCAATCAGAGGCCGCGATTCGATGCCCTCCGCGTGGCCTACAAGTGTTTCGACTGCGCGCAGAATCTCCGGCCGGCTGCGGAAGTTTTCTTGCAGATCGACGAGGCGCCGCCCGCGCTGCTCCACCGTGGCGCGGTACTCGCGAAACACCTCCGGCTCCGCATGGCGGAAACCGTAGATGGATTGATTCACGTCGCCCACCGCATAGAAACGGTCTGTGCGCCGCACCAATTCCAGAAGGCGCGCCTGCTGGCCGTTGGTGTCCTGGAACTCGTCCATCAGGACGTGCTCGAATTGCCGCTGCACGTCCGCTCGAATCTCCGCATTTTCCTCTAGCAGCCGGACGGCATACTCTTCCAGGTCGGCGAAATCAAGCGCGCCCAGCCGGCTTTTGCGCTCGCGGTATACGCGGTCGAAGCGCCGCAGAATTTCGAACAACGTTTCCCGTTCCTGCTGGTAAAGAGCGGTGAGGAACGTATAGCGAAGATGGTCCAGCAGGTCGCGAACACCTTTTACCAGTTGGCGCGCCGCGGTGCCACTCTTCACTTGGGCCGCATTTCCGGAATAGCTCTCAATCGCCTGGAGCGCTTCGAGCGGGCCGGCAGCATTCGCGATGCGCTCCAGATCCTCACAGATCGTCCGAACGTGGTGGCGCTGGGCGGGGTTGCAGCCCGAGAGAGGATCGGCCTGCAATTCCCGCAGCGTTTCGGCCAGTTCGGCGCGAGCGGTATTGGCGGGCGGTCCCATTGCCGCTACCGACTGTACCGTCATTCCCGCGCCGCGGATGGCGTCGTACGCGGAAACGAGCAGACTTTCGAACTCATGGGAAGCGAGGCCACGGATGAGCGCGCGCACCGCCTCGGGATGTTCGCGGAACAACTCTGATACCGCTTCGGCGATGGATTCCTGCTGGCGCCGCCAGGATTCGCGTTCGTCGGCGACGTAGAAGTCTGGATCAACACCCGCGAAAACTGCGTTCTCCCGGAGCAGGCGGGCGCAGAAGCCGTGAACCGTGGAAACCCAGGCTCGCTCCAGGGCAGCGCGCACCGAGTCATCTTCGCGAAAGGCCTCAGCCAGCTTCTGGCGCATATTGGCGGCCGCTTTTTCCGTGAAGGTGATGGCCAGAATTTGCTGCGGATGCGCGCCGCCTTCCACCAAGCGCCGGAAATACTGCACCAATACGGTGGTTTTGCCGGAGCCCGGGCCGGCGGTAACGCAGGCATCCAGATGCTTCCGGCTGGTGTCGATGGCCTCAAGTTGGGTGGCGGTGAAATTCATGGCTGGATAGCGCCGACGCCTTGTGATTCGCTCACTTCGATGCGGCAGATATCACGCGAATCGCAATAGGAGCAAGCTTTCCTGTCGGCCGGCGCCGGCGCGAACGCGCCCTGCCGGATTTGGCTGGCAATTTGCGCCACACGCTCCGCGGTGTTTGCCCACTCGCAAGGTATGGGATCGGATTCGAGCAACCCGGTGTCGCTCCAGCCGATATATTCCACGCCCCGCTTCAAGGCCACGAAAAACATACCCGCGGGTTTTACTCCAAACTCGCTTTCCGCCGCGAGAAAATATAGCGGCCCCTGAAGCTGATTGCTATTGCGTTTTTTTCTTACCTGATCCACAGCGCTGTACTTATAGTCGATGACATAGGAGAGGCCTTGCGCGTCCGTATCGAGCCGGTCGATTCTGCCGGAAATCCCTAGCGAATCATCGAGCGGAAACACGAATTTCTCCTCCGCGCGGGAGGTAAATCCGGCGCGCTGCCACTGCGAGTCGGTTGCAAACCTCTCTAAGTCGTCCAGCATGGCGTTGCCTAGGCGCTCGGTGTGATAGCCCTGCGGGACGTGCTTCGCTTCGCAGAAGGCCGCAAATACCCCCTCGAAAAGGGCGGCGATGTCCTGTTGGGGGTCGCGGTGCCATTGGGCTAGAACATCATGGACGATTTGCCCTTGCAGGCTGAAATCGAGCCGGTCTTCCGGCCGCGGCGGAGCTTCCCGCAGCCGCATCAGGTTCCCGCCGAAATAGCGGAAGGGACATTGCAGCCACGACTCCAGCGCGCTCACCGAAAGGGTGCCGGTCTTCTTGCGTAGCAACTCGAGCAAGCCGGAGCCACTGATCACGGCGGGCGGAACAGGAGCCGGAATGTGTCGCGCAACTGGACGAACCAGGCGCGATGATTGCGGCCGCAACCGGGCATCCAGAAACAATGAGGGCAGGTTGCTCTCACCGCGCGCCGTGAACTCGGGGTATGACAGCGTAACCAGCATGGTGGCGCGGGAAATCGCCGATTCAAAAAGCTCCTGCTCCTCTTGTTCGAAGTCTGCGGCTGTGCGCACACGGATGCCAGCCGCCTGCAAGCGGCGCCGTGCCGCATCTGGAAAGAATGGGTCCGCCGTGTGAAATTGCGGGAACTGCTTTTCCACCATGCCGCACACAAACACCACGGGCAACACCCATTGGCGCGCTTCAGGAGCGCTCAATACATGCACTACATCGCGGCGGGCATCATGTGAGCGAAGAGGTTGCAAGCGTAGGACCGATTTGACCGCGCGCCAAAAGTTTTCGAGCGCCACGGGGCGCTCCGCGTCGAGCGCAAGCGCCGCAGCGGCCAAAACCTTCTCAAACTCATCCAGCGCTTCCGCATGGCCGCGCCAGATGAGGGCCATTTCGTGGTCTAGCGAGGCGTCCCGCGGGGGCTGGTAAAGACTGCGCAGCGTGCGCCAACGGATTGCCCATTCCCCCGGCGTCAATTCCAGGGAGCGCAATTCTTCCAAAGCGCCGAGATCCTCGATGAGGCGTCGAATATCCCCCTCCGCTGCCGGCAAAAGAGCCTGAAAACTTTCCAGCCCGGCGTTAGGAATCTGCTCGCGAACCGCGAAATCCAGAGCGTCCAAAGCCGGGGAATCGGCAAAACGCGGCGCGAGACGGAGAACTGCCAGCGTGGCGCAATGATCCCATCCGGCGAGCATCGCGTCGATGGCTCCCGTGAGGAAGCGAATCGCCGGATGGCGCGCGGCGCTCGTCTCGAAGTAGAAATGGGCCGGAATCGCGAACCGCTCCAGTGTTGCGCGCAGCAGCGGCACGTACGCCCCGGCGGCGCGCACGATGATGCCGATTTCGCGCCAAGGCCTGCCCGCCGCGGCTTGTTCTACAATGCGGCGCGCGATTTCCTCCACTTCCCTTTCGATCCGCGGCGCCTTCATCAGCAGCATCGCGGGCGAAGGGCGTTTGCGGACGAACCGCTCTTCGTCGAAACCGCTGGAGAGCAAGCGCGATCGAAGCGGGGTTGTGGCTTGGTAGTCCGGAAGGGTCAGTGTCAAATCCGTGCAGCGGCCCAGCGCTTGAATCACTGCCAGTTCGGGATCGGGCAGCGCGTGGAATCCATCGAGCCATACGGTGCGAACGCCCTTTGCGCCGTCACGATCTATGCGGGCGGCGGCGCGCTCAATCCGTTTGGCGCGCGGCAGCAGGCCTCGGCGGCCGAGCGCCCGATCCACTTCCTGATAAACAGCAAGGAAGCCCGCAGCCAGAGGTGTTTCGGGTAAACAGGCCGCCAGACGGCCGCTGTCACATCCCGCCGCATAGAACTCAAGCAGAGTGCGGGCAAGGCGTACGCAGAATCCAGGGAGGTGCGCCACTCGCCGGAATTCCGGCCGATTGGCGCGCGCTACGGCCTCCTCCACCAGCAGGTGCACCACGGTTTCCGGCGCTTGCGGAAATTCCGCAACCAGTTCCTCGACGAAGCCGTTCAGCGTTTGAATGAGGCCCGGCCTAAAAACCAAGCCTTCTCGCGCAATTTCGTTTTCGAGGTGCCGTGCCAGCGTAGCGGTAGGCAACAGCAGGCGCACCGCAGAATTCCCTGCCCTTAGAGCCTGGCGGAAACATTCCAGGATGTGAGCCGTCTTTCCCGAGCCGGGCGGACCCGTGATGAGACGCATTCACTATAGTCTATCTTAGGCGAAAATAAAGCGAAAGGGCTTACTAAAACTTAGATGTGAGATCGCCAACAAGCCGAAAAGTGCGCGCCCTCAGGCAACGCTCTGTTTCACTTCGCTGACGTGTGGCTCGAGCATCTTCTGGACTTCCTGCTTTCCGACAGCCCCGACTCTTTGCTCGACTACGCGTCCGCCTTTGAACAATAGCAGCGTCGGAATTCCCCGAATGTTGTAACGCATCGCGGTATTTCCGTTGGCGTCCACGTCCAGCTTGCCGACCTTCACTTTACCGGCGTATTCCTGCGCCACGACATCGATTGTGGGTGCCATTTGCCGGCACGGCCCGCACCATTCTGCCCAGAAGTCCACCAGGACCGGAATCTCGGACTGCAGGACGTCGCGGTCGAAGCCGCCATCGGTAAAGGTTAGTGTGTTCTGACCTGCCATTTCGTCTCCTAAGTAATTAGAATCACTTTTTCACCAAAGGATTCACGGCCGCCCGCTCAGCTTCCGGTACAACGCCGAATAGGCCGCGGCGGAGCGACTCCAGGAAAAATCCTGTTCCATCCCCCGGCGCATCATCGCCTCCCAACCGGCACGATTGGAAAAGGCCTGTGTAGCGGTC
>JASIAM010000110.1 GCA_030041985.1 Bryobacteraceae bacterium | reverse complement strand
TATCGCCCAGTTGGGAAATCTGCCGCTGGATGGTGGCGCGCTGAATCTCCAGGGCGGACAAAGAGTCTGACATGGGATGCCCCCTTAACCTAGCGTATCAATACGCTAGGTATCAGGCCACAAAAAAAAGAAAACTCCCATGATCTCCCTTTCATGTCGCACACCCAGTTTGCGGTTGCCGGTTCATCAGCCCTTGCGAATAGGTTAAAATACCTCAATGCCAATTCCGTAACTCACCTTGAACGGACCCCCGGTCCGCACTTGCCCTAGCGCCCGGCTGCGCCGCTTAGCGCTAAATAATTATCCATTTAAGGAGCATTCTAGGATGAGAAAGCTGTTATCGGGAGTGGCCATATTCGCGGGAGTGGTTTCGTTGCCCGGCCATATTTCCACCCGCCAGGTGCATGCCGTTCCGATCCCGAATTACCGGAATGACCCACGGCTTCAATCCCTGAAAAACTTCTTTGAAAGGGCCGCTTGTCCAGCCCTGAAATATGCCAGCGCGTTTCTCGAAGCGGCCGATATTTACGAGCTCGACTGGCGGCTTTTGCCGAGCATCTCCTACGTGGAATCTTCAGGAGGCAAAGCCGCGCCCAACAATAATCTCTTTGGCTGGGATGCGGGCCGCGCCCATTTCGCCTCGGCTGCAGCCGGTATCCACGAAGTAGGTTATCAACTCTCGCACTCGGAGTTGTATCGCGATAAAGACACGGACGCCATCCTTGCGATCTATAATCCCAATGCCGATTACGCTATAAAGGTGAAATGGGTCATGCGGCAGATTGCGCCTTCCGAGTAACGGAACCCGATCCGGACAACTGCCTGCGCCGGGGAATCACCTGCCGTTGACAAACGCCAAACGACTCGCGTATATTTGCTAACATACTGTTCTCTCAGTAATTTGCTGGTAAGCATCATGGTCTCGCTCCGGAGTAAGCAGGAACGGTGGCGAACGCTCCCTGGCCTCCTGTTACCAATCCCTTTTGAGCAGCCGGTGCTGTGCGGGCGAGGGTTGGAGGCGTGAATGGCCACGGACCAAAACAACGGGCAGTCGGAAAGCTACGAGGAACTCCTCGACGACTATTCTCATTTCGGTCCGCCCGGCAGCAATGAAGTCCTGCAGGGCACCGTTCTCACGATTACCGCTAAAGACGTTATCGTTGACTTCGGCTACAAATCCGAAGGCATAGTTCCGCTCGAGCAGTTCCAGACACCCAGCGGAGAAACCACCGTGCATCGGGGTGACGTGGTCGATGTCATGATCGAGCATGGCGAGCAGCCGGAAGGGTATGTACTCCTTTCGCATACGCGGGCCGCGCGCATCCGTGTGTGGGACAACCTGGAAAAGGCCTATCAGGAGCAGCTCATAATCAACGGGCGTGTGACGGGCCGTGTGAAAGGCGGCTTGGCGGTGGATGTGGGCATTGAGGCCTTCATGCCCGGCTCGCAGGCCGATCCGCGCCCTATCCACAACCTCGACTCGCTGATTGGCCAGGATATTCCCGTCAAACTGATCAAGCTCAACCGGCGCCGGGGCAATGTGGTGGTGTCCCGCAAGCTGGCCGTAGAGGAAGAAATTTCGGCCCGCAAAGTCTCTACCCTGGAACACCTGTCGGAGGGAGCAATCGTCACGGGAGTGGTCAAAAACCTCACCGAATATGGTGCGTTTATCGACCTTGGCGGAATCGACGGATTACTGCACGTCACAGACATGTCGTACGGCCGGGTGACGCATCCTTCGGAGTTGGTGCACGTAGGCGACGAAGTCACGGTCAGGGTATTGAAATTCGACCGCGGCAAGGAGCGTGTCTCGCTGGGAATGAAGCAGCTTGAGCCGGACCCTTGGGAGACCGTGGCGGAGCGCTATCCCGCCAACAGCCGCGTGATCGGCCGGGTGGTAAACGTTACCGATTACGGTGCGTTTGTGGAATTGGAGCCTGGTGTGGAGGGCTTGATTCACATCAGCGAGATGACATGGTCGCGGCGCATGAAGCACCCATCCAAAGTGGTGAAGCCGGGCGACCAGGTGGAAGCCGTGGTATTGGAAGTGCATTCGAAAGACCGCCGGATTTCCCTGGGCCTCAAACAGCTCGAACCCAACCCCTGGACGACCATCGATAGCCGTTACAGCGTAGGTTCGGTCGTGGAAGGGCGGGTTCGGAACATGACCGATTTCGGTGCTTTTATCGAGATCGAAGAGGGTATCGACGGACTCGTGCATGTGTCCGATCTATCGTGGACACAGCGCGTTAAGCATCCATCGGAAGTATTAAAGAAGGGACAGATTGTGCAGGCGGTGATCCTCAATATCGATTCCGCGGCTCATCGACTATCCCTGGGGATCAAGCAGCTTCAGCCCGATGCGTGGGAAAGCTTTTTTCAGAATCATCACGTGGGGAATATTGTGCACGGCCGTGTTTGCCGTCTGGCCAGTTTCGGGGCATTCGTGGAGTTGGCCGAGGGGGTAGAAGGGCTGTGCCACTTCTCCGAAGTCCCGGGTTACTCCGGAAGGCGCGGACGCGAAGAGCCACCTTTGGCGGTGGGTCAGGAAATGGATTTCAAAATCATCAAATTGAGCGAACCCGAGAAGAAAATTGGCTTGAGCCTGCGCGCGGTCGCGGACGATGAAGAGAAAACCCGTCTGGAAGATTACCAACGCCAGGCGGCCGCTGCCACGACCACGATCGAAGAGGTGATGAGTCTCAAAGACCGCAACCTCGAATAGCTTGCAAATTGCCTCTTTTCAAGAGATACTGCGGATTCGTAAGCCTTTGAGCGAACAAGGAGAATTGGATGACGAAGGCGGATCTGATCGAGGAGGTCTCACGCGTGGTGGAGATGACACGGAAGGAGTCCGAAGTCATCGTGGAGGCGATTTTTGATAGCATCGTCCGCTCCCTCCGCACCGGCGATAAAATCGAGATTCGTGGATTCGGCAGCTTCCGCACTCGGCAGCGCCAGCCCCGCATCGGGCGTAATCCCAAAACTGGTGCGCGGGTCGAGGTGCCGGCAAAGAAGATTCCTTATTTTAAGCCCAGCAAAGAGCTGAAAGACGTGGTAAACGCCTCTGCCGCAATGCCGGTGGAACCGCCCGCACCCGAAGAGGTACCGAACCCCTAAGCCTAGGCCCCGCCGCCCGCCATGGACTACCTTTGGACCCCCTGGCGTTACCAATATGTCACCACGTCAGGGGAAAATAAGCAGTGCATCTTCTGCGCCGCTGTTGCCGACGCCGCGCATGATCGCGAACGCCTGGTGGTGTACCGCGCTACACACAACCTGGTGATGCTGAACCGGTATCCCTACACTTCAGGCCATTTGATGGTAGTGCCGCACGCGCACGTGGCCACCTTGCAAGACCTTACGGACGAGACCCTGGTGGAACTGATTCGGCTCGCGCGGCTTACGGAGAAGCACCTGCGTGCGGCCTACCGCCCGGATGGCTTGAACCTCGGCTGGAACATCGGCCGTAGCGCCGGCGCAGGCATCGCCAATCACCTCCACATGCATGCCCTGCCGCGCTGGGTGGGTGACACCAACTTCATGACGGCAATCGGCGAAACGCGCGTGTTGCCGGAGGCATTGGAAGTGACCTGGGAGCGTATGCGGGCGGCGTTCACGGGGACGGTTGTAGAATAAGGGATGGCTGTGGGCAGCATCGCGACAAACCCGATTACCATTGAGGAGTTCGAAAGGCTCCGCTTACCCGAGAACCAGAACCGGGAGTTGCGTAATGGCGAGGTGGTGGAAGTGCCTTTCGCGAAGTTGATCCATAAATGGCTGCAATTTCGGATGGCGGAATTACTGCACCAGGTTTTCCCCGGTGCTAACGTGTTGCCCGAGTATCCCTTTCAAATCAAAGAGACCAATGATGTGCGCTTGGCCGACGTCGGCGTTACGACGCGAGAACGCGCACAAACGTGCGCCGAATTGGGCATTCTGGAGGGCGCGCCGGAGTTAATCGTCGAAGTGCTATCGCCTTCGAACAGCGCGGCCGAGTTGAGGCGCGACCGGCGCGTGTTTTTTGCTCACGGCACGCTGATCTTTCTGGTAGTGGATGCGGAAGACAGCACCATCGAGGTTTACCGCAAGCAGGAAAAATCTGCTCGTATTCTCACCATCGATGACGTTCTGACCCTTTCCCTTTTCGGAGACGAGAAGATGATTCCGGTTGCGGCAATCTTTGCCGGCATTACGACGCCCGAAGCCCGCTAAGAATATCGCATCGCCACTACTGAAAGTAATGCATCTGAATTGTTCGCTACCAGAACGATCAGTGGCTTCCTACGCGGCACGGCGATGGCCTAGTACCAGTGAACATAACACGCCTTGCCAATTGCGGTAGAATCACCCAAGCGGTGAAACTTCCGCCAGGAGACGGATATGCGAGCGATGGGATTGCTGTTTCTGGCTGGCGTAGCGGTGGCGCAGGCTCCTTCGTACCAGCCTGTGGGCAGCGTTGCTCAGATTATGCTGTCCATGAGTTATCCCTTCTCGGACGCGTTGTTTTATATCGAGCGCGATCCGCCGAAAACCGATCACGACTGGACAAATATACAATACACGGCGCTCATGCTGGCTGAGTCGGGCAACCTGCTCATGATGCCGCGGCTGGGAGTTCCGACTAAAGATCCGGAGGGCTGGATCAAGGATTGCAAACTGCTGGTGGAAGCGGGCGCCGCGGCTTACAAGGCGGCACGCGCTAAAGATCTCAACGGTATCCTGGCGCTGAACAGTCAACTCGTCGATTCGTGCACTACCTGCCATGCGGATTTCCGGCCAAACTACCGCCGCCGGCCCCCGGCAACACCACCGCCCGCGAAGTAGGCTCGCGGCAGAGTGATGCGCGGCCTTTGCTACAGTCGTAATTGCATGCAAACCGGAGGCGGGCCCCATAGGAGCTATTTTTGAAACTGCAAGAACTCATCGAGAGCGCCCTGCGCACCCGGTCGCAGCGCAACCACGCCAATAATGGAGTTCCCCGGTCGGCGCGCAATGTCGTCTCGTTGTCAAAAATCCTCCTTTCGGAGC
>JASIAM010000109.1 GCA_030041985.1 Bryobacteraceae bacterium | reverse complement strand
AGACAGCCATCGGTTTGGCGGGCCTCGCCTATATCGTGGTCGCACTCAGTCAGAATGTAGAGAGTCCTCTATTCACGGCGATCTTCATTCTGGCCGCAGGCTATGAAGTCATCGAGTCGCATCTCGGCAAGCACAAATTCTGAACTGACAGGCGTGCCTCCCGCTTTCATCCCGTGATGCTTTTCCAGTTCTCCACCAGATGCTGCGCCGTCCGCCACGCCAGCGCCTGAATGGTGAGCGTCGGATTGCGCGCGCCGCTCGTGCCGAATACCGAGCCACCCAGCATGCCCAGATTTTTCGCTTCATGCGCGAAGCCCCATTTGTCTACCACGCTATTCGCCGGATTGCCGCCCATGCGTGTTCCACCGTAAGTATGCGTACTCAGGTTGGGACCTCTGGGATCACCCTTGCTCACCTGAATCGCTCCGGCCGCGCGGAACCACTCTTCCATTTTGTCTTGCGCGTGCATCGCAGCGCGGCGCTCGTTCTCGCGCGTCATGGTAGTAACCCGAATTACTGGATCACCGAGTGGGTCCTTCACCTCAGGATCGAGATCGAGGAACGTCGTCTCATACGGAAACGTATTGGTCTGCAGATACGCTGAGGCTGTTCGCCCGGCATTTTCGTGAATCCATGCTTTCCATTTGGATCCCCACGCCGGCGATTGGCCCCAGGTGCTACCGCTAGCTGAGGCAATGGGGTGCTTCTCTGTATAAACCGTGATGCTAGCGCCGCCGATGAATCCCAAACCGCTGTGATCGAAACTATCGTCCGCCCATTCGTCGATCACGACACCCTGCGAAAGAATCGCGCCGTACCAGATATTGAGATCCATGGGAAACAGCGCGCTCACCGCCGCCCCTGATTGCGCATCCCAATGCCCGAAGTAATGCTTACCCACTTGCCCGTGATTATTGGCAAGCCCGTCAGGATAGCCTCTCGATTTCGAGAGTAGCAGCAGCCGGACATTCTCGTAAGTATAGGAACCAACCAGCACCGCCTTGGCCGGCTGAAAATACTCCATGCCGCCGCGAATATACAGTACGCCCGTAACCTTGCCATCAGCGCCCGCTACGATGCGCGTTACTTGCGCGTTATCGAAGATAGTCAGGTTACCGGTCTTCTGCGCTTTGGGAATCGTGGAAAAGCAGGTAGAATTCTTAGCCTCAAGATGGCAGCCGCCGCGATCGCAATAGCCGTGATAGCCGCAGGAGCCGCGCCCGTCACGCGGCACGGAGTTAATGGCCGCGGGCGAGTGAAACGGATTCCACCCCAGCGATCGCGCCGCCGTTTTCATCCGTTCCAGGTAGTCGCAAGAGCGCAGCGGCGGCATGGGGTATTCGCGCTGCCGCGGACCTTCAAAGATATTGCCCGCCTTATCGAGCTTGCCCTGAATATTTCCGGCCTTGCCTGACACGCCTACTTCGTGCTCCACAATGTCGTAATACGGCTCAATATCGCTCCAGCCGATGGGCCAATCCTCCACAGTTGATCCTTGCGGAAGATAACTCGCGCCGTACCGTTGCGTCACTTCGCTGACGGTCTTAAAATCCCATGGCTTCAAGCGCCAGCTTTGCGCGTGGTAGTGGATGGAAGTGCCGCCAATGGCGTTCATCATCGGGCTGGGCCCACCCTGCCGCGCCTTCTCGGTGAGACTGTGCCGCACGGTAGGAGCCTCGCGCCGGATCTTGCTGCCCGTAGTAACCATGCCGCGAACGTTGTTGTGGATCTCGTCGGGCTTGAAATCCCTATGTGGATCCATCCAGGTCCCGGCCTCAACGCCCGCCACTTTGACGCCAGCCCGCGCCAGCGGCAGCACCGCTACCCCACCAGCCGCTCCCAAACCGACGACCACCACATCCACCGGCTTCAGATTGATAGGCATTCCTATGCGTACTCCACACCGACTCTATCACAGAGATGCAGAAACGCAGGAAATCAGTGCGCCGCCACGGCCCCTCTGCTCTTCACGCGTTTGAGGAGCCATACCAGGGGAATGCACAGGAAAGAAATCATAGCCAGATCCCGGAACACATCCACGTACGATAACGCGGAAGCCTGCTGCTCGATCATTCGGCTCAACAACGCGTACGCGCGGTCAAGCGCCATGCCGGCTCCCCGCCGCTCCATCACCAGTTTCTGCACCGCGGCCAGCAACTGCTGGTAAAGCGGCGTACCGGCTGTGATGTGCTGGGCCAGTTCGCTGTGCCGGATTTGCTCATGCCGCGTAATGACCGTATCCACCATGGAAATCCCAACACTGCCCCCAATGTTGCGCAATAGATTGAATAACCCGCTGGCATTGCCCATCTGCTCGTTGCTGAGCGTGCCCATGGTTGCCGTGGTGAGCGGCACGAATACCATCCCCGCGGCAACACCGCTAAGAATTATGGGCCACAACAAGGACCATTCGGAGATGCCTAAAGTGAGATCGCCGAATATCAGACCGGTATACCCAAACAACGCAAACCCGAGGGCGATCATCCAGCGGTTGTCGATCCGGCCCGACAACACGCCTACAATCGGCATAATAATAATCGCCCCCACGCCGCGTGGCGCCACCGCAATGCCGGCCAGTCTCGCGGTGTATCCGAGCAGCGTTTGGTAGAACAAGGGCAGCAGCGTGATCAGACCATAAATAGCCCCACCGAACAGGCCCATCAGCAGGCAGCCGAAAGTGAAATTCCGGTTGCAGAACACCCGCAAATCCACCAATGGCTTCTCTATCAGGAACTCGCGGATAATGAACGCCGCGAGCGCGACAATCACCGCAGCCACTGCCCAGCGGATCCACACTGCCCCGAACCAATCGTCTTCCTGGCCCTTGTCGAGGACCACTTGCATCGTTCCCAATCCGGCCGCCAGCAGCCCTAAACCGATCCGGTCCAGGCGGCCCACCCGCGCATTGCGAATGTACGGAGGATCGCTAACGAATCGCGAAATCATCAGGACCGCCAACGCTCCCACTGGAATATTGATGTAGAAGGCCCAGCGCCACGTATATTGGTCGGTAATCCAACCGCCCAGGGTCGGCCCCACAATCGGCGCCACCACCACCCCGAGGCCGAACACAGCCATGGCTTGCCCTCGCTTTTCCGGCGGAAAACTCTCCAGGAGAATGGCCTGGGAAAGCGGCTGCAGCGCGCCGCCGGCTGCTCCTTGTATGGCCCGCGCAATCACGATCATCCCCAGGCTGATCGCGGAACCGCAGGCAAACGAAGCGATCGTAAATAATACGATGCACGCCAGCAGAAAATTCCTCCGCCCGAAACGCAGCGAAAACCAACTGCTGGCCGGGAGCACCACCGCGTTCGCCGCCAGGTAGCTGGTCAGCACCCAGGTGGCTTCGTCATTCGATGCCGAAAGGCTTCCCGCGATGTGCGGCAGTGCCACCGTGGCGATGGACGTATCCATCACTTCCATGAACGTAGGCAGCACCACGGCAGCCGCAATCAGCCACGGGTTGACCTTCACCTCCTCTACCGCAGGCATCTCTTAGTTCTCAGCACTAAGTTCTCAGTAATCAGTTATCAGTTATCAGTTATCAGTTTTCAGTTTCCACCGTCCTTGAGACTGATAACTGACAACTTCCTTCATTGCAACCAGACCTTCGGCTCTACCGACATTCCCGGACGCAGCCGCTCTAGCCCCGCTTGCCCCTTGTTGAACCGGATGCGCACCGGCAGCCGTTGCACTACTTTCACGTAATTACCGGTGGCATTTTCCGGAGGCAGCAGGCTGTACACCGCTCCGGTGCCGCCCGGCATGTTCTGCACATAGCCTTGGAAGTCTTGACCCAGCGCATCCACGTGGATGGTCACCTTCTGGCCCGGCCGCATGCGCGCAATCTGCGTCTCTTTGAAATTGGCGTCCACCCACTGATCTTCAATCTGCGTGATCACCAGCAACTGCTCGCCGGGCTGCACACGCTGTCCCACTTCTACGTGCTTATCACCCACCACGCCAGCCGCGGGCGCGGCAATCTTGCAATAGCTGAGCTCGAGCAGCGCCGTGTCGAGCGCTGCCTGTGCCGCCCCCACCGCTCCCTGCCGCGACTGGATATCCGCCCTTCGAACCAATAGCTCGCGGGGGTTGTTGCGCTCCACCTGGTCCCTCCGGCTCTGGGCCTCCGCCAATGCGGCCTTGCGTTCGTCCACCGCTCGTTGGGCCGCGCGCGCTGCGCTCTGCCGCGCATCCACCAACGCCGCTTCCGACTGCGCTGCAGCCAGTCTTTGATCATACAATTCGCGGGAAACTTCGTCCTTCGCCACCAGCGCGCGATACCGCATCTCGTCCGCCTGCGCCTGCACATTGTTGGCTTCCGCCTGCCGCTGATCGGCTACTGCTGAATCGTAATCGTGCTGCGCTGCCGCCAGCGCCGCTTCCGCATTGGTCACCTCCGCGTTTGCCGTGGCGAGCGCCGTCACGTTTGAAGTTTCCGTAATCGGCACATTGGGATTCGCCGCCGCCAGCTCGCCGCGCGCTTGGGCCAGGGTAGCCCGCGCCTGCTCCACCGCTGCCTGGTAGTCGCGCGGATCCAGGTCCACCAGCGTCTGATTCGGTACAACGGTCCGGTTATTCTCCGTGTACACCCCAATGACCGTCCCGCTGATGCGGGCGCTCACGGGGTTGAGATGCGCCACCACCTGCGCGTCATCCGTGGATTCGTACGATTGCAAATAGTTCCAGAGAACAATCAGCCCTATGACTATCAAGACCGCGAACACCAGCGCTGCCAGGAATTGGAGCGGATGCCGGCGCGGGAAATTGGAAAGCCTCCGCCGCAGCGTCCGCTTCCCCTGCCCTCCCGCAGGTTGCTCCTGCTTTTGTGGCTGCCCGTCGTGGCTCTCCCCAGGCGCAGCTTCGGGCTGATTGAGCAGATCAGTATGCCGGTCTTCGGCCATAGTTCTCCGTAGCCTGGGTAACAGCAGTTCAGGTTCCAGGGCTCGCGTCCGTACCAACCGGCCCACATATGGTAGCCTGACATTTCATGGCCGCGGCAACTCCGCTTCGTGCCACCGCGCTCCATTCCGTGCACCTCGTCCTGCGTGCCAAAATGGTCGATTTTGGCGGCTGGGACATGCCCCTTCAATATTCCGGCATCCTCCAGGAACACCGTGCGGTGCGCGCGTCCGTTGGCCTGTTCGATGTCAGCCACATGGGCGAAATCGAAATTCGCGGACCCGAAGCGGGCGCGCTAACCGACTTCGTCACCACCAACCACGCTCGCAAGCTCCACACTGGCCAGGCGCAATATTCCGGGCTGCTCTACCCGCACGGCGGCTTCGTGGATGACATCCTGGTGCACAAAGTAGCCGGCGATCATTATTTCCTCTGCGTCAATGCGGCCAATCAGGAAAAGGATTGCGAACACATCCGCTCGCAAAACCGCTTCGATGCCCGCGTGGATCTCACCAGCGATGCCTATACGCAACTCGCGATCCAAGGCCCTAACGCCCTCGCCACTTTGCAGCAACTTACCGCACTCGAATTGGCTTCGTTTCGCTATTACTGGTTTCGCGATGGCGAAGTGGCCGGCGTTCCCGCGCGAATCGCCCGCACCGGCTACACCGGCGAGGATGGTTTCGAAATCTACATTCCGCCTGCCGAGTCCGAGCGCATCTGGAATGAGTTATTGCGGGCCGGCGCCGCCTTCGATATCAAACCTTGCGGGCTGGGCGCTCGCAACACGCTGCGCCTCGAAGCCGGGTTTGCGCTCTACGGCCACGAAATCGATGCTTCCATTTCGCCCCTCGAAGCCGGATTGGGTTCGTTTGTGAAATTCGATAAGGGCGAATTTGTGGGCCGCGAAGCGCTTCTCCGGCAAAAAGAGAACGGTGTAACTCGCGCGCTTGCCGGATTCGAGGTCCGCGGCCGGGCAATTGCACGCGATGGCTGCGAAGTGTGCCTCCATGGCGCCCCCGCCGGGTGGGTCACCAGCGGCTCTCCCTCGCCCTCTCTCGACAAAAACATCGGCCTGTGTTACCTTCCGGCTAAGAGTCTCTCCGGGCCAGGCCGCCCCATTCAGATTCTGATCCGCAACCAGCTTGTGGATGCGGTGACGGCGCCAACCCCGTTCTACAAACGACCGAGATAAACATGTACCCGGAAAATCTTCGATACAGCAAAGAACATGAGTGGGTGCGGTTGGAGGACGATACCGCCACTATCGGAATTACCGATCACGCGCAGGAGGAACTGGGCGATATCGTCTATGTCGATCTCCCCAAAGCCGGCACGACAGTCGAGCAGGGCAAAGCGCTCGGCACGGTCGAATCGGTGAAAGCGGTTTCCGAAATCTTTTCACCCGTAACGGGCGAGGTGTTGGAAATCAATCCCGCCCTGGCCGACGCACCGGAAAAACTGAATGAAGACCCGCACGGCGAAGCGTGGCTGCTGAAGGTCCGCTTGAAGGGAGCGCCCCCCCTCGACCAACTCATGACCGCCGCCGAATATGAATCCTTCATCGGAGAAGAAAAAAAGTGAGCTGTAGCACTCACCGCGGAGTCGCCGAGACACCGAGAAAGGCGAAAGCGAAGCCAGCAGCGCGGCTTGCGGCGAAAGCCTGATGCGCTACCTTCCCAAATCTGATTCCGACCGTCGCGAAATGTTGGATGCCATCGGAGCGGACTCTTTAGAGGCGCTCTTCGCCCATTTGCCTGCGTCCGTCCGGTTGAATCGCCCGCTGGATCTCCCTTCGGGCATCTCGGAGTATGAAATCGTGCGGTATTTCCGCGAGCGGGCAGCCCAAAACGCAGATGACTATTCCTGTTTTTTGGGCGCCGGGGTCTACCGCCATTTTCGACCCGTTCTGGTCGATACGGTCGTCTCGCGCGGCGAATTTCTCACTTCCTACACGCCCTATCAGGCGGAAATCTCGCAAGGCACCCTCACCACCATCTTCGAATTCCAAACCATGATCTGTCAGCTTACCGGCATGGAAGTGGCTAACGCCTCCATGTACGATGGCTCTACGGCCATGGCGGAAGCAGCCATGATGGCCGTGCGGATCACCCGCAAAAACCGCGTCCTCGTCGCGCGTTCCGTTCACCCCGAGTATCGTGAAGTCCTGCGGACGTACGCAAAGAACCAGGAAATGCCGGTCGAGGAATTCGGCTATGCAGCGGAGATGGGAACCCTGGACCTTGCCGAACTCGAGCGCCAACTCTCCGGCCCGCCCACGGCAGCAGTAATCGTGCAATCGCCCAATTTCTTTGGCATCGTCGAGCCAGTGCAGCAGGCAGCCGAACTGGCGCATCGCGCGGGCGCTCTGCTCGTCGCGGTATTTACGGAAGCGGTCTCTCTCGGAATCTTGCACCCGCCCGAAGACGTCGATATCGTAGCCGGCGAGTTGCAGTCGTTCGCGCTTACGCCGAGCTATGGCGGGCCGTACGCCGGCATTATCGCGACCAAGGAAAGATTCGTGCGCCAGATGCCTGGCCGGCTGGTGGGCGAAACCATCGACGCTGATGGCAATCGCGCCTTCTGTCTCACTCTCGCCACCCGCGAGCAACACATTCGCCGCGAAAAGGCCACGTCCAATATCTGCACCAACCAGGCTCTGCTGGCGCTCATGGCCAGTGTATTTATGGCGGTCTATGGCAAGCAGGGCCTGCGCGAGCTCGCTCTGCAGAATCTGGCGAAAGCGCATTATCTGGCCGGCCGCCTCCAGCCGCGCTTCTGCGGCAAATTCTTCAATGAATTCACGGTGCGCATGGAGGGCAAATCGCCCGATGCGGTGAACCGCGCCCTACTGCGCCAGCGAATCATCGGCGGGTTGCCACTGGGCCGCTTCTATCCGGAATTGGCGGATTCCTTGCTGCTGTGCGCCACCGAGATGTCGCGCCGCGAAGAGATGGATCAACTCGCGGAGGCGATCCAATGACCTCCCGCGTCCGCCCGCATCTTTCTTATAACGAGCCGCTACTGTTTGAGCGCAGCTCTCCCGGCAAAGTGGCGTACCAGCTCCCTGAGCTGGATGTTCCGCCAGTCGATCCCAAGGAAGCCCTCGGACCCTCTAACGTGCGCGAAGCCATTGACGATTTTCCGGAAGTAAGCGAAGTGGAAGTCATTCGCCACTATACACGCCTTTCGGCTTGGAATTACGCCATCGATTTCGGCATGTATCCGTTAGGCTCCTGCACCATGAAGTACAATCCGCGGGTCAACGAGTTGGTAGCGCGACTTGAGGGCCTGGCGTGGGCGCACCCCTATCAGCCCGAATCGCTCGCTCAGGGCGCCATGGAAGTGATGGCGCGTCTTGAAGCCGCGCTCGCCGAAATCACCGGTATGGACGCTGTTACCCTGCAGCCCGCCGCGGGCGCGCAAGGCGAATTGACGGCCCTGCTCATGATGCGCGCGCTGCTCGAACGGCGTGGCAATCCGCGGAAGAAAATCCTGATTCCGGACTCCGCGCACGGCACCAATCCGGCCTCCGCCGCTACGGCCGGATACGCCGTCGAAAATATCAAATCCAACGAAGCGGGCATGCTCGATGTGGCGGCGCTTGAGCAGCACGTCAACGAGGACGTCGCCGCTCTGATGCTCACCAACCCCAATACGCTCGGCATTTTCGAAGAGCAGATTGAGCGTGTGGCCGAAATCCTGCACGCCAAAGGTGCGCTGCTCTATATGGACGGCGCCAACATGAACGCTCTGATGGGTATCGCCCGGCCCGGCGATTTCGGCGTCGATGCGCTCCACCTCAACCTGCACAAAACCTTCTCCACTCCTCACGGCGGTGGAGGTCCGGGCGCAGGACCCGTCGCCGTCAAGCGCGAACTCGAGCCGTTCCTCCCTGTGCCCCGCCTCAAACGCACCGGAAAGAAGTGGGCCTACGATTACCGCCGCAAAGATTCCATCGGCCGTGTCCGCGCCTTCTACGGCAATTTCGGCGTGCTCGTGCGCGCGCTGGCCTACATCCTGGCCCACGGAGGGCCCGGCCTGCGCAATGTCACACTCGATGCCGTGCTCAACGCCAACTACATTCGCCGTAAGCTCGAACCGCATTTCGACCTGCCCTATCCTTCGCCCGCCATGCACGAAGTAGTGTTCAGCGATGCACGCCAGGCCGTGCACGACGTGCACACCGGTGAGATTGCCAAGCGCCTCATCGACTACGGCTTTCACCCTTACACCGTGAGCTTCCCGCTCATCGTGCGCGGTGCCATGATGATCGAGCCGACGGAAACCGAAACCAAACACGAACTCGACCGCTTCATTCAGGCCATGATCGATATCGCCGGCGAAGCAGAACAGGATTCGGAAATCGTTCGCAACGCTCCTCACGCCACTCGCACCAGCCGCGTCGATGAAGTCGCCGCCGCCCGGAAACCGGTTCTGCGATGGAAGCCGGCGTGAGACAGTTGCTGCTCGTCTTGGGTCTCGTCCTCTTGCTCCGCGTTCCGTTCCTCAATCAGGCCGTTCAGGGTGATGACGACACCTACATCTCCGAAGCCGAGCACGCGTTAATCGATCCTCTGAATCCCACACACACCACCTATGTCTTTCAAGGCGTCGATGTCGATCTGCGCGGCCATCCGCATCCGCCGCTCAATGCCTGGGTGCTCGCGGCCTTGCTCGCGATTTTCGGTGATGTGAAGGAAATCCCTTTTCATGCGGCCTACATCGTGTTCTCGCTGATAGCGGCGTGGGCCATGTGGTCGCTGGCGCAGCGTTTCTCTCCGCGGCCCTTGTGGGCGCTACTGCTGTTTCTCGCGGTTCCGGCCTTCGTGATTAACGGCAACTCTCTCGAATCCGACCTCCCGTTTCTCGCTTTCTGGATGGCCGCCATCGCGCTCTATTGCGCGGGCCGGCCGTGGCTCTCGGCAGCGGCGATGGCGCTGGCTGCCATGGCCGCCTACCAGGCGGTGTTCCTCATACCCATCCTGGCCGTGTACACGTGGCTGTACGATCGCCGGAATCCTCGCCGTTGGGCCGTCCTCCTGACGCCGCTGGCGGTGTTCGGCGCCTGGCAGCTTTTCGAGCGCCTCTCCACCGGCGCCCTCCCCGCAGCCGTGCTCACGGGATATTTCGCCTCTTACAATCTCCAAACGCTGGCCATCAAACTACGCAATGCTGCGGCCCTCGGCATTCATTTCTGCTGGATCGTGTTTCCGCTGCTGCTCTTCGCGTCACTATGGCTCGCCTGGCGCAAACGCCGCGAACCCGCAACGCGGTTTTTTCTAGCGTGGATCGCCATCTTCCTGGCCGGAGCTGTCGCGGTCTTTTTCGCGGGATCGGCCCGCTACCTGCTTCCCATCGCCGCGCCCGTCGCGCTACTCGCCTCGCGCCTGCCGCTGAAATGGCTGGCGGCCGGATTTGCGGTGCAAATGACGCTGAGCCTCGGCCTGGCGATCGTCAACTATCAGCACTGGGACGCTAACCGCCGTTTTGCCGCGCAACTCGCCGGGCCTTCCGCCGGCCATCGCGTGTGGGTAGATGGCGAGTTAGGCCTACGCTTTTACCTGGAGGCGGATCACGCTTTGCCCCTCCGCAAAACGCAGCAGTTGCGCCCCGGCGATATCGTGGTAACCAGCGAACTGACCCGCTCCGTCGCGCCCACCGCACCGTTCTCTACCATCGCCCGCATGGATATCCACCCGGCCATTCCCTTGCGCCTCATCGGCCTCGAATCGCGCTCCGGCTACAGCGACGTCTCCCGCGGTTTGTGGCCGTTCGGCATCTCGGCCGGCACAATCGACCGCCTCCGCGCCGATCTCGTTCTCGAACGCCATCCCACGCGCGAGTTCTTATCCATGAGCGCTCCCGAAGCGCCCGAGCAGATCGTCAGCGGCATCTACCAGCTCGAAGCGGGCGCATACCGCTGGATGGCCGCCCGCGCCATCATCATCTTGAAAGCGCCTGAAAAGCCTCTCCCGCTGGCCGTCACCTTCACCATTCCGTCTACCGCTCCCGCGCGCCGTGTTGCCGTCCTCGTGGATGGCCATCCCGTAGCCGAGCAAGTCTATCCGCAGCCGGGCACATACACGCTACAGACCAAGCCGCTCCAGCTTGCCGCCGCCTCCGTGAATGTGGAGATCCAGGTGGACCGCACGTTCTCCGCGCCGCCGGATGCCCGCCAGCTTGGCATAGTTCTGAGCGCCGTAGGGTTCGTCCGTTAAGCATTGGGCGCCATGTTAGGATGAAATCAGGTAAAGGGGGGCGCAACGGATTCGACGGGATTGAATCGTAGTGAGAAGGCGTGCCGGGTTCCGAGCTCCCGTAAAACGATCGGAAAACCATAACTGCCAACACGCAGTTTGCATACGCTGCCTAATCTTTAGGTAGCCGCTCCAGCCGCTGAGCCCGCGCGGCGGTGAGTGAGCGTCATTTTGCGGGATAGGCCAATGGCTTCGGTCCGTAGCCGGCGGCTGAGACACAATCGGGCTAGGTCGCCGCTGCTCTCGCCAGTTCTGAAGCGGCGTCCGAGATTTCCGAGCTGGCTACGCACGTAGTTCTTCTCAAGACGGGCTTTCTCGGACGGGGGTTCAACTCCCCCCGCCTCCACCAATCTCCTCGAGTAGACCGGGGCATTCGATTTGTCAGGCCACTCCGGTCCAATTCTGGCGTATATACATTGCGATACACTAATACGTGGATGGCGGATCGGAATTCGGTTGGGATAGCGAGAATACTCGGCACCTCGCTGCCCACAAAGTAACTCCGTCCGAGTTCGAGCAGGTGATTCATAACGACCCTCTGGACCTCGATTGCGAATTCGTGGACGATGAGGAGCGGTACCGCTCAGTGGGCGTTACCGATAACGGTCGTCTGCTTCTGGTGGTCTGGACTGTTCGCAATGGCAAGATCCGGGCAATTACCGCATTTCCGGCCAGCGCCACAAACAAAAGGGATTTTCTGAGGAGACCCCGATGAACAAACAGGCGAACCATATTGTCGTGCCCAAGTTCGCTACCGAGGCCGAGGAGGCCCAATGGTGGTACAAGAATCGTCAGGTTCACGACAAGATCTTTCATGCCGCTGTAGAGAGCGGCGAAGCCCAAATACTGACGCGTGAGAAGTTGTTGGAACGGATTGCGAAATCCAAGAAAAGGCCCTCGACCGTCGTGGCACTGCGCATCCCTGAGGCCGACCTGGCCCTGGCTCGTAAACAGGCCGAGCAGAAGGGATTGCCTTACCAGACCTACATCAAATCAGTCCTCCATGAGTCGCTCATGCAACGTGAATCCGGATCGCCGTTCGCGAAGGCGATAAAGCTGCCCCCGCATCTCCCGTAACGCCCAACCCTTCTTCCCGCGTCGTGCCGCTTGCGTCGTCCGATTCAAGCAAACGATCTTCCACCAGAACCCATCCTCTCGCCTTTCGTATATTGGAACTATGAATAGCAAACGCAGCCGCCTGTTCTTGCTGGTGGCTGCCATTGGCATTCTTGGCGGATGCGCCTCGAAGCCGTGGCAGAGAAGCCAAAATGGTTCGGCGGCCGGAGACAAAAGCGCGGATGCATCAGCGCTCCTTCCGAAAAAGAATGTAGTGTCGGTGCAAGTCGTCAAGAAGGCGTTGCTCGGCAAATCGTTCATGCCTGGAGGCGCGCTTGCCCAATATCGCAGAGGTAAAGTTGCCTACGAAATATTCCTGAGCGAGTTGCCGACGCCAACGGACTCGGCCATTGCCCTTGCTCGTTGGGAAGACACGCTGAAGGACCCAGAACTGGTAAAGTCCATGTCTGCATATTATGGAGTCGACGCGGGCCGTCCCGTCTATGTTTTTGCCAGGGGGCAATGGGTCGCCGGAATCGCCGGCTTATCGGAAAAGGATGCGGATCAACAGGCCCGCATGTTGGCGCAACGCTTGTAACGCGCCGCATGGCCTGGACACGCCTCCGAGTAATCAGCCCTCACCGTGCCGAAGCCGGAGAAACAGATTGGCGCTGCACACACGGCCACGGCGCGATTTCGATGAGTAGCCATGGCCGGCGGCGGGCAACCGGCCAGCCGAAGATGCCCTCGTAGCGCCCAACCCTCCTTCCGGCGTCTAATACAAGTATGAAGTTTTTTCTCCCGCTCCTCCTGCCGGTACTCGCTTCCGCCGCCATCTTGCCCGATACCGTCGGCACCTTTCACCGCACCCAGTCGGGCGTTCCCCAGCTCGCCGATCAGGCCATTTGGAATGAGTACGGTCTCCAGCAGTCCGAAACCGCCGCCTACCAGGACAGCGCCGGAAAATTTACGGCTACTGCCTACCGTTTCCTCGATAGCACCGGCGCAATGGCTGCCTTCCAATGGCAAAGCCCGGCCGACGCCAAATCGTCCAAAGCCGGTGACCTGGCAGCCCAAACCCCTCGCAGCCTGCTCCTTTCCTTCGGCAATTATGTGCTCTCCTTTCAAGGCCATGTACCCACGCCAGAAGAACTCATGCCCGTCCTCAACGGCCTAGCCAGCGTGGACGGCACCCCTCTGCCAAGCCTCACCGGGTTTTTCCCTTCCCAGGAATTGGTCCCCAATAGCCTGCGCTACATCCTAGGCCCATCCAGCCTGGCGAAATTCGATCCGGGAATCCCCCCATCCGTGGCCGCTTTTCATTTGGGCGCCGAGGCGCAATTGGGTTCGTTTCGCGGTCCGAAAGACCCCATGACCCTGGCCGTCTTCAATTACCCCACCCCGCAAATGGCCATGCAGAAGCAGGGGGATTTCGAAAAGCTTTCCGGCGCAGTCGTCAAGCGTAGCGGACCGCTGGTCGCCGTAATTCTTTCCCCCGCCGATGCCGATGCCGCCGAGCGGTTACTGGCGCTGGTCCGCTATGAGGCGCAAATCACCCTTACCGAACACGTCCCCGGTGCCGGCGATAATCCCGGAAACATGCTTCTGGCAATCTGCACACTAGCCGGAATTATCATTGTTTTCTGCACGATAGCGGGCCTCTTCGTGGGTGGTTTCCGCTCCCTGCTACTCGGCCGGCGTAAGGGTGCCGCCGCCGATCCCATGATCCTGCTCCACCTCGAAGAGCGCTCCCCTTCTCAATAAATTAAGCTTTTTGTTTCGGTTAGACGGAAATCAACAGCCCTCGGGCGGGCATTTTAGGCCTTACGCGTCCGCAATCCCTCCGCCGGCGCCTGTCTGCAAGTTGGCCCCTATTAGGGGCTTATCCCGAAAACCGCCATCCAGGAATTTTTTCTTGACTTGCGGGCCGTACGGAAATAAGATCCAACTACAAAGTTTTGGCGGTTGCGTACCGTCGAAGCTGATTCTCCCATTGAACATCACCCTGGTAGAACAGGGAAAGAATGCTCACCCCACCGGGTGGGCATTTCTATTTTGTAGGAAACATTGCTGTTACACTGATTGTGATGGGTTCTCACAGGTCGCCGGGTGGTGCCGCGGATCTATCCTGGAGCGATCGGCTATCCTCGCTGCGCTACGTCCGTCCCCTGGCCGGCATGGTCTGGGAAACCAGTCCGCCCCTGGTGCTGGCCAGCGTCTTTCTGCGCTTGTCACGCGCGCTCATCCCCGCAGCTATGCTCTGGGTCTCCAAGCTCATCCTGGATGCGGTGGTGGCCCGTATTACGCACGGAACCGGTACTTTGGAGGCCATCTGGAAGCTCGTCGCACTGGAATTGGCTCTCGCGGTGGCGAGCGATGTTCTGGCGCGTGCCAACACCCTGTGCGACAGCCTGCTCGGCGATCGGTTCACCAACCGCGTAAGTGTCCGCCTCATGCAGCACGCCAGCCGCCTCGATCTTGCTTCCTTCGAAGATCCCGCCTTCCATGACAAATTGGAGCGCGCCCGCCGTCAAACTACCGGCCGCATGGGACTGCTCGCCGCCCTCCTCAGCCTCGCTCAGGATGGCATCAGCCTGATTTCCCTCTCCGGCCTCCTGATCGTGTTTTCTCCCCTGCTCATGGTGCTGCTCATCGCCGCAGTCATTCCAGCTTTTCTCGGCGAGACTCACTTCACTGCCTTGGCCTATTCCGTGCTTTACCGCTGGACGCCCCAGCGCCGCCTGCTCGATTACCTGCGACTGTTAGGCGCCAGCGCGCAGAGCGCAAAAGAAGTGAAAATCTTCGGCCTCGGCGACTACCTGGCCGATCGCTACCACCGCCTCTCCGACTCCATTGGCACCTTCACGCTACTTACGGGCGCCTTCTCCCGATCCCGCACTTATATCGAGCGCATCCTCTCCGGCTTTAACGACATTTCCGAACAAGCCCTGTACCTGAAAGACCTCTTCGAATTTTTCGAAATGGAACCATCTATCCGCTCAGGGCCGGAAGGCGGCGGCCTCCCCTTCCCTGCCCCGCGCCCCATCCGTTCCGGCTTCGAATTCCGCAACGTCGCCTTTGCTTATCCGGGCTCGGATCGCGCCGTAGTGCGCAACATCAGTTTTCGCCTTGAGCCACAAGAAAAAGTGGCGCTGATCGGAGAAAACGGCGCAGGCAAGACCACCCTGGTAAAACTGCTGGCCCGCCTGTACGATCCCACCGAGGGCCGCATTCTCCTCGACGGCATCGACCTGCGCGAATACGATGTTGACGATCTCCGCCGCGAAATCGGCGTCATCTTCCAGGATTATCTTCGCTACGACATGCTGGCGCGCGAGAATATCGGTTTCGGCCGCCTGGAATCGCTCATCGATCAGGAGCGCATCGAAACGGCGGCCCATAAGAGCCTCGCCCAAGATGTGATCGACCGCCTCCCCAACCGCTACGATCAAATGGTGGGGCGGCGTTTCGAAGGGGGCGTGGATCTCTCCGGCGGCGAGTGGCAAAAGTTCGCCCTCGCCCGCGCCTATATGCGCGATGCCCAACTCTTAATTCTCGACGAGCCTACCGCCACCCTTGATGCCCGCGCCGAATACGAGGTGTTCCAGCGCTTCGCCGATCTTACGCGGGGGCGCATGGCAGTACTGATTTCCCACAGGTTTTCCACAGTTCGGATGGCCGACCGCATTCTGGTTCTGGCCGGTGGCGCCCTCGAAGAGCAAGGCACCCATCACCAGCTAGTCGCCCTGGGCGGCCGCTACGCCGAACTATTTGAACTGCAAGCAGCCGGATACAGATGAACCAGATGACCCCCCACAAGTTGCAAATCGTACCGCTCGGCGGCCTCGGAGAGTTCGGCATGAACATGACCGCTCTCCGTTTCGGCGACGATATTATCGTCATCGATTCCGGAATGATGTTTCCCGATGCCGAGCTGTTGGGCGTTGACCTCGTAATGCCCGACCTCACCTACCTCAAAGAGAACCTGCAGTTCGTCCGCGCCCTGATTCTCACGCACGGCCACGAAGACCACATCGGCGCAGTCCCTTATTTTCTTTCCGAAATCGATGTTCCCGTCTATGGAACCGACTTCACCTTGGCCCTCGTGGACCGGCGCCTCGAAGAGTACGACCTTGAGCAGGAGCCGCGCTTCGTGCATGTCCATCCCAAGCAGATGGTCGATATCGGGCCCTTCAAGGTCGAGTTCATTCACGTTACCCACTCCATCGTAAGCTCGGTGGCCTTGGCCGTGACCACGCCACTCGGAGTCCTCATCCACACGGGCGATTTCAAAGTCGATCCCACCCCCACCGATAACGAACTGTTCGATCTGCACACGCTGGCCGATTACGGCAAACGCGGCGTGCTGCTGCTGCTCTCCGACTCCACCAATTCCGATCGTCCCGGCTATACCGAATCCGAGCGCGCTGTGCGTCCGCGCATGGAGGAAATTTTCACGCGCGCGGACCGCCGCGTGGTGGTTTCCTGTTTCAGCTCCTCGATTCACCGCATACAGCTTGTGCTCGATTTGGCCCAGGAATACAACCGGCGGGTGGCCGTTTTCGGCCGCAGCATGACCTCGGTCACCGAGATCGCGCATTCCCTAGGTCTGTTGGAAATCCCCGATGGCATTCTGCTGCGCCCACAGGACACCATGGACGTGCCGCCCGACAAGGTGGCCGTGCTGATCTCCGGCACCCAAGGCGAGCCGATGTCCGCGCTCGCGCGGGTGGCCGTTGATAACCACAAGCACTTCTCCGTTGAGGCCGGCGATACCGTAGCGCTCAGTTCCCGCATCATTCCCGGCAACGAGAAGGCCATTTTCCGCATGATCGACCACATGTCGCGCCGCGGCGCTGACGTCCTCTACGGCACCATGAACCCGCCTCTCCACGTTTCCGGACATGCCAGCGTGGAGGAGTTGAAACTGGTGTTGAATCTCGTCCGCCCGCGCTACTTCGTGCCCATTCACGGCGAATTCCGCCAGCTTTCCAAACACGCCCGCCTGGCCGAGCACCTCCGTTTCGCGGGCCTCGAAGAGACCTTCATCATGGAATCGGGCGACATTCTGGAAGTCGATCATCACGGCGCGCGCAAAGCCGGCCGCGTGCCGGTCGGCCGCGTGTGCATCGATTCCGGTTCCGTCGATGAGGTGGTACAGGAAATGGTAATCCGCGATCGCCGCCATCTTTCCGAAGACGGCATCGTGCTCCCCATCATTGCCATCAATCGCCACACCGGCCGCATGGAAAACCTTCCGGAAATCGTGAGCCGCGGTTTCGCTCTCGCCGAAGATGGCTCGCAATTCCTGCAAACCGCGCGCCAGATCGTGGCCCGGACACTCGAAGGCTCCAACCAGGAAGAGAAGACGGACTGGGGCGTGATGAAAGAAAAGATCCGCGCCGATTTGAAACGCTACATCGTAAAAGAAACCGCGCGCAGGCCCCTGATCATGCCGGTGATTTTAGAAATATGAAAGTGCCCAGGCTTGCTATCGCCGCTCGAATCGTCCCATATACTGCGTCTGCGCCAGCACGTGATCTTTTGCGGCGTGTTCCAGGTCGCGCAACGTGCTGCTCTCCTTCAGGCCGAGCGAAGGAATATCCAACGCGTACAGCTTAAAGAAGTAGCGATGCGGTCCATGGCCTTTGGGAGGACACGGTCCGCCGTACCCTGGCTTTTGAAAATCGTTGCGGCCTGCGATGCCCAGAGTGCCCGGTTTGAAGCCTTGTGCCAGGTTGTGAACTTTCGCGGGAATGTCCCAAAGCAACCAGTGCGTCCAGGTCCCACCCGGAGCGTCGGGGTCTTCGAGCACCAGGGCGAAACTGCGCGTTTCTCCCGGCTCACCATTCCACTCCAAGGAAGGCGAAATGTCCGCTCCGCTACAAGTGTGTAACGGAGGAATCCATCCGCCTTCTGTAAACCCGGGCGAGAATAGTTGAAAGGCCATGCAAAATTTATCCCAGCGGCTCATGGTACCGCAATGCCGCTTGCCACAGGTGGCCTTCGGCGTTAAGCTCGCGGATAGAGGTGGTGTTATGCGCTTTCTTACGAGAATTTTGTTGTGCTGCGTGTTCGCCGTGGGCGTCGCTTCGGCCCAGCGCGGGGGCGGAGCCCGGGGTGGCGGCGGCGGGTTCCGCGGCGGCGGTGGCGTTGGTGGCGGCTTCCGAGGCGGAGTTGGTGGATATGGCGGATTCCGCGGTGGATTCGGCTACTACGGCCGGGGATTCTACGGCGGTTGGGGTTGGGGCTGGCCTTATTTGGGTTGGGGTTTAGGTTGGGACCTCGCCTATTGGCCGTATGACTATCCGTATTATTCTTCTTACTATCCCGCCTATCCTTACTATTCCGATCCCGGCTATGGCTACGGCGGCGGCTACGCCAGCTATCAACCTTCTCCGAATGTCACCGTGGTTTATCCGAATCAGGGCTACGCGTATCCCAACACTGCCCAACTTCGGCAGTACGATGAATATGGGCAGGAGGTTCAGTCGGCCCCTGCGGCCGGCCAAGCTTCCTCGGGTTCCCCTATTTACTTAATTGCCTTCAACGATAAAGTGATCCGTGCCGCGGCCGCCTACTGGGTCGACGGCAGCACGTTGCATTACGTCACGCTGGAGCATGAAGAGCGGCAAGTGCCGCTGAACACCGTGGATCGCTCCCTGAGCTTGCAATTGAACCGCGAGCGCCGGATACCGTTCCAGTTACCGGCACAATAAGCCTTAGTGGGGCAGGGCCTTCCGGCCTGCTGCCGGGCTTCTGCCCCGGCGCCCCCTCTCCGCCCTGCAGACCGGTGTAGCAAAAGCCGGTTGTTGAGGGTCTTTGAGGAGAGGAGGTTTCTCGCGTGATCCGGTCGATCGGACCCTGCTCTCTAATCGGTTTCGTGGCTGCCGTGTCTTCGGCCGCCTGTCCTGTCAGCTTCCAAACCCAGAGTGCCGCGAGTCTTACACCAACGGCATCATCCCACATCGTGTTGCTGCGGCAGAGCAACGGTTCGTTCACCGGCTACGAGGTGCAGAACGCGGCCCCTTTCGCCGTTCTGAATACGATACCTGAGTTTCAGAATCAGCTCACGCTTTGCCCGCCGCCTCCTGCGGGTGTTTCTCCGTCCCCACCACTCCCCAGGCTTTTGCGCAACTCTCCGCCGGCGGGTATCTGTTTTTGCAACGGGGCAATGCCAACGCCATTTCTGCCATGCAGTTCACTTCGGCTCTCAGCCTGGTTTCGCAATCCACGCTGACTTTGGCCGGCTCGGGAATCGCCAGCACTCTCGCTGTAACCGATGTAAACGGAGATGGCGTGCCGGACATTATCGCCGGAGCGGGATACGCGCAAGCCTATGCAATTCAGGTGCTGCTGGGAAAAGGCGGAACGAGCTTTCAATCGCCGGTCTCCTATCCTGTGTCCGAAATATACATCCAGGGCATGGCCCTGGTAGATGTAAATGGCGATGGCAAGCTCGATATCGTAATTGTTGGCCCAGTTGCGGCCGGAGCAGAAAGCGAGTGCTCGGTCTTGCTCGGAAATGGCGACGGCACGTTTCAGCCGGAGAAAGTCGTCCTCACCTCCGGCACAAGCAATTTCCTGGCACTTGCAATCGCCGACGTCAACGCAGATGGTAAGCCAGATCTGGCGATCACCCTCGGCAACGCCGCGTCTCAGACAGCAGTGATCGTGGCCCTGGGCAAAGGCGACGGGACTTTCGCGAGTCCCGTTTCGTATCCATCGGGAGGGAGCGATTCGATCGCGATCGCAGACGTGAATGGCGACGGCTTCCCAGATATCGTCGCGAGCGGTATCTCCATTCTGTTTGGCGATGGGACAGGCGCGTTCCCCAATCGCCGCGATTACCTCCAGCAGACTGCGGGCAACATTATTCTCACCGACTTCAATGGCGACGGCAAAACCGATATCGTGATCGGAACCGGCGCTTCCTGGATTCTCGCCGGCGCGGCCGTTGCCGTGATGTATGGGAACGGCGACGGAACCTTCTCCGGCGCTCCCGTATCGGCTGTGCCCGCCACTCCCGGCAACATGACCACCGCCATGCAATCGGCGGACCTCGATGGCGATGGTATTCAGGATCTGGTTATCTCCGAGTACACAAGTATCTTCAGCCTGCACGGCCGGGGCGATGGGAACTTCACACTGACCTGGCAGGACAACACATACAACGTGGAAACGAGTGTGGGGACATTCGTCAACGGGATCGCTATTGGCGATTTCAACCGCGACGGCATCCCCGATTTCACTGCGACCATGGCAAGCCCGTCCGGAGGCAGCATCGCCGTTTTTCTAGGAGTGGGCGACGGCACGTTCCAGCCTCCTCTTCTGATTCCATTGGCAGGGGCACTGGGAAGCCCCGGGGCTATATTTGCAGTCGATTTGAACAACGACGGCAAGCTGGATCTAGCGCTCGTGGCCACTCCGTTCGAGAACCCCGTAACCTCGGCTCTTCTTACTTGTCTGGGAAACGGCGATGGAACCTTTGCCGCGCCCGTCTCGGAGATGACGGTTTCCGGCACTCTTTCGATCGCTCCCGGCGATTTCAATAACGACGGCATCCCCGACCTCGGCGTCGCCACGGTCGCCCCTGACCTGCCGCTAGAAGGCATCTTTGGAATCGGAGGCAGTGTAACGGTTCTGCTGGGCGTGGGCGATGGCACGTTCCGCACCGCTCCCAGCGTGTCCTTTCCGGATATCCAGAGTACCGTCACGCTGGTGGCCGCCGATTTCAATCTGGATGGCAAACGCGACCTCGCCCTCTTCACTACGGTCGGGGCTCCGACGACCACGGAGCTTGCCATTTTGCTAAGCAACGGTGATGGCACCTTCCAATCGCCGTTGCTGAATACGGTAAGCGCCGCCCCCGGAGGCCCCATCGTGGCCGATTTGAATGGCGATGGCATCCCGGATCTGGTGACGGGAGGAGGGTATCTTCTGGGAAACGGGGACGGCACCTTTCAGTCCCAGGTCTCGCAGTCATTTTATGCGCTGCTGGCCGCCGACTTCAATGGCGATGGCCAGATCGATCTGGCAGGCTATACATATATCGGCGCCAGCGTCATGCTAAATAATTCCCGCCCCGCCGCGTTCACCGTGGTGTCCGCGGCCAGTTTCCAAACGGGGCCGGTAGCGCCCGAATCGCTGGTCTCCGCATTCGGAAGCAATCTCGCGTCTTCCTCCCAGCCTGGCAGCACCAGCGTTACGGTCACAGACGCAGCGGGCGTCTCGCGGACAGCTTCGCTGCTGTTCGTTTCTCCGGGCCAGATTAATTTCCAAGTGCCGGCGGGGACCAGTTCCGGAGCCGCCACTGTGACGATCACCAGCGGAACCACGTCTATTTCCTCGCCAGCGGACATCGCTCCTGTCGCGCCTGCCCTATTCACGATGAATCGCGCGGGACTCGCAGCAGCCTATGCGGTTCTCGTTTCCGGCAGTGAGCAAACC
>JASIAM010000108.1 GCA_030041985.1 Bryobacteraceae bacterium | reverse complement strand
CACGCAGCCGACTTCACCCACACAGCCGACTTCGTTTGAAAGTCAACCGCCTGGGCAGACTGGCCCCACCCCGCCGGTCAGTGTCGTTCCTGAACCGGACCTGCGGGTGCTGATTGCTGTCGGGTTAAGCGCAATCGCAGTTGCACGGTGGTGCCGTCTCCGATCCAAATAGCCGTCTACTTCACTTCAGCAACTCTCGCACCGCGGGGGTCCGCATCAACTGGCAGTGTGGAGCGCTGCCGGTCATTTCCCGCAACCGCGAGTGCGCCCATCACAGAAATCACACCCCAGTCACGGTCTCTACTCAAGCCACAGGCTATAGTCAAAGTAGTGCGCTACTTTTTCACTCGCCGCGACCCGCTCGTAACTGCAATTCTTCTGGTGGAAAGCGGCTCGCGCCATCTGCTGGAGCGCCTCCTTCCTACGCTCCGCAACACCTGGGGCGACGACATTTTTATCGACTTGGTGACCTGTTATACGACTCTTCCCCAGGGCTTCCGTCCCGAAACTACGCGGCTTTATTGTGTCACCGAGTACCGCGGCCGCGAGTTGCGCCGGCGGCTCTATCGCCAGCTCCTGGCGAATCAGTACGCCTATACCGGTATCGTGTGCTCGGCCGAGCCATTGATGACAAAATGGAAGTGGGCGGTCGCCTGGCAGGTGCCCGCAAAACTGTTCATCATTAATGAGAATGCCGATTTCTTTTGGTTCCATCGTTCTCATTGGCGGGTGCTGTGGCACTTTATTTTGTACCGCTCCGGGCTGGCGGACGCCGGCGCCGTCCGCATGTTGGCGGGCCTGATTCTGTTCCCGTTCACGCTGCTCTATCTGGCATGCTTTGCAACTGTAGTTCACGCGCGCAGGTCCCTGCGCATGCGCCGCAGGCGACTGGGAGAAAAAGCGCCGCAGGCGCTTGGGAGAGAGGCTGACTGATGAAAACGATCCTCGTGAAAGAACCGGGTGGTCCCGAGAAGATGCAACTTCAGGAAGTGCCCACGCCGCAACCGGGCCGTGGCCAGGCGCTGGTCCGGCTGTCTGCCATCGGAGTCAATTTCATCGATGTGTATTTCCGCATGGGCCGCTATAAGGCTGATCCGCCCATCACACTGGGTAACGAGGGGGCGGGCACGGTGGAAGCTGTCGGACCGGATGTCGCGGAAGTTGGTGTGGGCGACCGCGTCGCTTGGACCATGCAGCGGGGAACGTATGCTGAGTACGCTATCGTCCCCTCCGGCTGGCTCGTGAAAATTCCCAGTCACGTCAGCTTCGAGACCGCTGCCGCGGCCATGCTGCAGGGCATGACGGCCCATTACCTCACCCACTCGACCTACGCGCTGAAATCCGGCGATACGTGCCTGGTGCACGCGGCCGCCGGAGGGACCGGCGCCTTGATCGTGCAAATGGCCAAAATGGCGGGCGCCCGCGTGTTCGGCACGGTGTCCACCCAGGAGAAGGCGCTGATTGCGCGGGAAGCCGGCGCCGATGAAACGATTCTTTACACACACCAGGATTTTCAGGCGGAAGTAAAGCGCCTCACAGGCGGCACCGGCGTAGAAGTGGTGTACGATTCCGTAGGCCAGAGCACTTTCGACAAAAGTCTGGACTCGCTGCGGCCGCGCGGGATGCTGGCGCTGTTCGGTGCATCGAGCGGCCCCGTGCCTCCCTTCGATCCCAATATCCTCAATGGCAAGGGATCCCTCTTTCTCACCCGCCCCAGCCTGCAGCACCACCTTCTCTCCCGCGACGAACTGCTCTGGCGGGCGGGGGATGTGCTGCGCTGGATCGAAAACGGCCAACTCAAACTCCGCATCGAGCGCACCTATCCGTTAGCGGAAGCCGCCGCCGCGCACGCAGACCTCGAAAGCCGCCGCACCGCCGGGAAGCTGCTGCTGATTCCGCAATGAACACATGACTCTGCAAGCCAAGCTCACACTCGGTTCCGTGGCGCTGGTCAGCCTCATGGTGGCCGTAGTGTCGGCGGTGGACTTGGGTAACGAGATGCAACGGCAGTTCGAGTCAACCCTCGATCGCGCCAACGCGCTCAAAACGGTCGCCAGCCGTATGGTGCGGCAGTCGCTCAACCGGCAGCGTACCGTTCCCCTTCGTGAAGCCCTCCGTGACCCGGATTTGCAGAATTTGCTGGTGGATGTGCTGAGCGCCGGCGGCGCCATCGTGGAAATCGCGGTCGTCAACACACAAAACGAAATCATCGCGGATAGCGATCCGTCGAGTCTCGGCACGACCACGCCTCCTTACCCCGATTTCCAGCCTCTGGTGACTTCCAGGCCCTGGTACGACAAGCTGCGCCTGCTGCTGCGGCGCGATCAGCGGAACTACTACCAGTTGGAGCAGGAACTGGGGACCAGCCCGAGGGAGCCACTGTTGTATGTCCGCATTATCATTGCCCCCGCGCTCATCCGTGAGGACATCAACCGCACCCTCAGCAAAGATGCCAACGTGGCCCTGGTTTGCGTCATTGTGGCCGTGTGCCTCACGTTTCTGCTGTCCGCCGTGGCCTTCCGTCCGCTCGGACAACTCGGGCACCTGCTCGACCGCGTTGCTCGTGGAGAGTACGAACCGGAAAAACAGCCGGCCGGCAAGCCCTCTAGTGATGACGTTTCCGTAATGGCCTCTAAAGTCAGCCTCCTCAGTCAACGTCTCCGCGGAGCGCAATTCGAAGTTTCCGATCTGCGCGGGAATATCGACGTGCTGCTGCATGATCTCGAAGACGCCGTCTTCATCTTCAATCGGGAACTCAGCCTGGTGTTTGCCTCCGGAGCCGTGGAGAAATTTTTGGGCACGGAACGATCCAGCCTGGCGGGGCGAGTTATCAGCCATGTCTTCCTGCCGAACACACCGCTTGGTCTGCTCATTGCTCAGGCCACGCAAACCGGCCGCCCCGTGCGCAACCGCCGCGTGCCCTGGGGCGGATCCAACGGTGTCGGCTCGGCGCCCGCCGTGGTGCTGCTGTCCGTCGATCTTATTGAAAACCTCCCCGGCATGCCCATGGCCGGCTCCGGCGTGCTGGTGCGTCTGCGCGATCCCGAAGCCCAGCGCAAATTGGGGCGCCAGTTGCAAACCGCGGACCGCCTGGCCGCTATCAGCCGCGTCTCCAGCGGTGTGGCGCACGAAGTCAAAAATCCTTTGAACGCCATCCTCCTGCATGTAGAAGTGGCTCGCGCCAAGCTGTCGCGAGGCGATACCGAGATCGGTCAGCAAATGGAAATCGTGTCGCGCGAAATTCTGCGCCTCGATCGCGTAGTCAAAACTTTCCTCGACTTTACGCGGCCCGTGGAATTGCATCTCAAAAACCTCTCCACGCGCGACTTGCTGGCCGAAGTGGCGGATCTCGCGCGGCCCCAGGCCGAATCGTCCAACATCCACATGCAACTGGAACAGGAAGAGGACGTCGAGATTCGCGTGGACCACGATCTCATCCAGCAGGCCCTGCTAAACCTGGTGGTGAATGCGATTGAAGTCATGCCCCAAGGCGGTGAATTGAATCTCGAATCTTCCAACCACGAAGACACCGCTGAGATTCGTATTTCCGATACGGGACCCGGGATTCCGCCCGAACTCCGTGACAAAATCTTTCGTTTATATTTCACAACCAAGAAAGAGGGATCGGGTATTGGCCTGGCGATGGCGTTTCGAATCGTACAGTTACACGATGGTACAATCGATTTCACTAGCGAACCGGGGAAGGGTACCACCTTTTCCATACGTTTGCCAATCGCCACAATCGAGTGAACGTGATGAGACGCTTTCAGGCCCTTTCGATTGTCGTGGCGCTGTGCCTCTCCGGGTGCGTCATCCGGGGCAAACAGCAGGCCAAAGTGACCACTCCACCGCCCGTTCCCGCGGCGACTCCGCCGCCGGCGCCGCCGCCACAGCCTCTTTCGATTCCCCAAACGCAAACCTATTTGCCGCCGCCGCAGTCGATTAGTCCGGAGGCGTTGGCCACCATCCAATCCGGGGCCGGGACAACCGAAACACAACCGAGTTCGGAAACCACCCCTCGCGCGCCTCGCCCCACCGGGCCAGTAGTCGGACGAAAGAGTGAACCGGCCGCCCCACCCGCGGCCCCCCAGCCCACCGCCGCAGCACCACAGCCGAATCCTGCGGAAACGGAAACCCGCGGCGAGGTACAGGAGATTGTCTCTGCCACTGAATTGAAGCAGCTTCAGGATTCCGTGGCAGCGCGCAAATCGGAGATTCACAAAGTGCTGGAGCTTACCGAGAAACGCCGGCTGACCCGCGAGGAAGCGAGCGCCGTGGCCCGCATCAAGTCTTTCCTGCAACAGTCCGACGATGCCGAAAAACGCGGCGATTGGCGCCAGGCCGACGCCCTGGCAGACCGCGCCCAGGTTCTGGCAAAGGAGCTTCCGGGTGGCAATCAATAGCCACAAGGCGCCCCAACGCGAGGCTGCCAGAGGCGGCTTGAATCATGACGAGTTCTGGGAGCGCCGCCAAATCGTCGCCGCCGATCTCGCCAACCGCAAGCTGGACGCCTTTCTGGTATCATTTTCGGCTAATCTGCGCTACCTCTCCGGTTTCACCGGCAGCAACGGAAGCCTCCTCGTCCTCCCCGGCCGCGCCATCTTTTTCACGGACCCTCGCTATCAGATCCAGGCAGGCCAGGAAGTCAGTTGCCAGGTGAAGATCGCCAAAGGCCCGTTGGTAGAGGATATCGCGGCTGCCATTGCGCGGCTCCGTCTGCGGCGCATCGGTTACGAGCCGGCGCGCATGACCTGCGACTGGTTGGATTCGCTTCGTTCCAAGATCCCCGCCCGGGCTTCCCTCGAGCCGGTCAACGGATGGATCGAACAGTTGCGCATGATCAAATCCCCGCAAGAACTCGAGCGCATCCGCAGATCGGTGGAAACCAATTCCCGCGCGTTCGAGCAAGCAGTGAAGCGCATGCGCGCCGGCGCCACGGAAAAGGATCTGGCCGCGGAACTCGAATACCGCATGCGCCGGCTGGGAGCGGAGAAGCCCGCCTTCGAAACCATCGTGGCTTCGGGCGAGCGCAGCGCGTTGCCACACGCCCAACCAACCGTGGCTTCGCTCAAGCCTGGCGGCCTGGTGGTTGTGGATATGGGCGCCTTCCAGGATGGCTATGCCAGCGATATGACCCGCATGCTCTTTCTTGGCTCTCCTGGCCCCAAGGTCCGGCGCACCTACCGCGCCGTCCTCGAAGCTCAGGCCGCCGCGATTCAGGCGGTTCGCCCCGGCGTATCGACCGCCCATGTCGACCGGCAGGCTCGCAAGGTTCTCGATTCTTTTGGGTTGGAAAAAGCGTTTGTGCATTCTACCGGCCACGGTTTGGGTTTGGAAATTCACGAGCCCCCGCGGATCGGTAAAAAAGATAAAGGGCGCCTGGAAACCGGGATGGCCATTACCATTGAACCGGGCGTGTACCTCGAAGGCTTCGGCGGCATTCGCATCGAAGACACCGTCGTCGTGACCGCCAATGGCTGCGAGATTCTCACGCCAACCAGCAAGGACTTGCGGCTCGTGTAACGGCCAACAGCCGGCTCGTAAAGCGGCGTGAAGCGGCCGCGAGTTTGCCGCTTGATAGAGGCCTTGCTAGGATAAAAGAGTCCTGCACGGTGGGTGTAGCTCAGCTTGGTAGAGCGCTGGATTGTGGTTCCAGTGGCCGAGGGTTCGAATCCCTCCACCCACCCCAATGAAAATAATCCCTTATAAGTTTTGAAAAGCCGGACACTGTCGCTTATTTGACCCGCTTTAGTTTCGGTTCTTGCTCCCGTTGATACTGCTCCAACTTCGCGCCGGCGGCGCGCAAATCTGCATCAACCACGATGTCATACCGCTGATAAACCGAATCCATATTATGCCCAGAAATTGCTTCTGCCACATTCCGCGGAATACCGGCACGTTCCCGTCCCGGTGTTTCATCCTGGCAAACTCCACTGGAGACACGCTTCCCTGGAGCCGGTACATTGGTGAATCTCCCGAAAGGGCTTCATCTCTCGAAACGCCCCTAATCTGCGAGATCAAAACCTTCCGGAAGAGGCATGCGAGGAATCTCTTCTGCCGGACTTCGCCGATGCAACGGGTGGCATCGACCAACTACAATGAGAGGTCGAACATTTCGGGCTGTGCATGTCGCAGCTTGGGGTGATGGAGTTCACCTTTCACCGTCTCTTTGTGGAGAATAATAGCTTCTACTTTAAGTGGGTAGGGGCTTTTTTGTTGGCTCTATAGGCGGATCAGCTTAGTTTGGTGTCATCAATTGAAAATTCAACTTTACGTAACTGTCATAGTTCTTGCTACTGCCCACGCAGTCGCCCAGACCGGCAGCCTGACACTCGAAGAGTGCATGCGGCGAGCACTCGAAGCACCCTCGGCGGTTACAATATCCCAACAAGAAAGGCGTATTGCCGATGTGGGAGCAACCGCAGCCCGCGCCTCATTCCTGCCTCAGCTTCAGGTCAACAACGGGTTCACCTATAACAGCCCTTCGCGAGCGCCTTCAGCCACTTCGTTCAATACCGCGGGCGGCGGAGCCGGAAGCTTCGCGGCGTTGAATGGCGTTCACGAATACCAGTCCCTTGCCGGAACGGCATGGGAGATTGATACTTCGGGCCGTTTGCGTTCGGCCCTAGAACGCAGCCGCGCCGACCAGGAAATAAGCACAGCCAATCTTCTAATCATCCAGCAAGACCTGAAGCGAGCTGTATCGGAAGCATTCTTCCATGTCCTCCTCGCACGGCGCTTGGTAGGTGCAAATCGCGATGTTCTCGAGGAGGCTGAGTCCTTCGCGGACCGGGTCCGCGCAATGTTCCGTGCCGGGGAGGTCGCCCAAGCGGACGTAGTAAAGGCCGAAGCCCAAGTTGCCTTCCTCGCGCAAAATCTCCGCTCCGCCGAACTGGACGCTCAGGTTGCCAATGCAGATCTTGCGTCGTTTTGGACCGTGGATGTATCGACGGAGCTTCAATTAACTGACACTTTGGAATCCCCGATACCGCCCGAAGCAGTGCAGCAACAATCGAGTCCGTTCTTTGCACGGCCCGAGTTCCGGCTATTTGACGCTGAGCGCAAAGGCTTCGAAGCTGATTACCGCCATCAGAGATCGTTTTTATATCCGCAACTGACATTCAACTTCGAATACGGCCTTGATTCGAATCGATTCAGCTTGCGCGACCGGGGCCAAGCCGCATTCTTCAACTTCAACGTTCCAGTCTTCGACTGGTTCCGGAACCGCGACCTCGCACAGGAATTCAAGCTTCAGGCGCAAGCAGTCGCCACAAAGAAGGAGGTATCGACAAGAGAGTTTTCGCGCGAGTACCAAACCGCGCTGGCACGGGTTCGCATGATCTTCGAACAAATCGAGCTTACCCAAGCCCAGGTCCGCTCTTCCGAGGAGAATCTCAAACTCTCACGGATCAGGTACGAAGGCGGTGAAGGGCCTGCGTTGGACGTGGTCGCGGCTCAGACTCAGCTCGCACAGGCCCGCACCAACTACTACACGACTCTCGCTAACTATGCGGCCGCGCGGGTCGAACTGGAGGTCGCTTCCGGAAAATGAAAGCTAGTCTGGCGTCCGTGTCTCTCCTCCTGATGTGTGGCTGCGGCGGGCGACGGGAAGATCCTCCAGAAAAAGCGGTGGTGGTGGTAAAGATTGCGCCGGTAGGTATCCAAGACATTCCTCAACTCGTAACCGGTCCTGCCACTCTGTTTCCTCAGGAACAAGCGAACGTATCGGCGAAAATTACCGCCCAGATTCGCGAGCTGCGAGCGCGAAAGGGCGATGAAGTCCACTCTGGGCAAATACTTGCCGTGCTGGAGAATAGAGACCTTGCTGCGCAACAACAGGAAGCGCAAAGCGCCCTATCCGATGCGGAAGCCACCTTGGAACGGACAGCCGCTGGAACCGTGCCCGCAGACATTGAGCGGGCGCGAGGCCAGGTTGAAACATCTCGTGCGGCGTTCGAGCAGGCTCAGAAGAATTATGATCGCCGGAAGCGGTTATTCGAAGAAGGCGCAATCCCGCAGAAGGATCTCCTCCAAACGGAAACGGAACTGGCTACCGCCAAAGCGAATCGTGATGTAGCGGAAACATCCCTCGAACTCCTTCAGAGGCAGTCCGGAACCGCGGACATCGCCATTGCGAAAGCCCGTGTTGAGCAGGCTCGGGCGCGTCTTGCCGCGGCGTCGGCTAATCTTCAATATTCCGAACTTATTAGTCCGTTTCAGGGAACTGTAACAGAGCAATTCCAGTACCCCGGCGATATGGCGGGCCCGGCCACACCAACCTACACAATTATGGATTTGTCGAGCATGACGGCGCGTGCGCAAATCTCCGAAAGTCGTGCGGCTTTAGTTCAACGAGGCCAGGCATGCGAGTTCGCTGGCTCTGATCTCGGCGGTCCGGATGCGAATGGTCGCGTCATGGTCGTCAATCGCGCCATCGACGCCGCCCGCCGCACCGTCGAAGTGTGGTGCGAGATTGCAAATCCATCAGCCTCGCTTCGCGCAGGGGCATTTGGAACCGTTTCGATCCAGCTCTCTATCATCAAAGCGGCTGTTGTTGTGCCTATCGCAGCGATCCAGGTGAATGAGGGCACTGACACAGGCTTCGCATTTGTGGTCGACGCCAAACACATGGCACACAAGCGAGATGTGCAAATCGGCATTAGGCAACAGGATCGCGTTCAAGTTCGGTCCGGACTGCATCCGGGCGAGTTCGTCGTCACGGAAGGCGCCTATGCCATGCCAGATGGCGTTGAGGTCACCACGGATTCTAACGCCGGAGCGAAGCAGTGAGCACCCGAATTTCGCACTTCGTCGAAAGGCACGGCCGTGCCCTCGTTCTTGTGATCCTGAGTGTCGCACTGGCCGGAGCGGTTCTCATCCCCCAGATCCCAATCTCGATATTCCCGCAAACTGATTTTCCGCGAATTGTCATCCTAGCAGACAACGGGATCGCGCCAGTCAACGTTCAGATGCTGACTGTCACCCGGCCCATTGAAGAGGCGATTCGCTTGGTGCCGGGGATTACCACCGTTCGCTCCGTGACCGGACGAGGATCGACGGAAATCAACGTGTTCTTCCGCTGGGACATCGACATACTGAATGCTCTTCATCTCGTGCAGGGGCGAATCGCGCAAATCACGCCCACCCTGCCGTCGAACACGAGGTTTTATATCAACCGGCTGACCTTTTCTGTTTTCCCGATGATTGGCTTCAGCGTGACTTCGCCGGATCGCCCCTTGACCGAGCTATGGGATCTCGCTTATTACAACCTTGCTCCACGCTTATACCGTCTACCCGGAGTTGCGGAAGCCCGGATTGTTGGCGGCCGGCCGCCGGAGTATCACGTCCTTGTCGATCCAAAGAAGTTAAACGGGTATAACCTGCCCCTCACGAAGGTCGTGGACTCGATCCGAAACAGCAATATGATCGCGCCTGCGGGCATGGTGCAGGAGAACTATCATTTGTACCTGACAACCGTGACCGGTCTCCTGGAAAGCAGCGATCAGATAGAGAACACGGTAATCGACGTTATCAAAGGGACACCAATCTTGATCAAGGACGTCGCTTCGGTCGTCCCAGGCGAGCGGCCTATCTACAACATAGTCACGGCAAACGGCCGTCCAGCCGTTCTTGTGAATGTGTTGCAGCAGCCGGATGGCAACGCCGTACAGGTGGCCAACGCTGTCAATCAGGAACTCGCGGCGATCCGCAAGACACTACCCACGGATATCCAGTTATCAACCTACTACGATCAATCGATTTTGGTTCGCGAATCGATTGCAGGTGTAACGGAAAGCATCTTGATCGGTCTGGCGCTTTCAGTCATCGTTCTGATGGGATTTCTCAAGAACTGGCGGAGTACGCTGGTTGCGGCCGTGGTGATTCCGGTCGCAGCTCTGATCGCAATCGTCTTCATGCGGCTCTTCAACATGAGCTTTAACCTGATGACGCTTGGTGGAATCGCGGCGTGTATCGGAGTGGTGATCGATGATGCCATCGTGATGGTCGAGAACATCTCTGTTCACATGTCCATGGGGCAGTCTCCGGCGGAAGCATCGCACAGCGCTATTACGGAGCTCACGCCGGCCCTGATCGGTTCCACATTGACTCCCATCATGGTTTTCGTGCCGTTGGTGTTTCTTGGGGGAATCACGGCCGTGTTCTTTCGAGCCCTCGCTCTCACGCTTGTGACAGCGTTGCTGGCGTCGTTGATACTTGCCATTGTGTTCACTCCAGTGTTGGCCCGGTTACTGCTTCGGAAGCCCCTCGGGCCGGTTGAGACCAGATTAGAAAAGGCTGAACAAGCCGGCGAAGGCCGTTTCCTGCGGGCAGCGGCCAAGCGCTATGAGGCGGCTCTTGCATGGTCGCTCGACCACAGAAATATTGTGCTCGCTGGCGCGACGATCGTTTTGGCTCTCACCGTATTGGTTTATTTCCAGTTGGGCACCGGCTTCCTGCCCGACATGGATGAGGGAGCATTCGTAATTGATTACCGCACCCCTTCGGGGACGTCCCTCCAAGAGACTGATCGCATTCTGCGCCACATCGAGCAGTTCTTGCATGAGACACCGGAAATTGAAAGCTATTCTCGACGAACGGGGGCGCGTCTGGCTCTCGCCATCGCAGAGCCCAATACGGGCGACTTCCTGGTCAAATTGAAGAACAAGCGCACCCGCTCGCTCGAGGATGTAACGAGCGCTTTGCGGAGGAAAATCACGCGATCGGAACCGGGCATCGTGGTTGAGTTTCCGCACATCCTTGAAGACCTTGTCGGAGATCTTGCGTGGTCGCCAGAGCCTATCGAGATCAAGGTCGCTCACAATGACGAGCACGTCTACAAAGAAGTCGCCCGCGCGATCGAAAAGTGGCTCCCCAACGTCAGGGGTGTCGTCGACGTCGTCAACCAAACGATTGTCATTGGTCCCTCGATAAACTTCCGCGTGGACCCCGAAAAGGCTCAGCGCGCCGGTTTCGGTGTAAATGACGTGGCGAACCTGGAAACCGCCATCCTCGACGGCGAACTGGCCTCCAATATGATCCGCGGCGATCGGCAAATCGGGATCCGCGTGAGATATCCAGCAGCGTACCGTTCGAATATCGAAAACATCGAAAATTTGCTGATCACGTCACCCACGGGCGCCACCGTCCCGCTGTCCAGTGTTGCACACGTCGAAATTCAAGAGGGCCAAACTGAGATCCGGCGCGAGAATCTGCGGAATCTATCGGCTGTTACAGCGCGGCTGGAACAACGCGACTTGGGTTCGGCGATGAAAGAAATCCAGCAGCGACTCTTTAAAGAAGTGCGAATTCCCGAGGGGACGGACATCGAATTTGGAGGCCTGTATCAGATCCAGCGAGAGAGCTTCCTGGGACTCACACAAGTGCTACTGGGTTCGATCCTGCTGATTTTCATTGTTATGGTTTTTGAGTTCCGGTCGTTCTCTCACCCCACAGCGATCGTCGTCGCTACTGTTCTCTGTACGTTCGGCGCAATGCTCGCACTTTGGATTACTGGCACCACACTAAACATCAGCTCCTTTATGGGCGCAATTATGGTGGTCGGCATCGTACATAAGAACGGCATTCTGATGCTCGACTCCGAACAACACTTCAGTGCGCAGGGCCTATCCCTTCGTGATGCGATTTTCGAGGCCGGACGGCGGCGCCTACGTCCCATCGTGATGACGGCGATGGCGACGATATTCGGGATGCTCCCGCTGGCCGTGGCGGTTGGTTCTGGGGCGCAACTCCTCCAACCCCTCGCGATTGCAGTGATTGGCGGAGTCGCTATCTCGATGTTCCTGTCATTGCTAATAACGCCCGTCCTGTTCTACCTGCTCAGGGAGGTTTCTTCATAGGTTCGTGAAGAGAGATCTACCCGGCTATTTCCTCTTCGAGCCAGAATTCGCTGTCAACGTCTGCGATGAATGTGTAGAATCTCCAGCCGCCGCTGTAATCGGCCGAATTCGATCGTCGAGTGAGCGGGCCTCCTGGCTTCCGAATTTGTGGCGAGAGGCCAGGTTTCCCTTCATCCAAGCCGAATTAGCCGGACTTGGTATTGTCTATCGAACAGCATTGACTGCCTCGATGTATCACCTGATAATGGAATTGGCGTTGGAGTTCGCCACAAGGGCCCCACCTCGGGGAAAATGACTCCTACCAGGGAATTATCTGGCGGGGCATCGTCCTCGAATTAAACCCGCCCGGAATCCCTGCAAAATTTTGAGTTCTGGCGCGACTTGTCGGCCGGGGAGGTTTGCAGTGTCACGTTTCACCAAAACGTTCGTCCAATCGATTTTCGCAAGCAATTCTCCGCGGCGTCTTCATTTTGAGAAACGCGGAGACCGGTGTGCCACCGCAATTATCCAATACGGATCTACTCACCAAAGGACAGAACCATGGGCCTAGCCAATGATCGTCGAACGTCCGGAATGCAGGGCGGCTCAGTGGACAGTTTCAATGAGATGCCAGATTCGCTCTGCTACGAAGTGGTTTACGCCGATGGCCGTTCCTTTGTTTGTGGAAGCGGCCGTCCGGAGTTTACCTTCGTGTTGCGCGATTCCAATCAATATGAATGGCTCCAGCGAGCCAGCCTCTATTCGGCGGCAACAGCTTTTATCCAAGGGCACTTCGACATCCAAGGGGACATTATATCGGCCATACGTTTTAAGAAAGCGACGACCCAGTTGAGCGTGCGGGACGTATTCTCGGCGATTGCCGCAAGGTTCGCTCCGCGTAGGCTGGAGAGTTGGTTTCAGTCAAGACGCCGGGCGGCGCAGAACATTCGATTCCACTACGATCGCTCCAACGATTTTTATCAGGCATTCCTGGATGCGAAGATGGTCTACTCCTGTGCCTACTTCAAGGACAAGACTAAGTCTCTCGACGAAGCTCAGACAGCCAAGTTGGACCACATTTGCAGAAAACTCGATCTCCAACCCGATGAAAGCTTTCTCGATGTGGGTTGCGGCTGGGGATCTTTGGTGATCCACGCAGCCGAAAAATATGGAGCACGCGCCACAGGATGTACCTTGAGCCTTCAGCAGGAGTACTTAGCATCTAGAATTGTCGTTGAAAAGAACCTCGACCAACGAGTGGAGATCCACGAATGCGACTATCGAAACCTCCAGGGGAGATTCCAAAAAATGGCCTCCGTCGGAATGTTCGAGCATGTCGGCCGCAAACGCCTTCAGGAATATTTCCGCAAAGCCTTCGATCTTCTTGAGGATCAGGGTCTCTTCCTCAACCACGGAATCGTTCGACCAGAGGGCACGGCCGACGGTCCAGAGACCCTGTTTCTGCAGCAGAAGGTATTTCCGGGAGGCGAACTCGCAACACTGTCCACGGTCATTCGCGAGGCCGGCCGAGCTGGGTTCGAGGTGCTGGACGTCGAGAACCTGAGGCCGCACTACGCTATGACGTGCCGTCACTGGGTACAACGGCTCGGGGCGAATGCCGCGGAATGTTTGCAGCACGTCGATCGCGAAACCTACCGCATTTGGCTTTTGTACCTCGCAGGATCGGCTGTCAGTTTTGAATCAGGTGCGACCGACATATGCCAAATCCTAATGGCAAAGAGACGAGCACCTGCACACAGGCGTCTGACGCGAGACTACATCTATTCGTAACGTGAAGGTTCGGCGAGTGCGGAATTGATATCACAATACGGTTGCATCAAAGTGCTTTTCCCGGACCCACCCGGTCCTGGCATCAGCAATGGCTGTTTCTTTTTAAGAGCGGTCATCAGCTAGTGGTGTTCGTTTGACAGAGATAGGGCCGGGCGGCAGGAATGCCCGTAACCCCGCGCACAACCCAACGGACAGCGGCCGTCGTGAACTCCGGTTCGCTGAGGAGGGGACGTGAAGCAGGTGGCCGTGGCATTCTACTTTCTCGCGGCGACGACTGCGCCTAACCACACGGCACCGTAGCCGATTATGAAGCTCCCGAAACCGTTCAGGAGACCGAGCCAGCGACTGCCGTCCCGTATCAGGCTAAGAGTCTCCCACTCAAAACTTGAGAATGTCGTATAGCCACCAAGGAACCCAATTACGAGCAAGAAACGCCAGTTTGGGTTGAGGTAGGTCCGCTCTGTCAGATATGTCATGGCAAAGCCGATTAGAAACGAACCTGTAAGATTGATGAAAACAGTTCCATAGGGAAATCTCCCCCCGAGTCTCGCAACGATGGCCGTGCCCACAACAAAGCGAGTGAGCGAGCCCACGGCTCCGCCCACAAGCACCAGAATGTAACGAACCAATTTTCAGGCCTCCAGAGCGGATTGAAATCCCAAGGGAGCATTAAGAGCCTCCGCCAAAAGGTCCAGCCTCGCGATGTCTGTTGACAATCGCGCCACGTGTTGCCTGTGGAACGCTGCGGAACACTCATGTTGTTCATGAGTGGCGCAGACAGATGCACGAATGCGCTCAAACGTATCTTGCACACCTTTGCGGACTCTATCCGCGAACGCTTGTATCTGTGCCCGCGCCCGCGTCTTCAAGTCCTGGCCGATCACTTGGCCGGTCTGTTGGAGTCTGCGGCTGGCGGTCCCTAGGGCTTGATGCAACACCCAATATCGCAACAGCGGGCCGGGGAAGAGCAATAGAGATGGAGGCGGTTCGGATGCATCCACCGTGCTTTCGTGCTGCTGGTGAGTACAGAAATCGGAGAAACAATCCGGAATTTCGAGGTTTCCATCCGGTGAAACCCCAAACTGTTGAAGGGCACTCTCTCGGACAGTAGCTACGATGGTATTCGCGGACTCTATAAACCCGGCGGCTGTGGCGTCAACCGCTCGAACAAGAGATGCTTCCAATTCTTGCGAAAAACCATTGAACAGTCTGTCAATCTCAAGCGTGGCGAATTCCTCGAGCGCATTAGCAAACTCCCGTTTCGGCATAGAGCCGTTACGCCGCCGAAAGGCCCGAAGCCGCGAATCCAACACAGACTCCTGGGATTCGGCGAACCTGAGTGTTTCGTTTTCGGCAAGGTCGCCGAGCCGATTCACCGTTTCCAAGAGCCTGCGTTCCTTTTCCGTGTACTCGTCGTAGGCCGCTTTGAGTTCGACTTCGAATCGGATGCTCTTGCTTTCCAGATCCCTCAGAATCGTTGCAACCGATGTAATCTTAGATTGAAGCTCCTCGCGAAGTTCGGAAATTGACCCGGAAAGACATTTGAGAACCGACGCTAGGAAAGTCTCGTCCCGATGGATGCGTAGAAATTCGCGCAGCCCAGCCTCCAGCCTCCGCACACCTGCAAGGTCAACACACTCTTGATCAGAGGCTGTGGCTAACGCAGAAACTGCATAGATTTCAGGCGAATAGTCGCCGACTATGCGTGTAATCGCGTCTTTCGTGAATAGCAGGACGTCTTCTAGCGAACCGTGATCAAGCAGATCAACCTTGTTCATGACTACGAAAAGTTTTTGAGTCGTCAGCGTTAGCTTTCTCAGGAACTCCTTCTCTGCCGCTGTAATCGGAGGATCTGGCGAAGTGACGAATATCGCGGCGTCAATTCGAGGAAGACAATTGTAGGCAATCTCCGTATTCTGGTCCGAAAGGCTTCCAAAGCCAGGGCAATTAATCAAGACGATTCCACCGCGAAGGATCTCCGCAGGACAGGAGACCTCTACCTGATCGACCATCCTGCAGTTGTTGGGATTACCGGCGTCGGTGACATAGTCTTTGAGTTCGGAGAGAGAGATGGAACGGCGAATGCCAGATTGAAAGAGAACTTCAGCAGCTTTCTGGCTGCCATGCTGAACAATTGTCAGCACGGAGGTGAAAGGGAGAGTCCCCACAGGAAGAAGATCCGTTTCCTTGAGAAGCGCATTCAGAAGCGATGTTTTACCGCGTTTGAACTGCCCGACAACGGCAAGCCGGAACTGGTCGCGGGCGATTCGTTCATGCAGATCCTGCAATCGCAGACTCAGATGCTTACTGCCTTCTCGCTTCGAGATTGACTCCACTACGGCAAGGATCGACAATAAGCCACGAGTCTCCGGCCGCCGCGAGCAGTTCTGACGAGGATCGCCCGGCTCGCCCAAGTCGGGCAGAATTACATGCGCCATTTCGGTTGCTCCAATTGCATACTCAACGATCAAGCGAGGCACCTTTCCTATACCTCGTCGATCGGCTATGACTAGGTAAAAAAACGCCGGGAGGGATGAACGGAGAGCCCCCTGAGGCGAATTCGCCAACAGGAGTCATCGGCCGCGAAATGCGGCAACCAGGCGAACTCCACCGCTCATTTATAGGATACAGGATTGCCCTTCGTACCACAACTGCCAATAGAACGTTTAATCGTGCCCTTACGTTTGGGAGGTCGCCTGTGATCTTTCGCAGTCAGGCAAAGAAGGTCACCATCACCTTCGTTGCGGATACCGGTTCGTCGAGGCAGAGTTGCGATGCCCTTTTAGACCGTTATAAGTAGAACAACGATAACTTTGCTTTCGTAACGATAAAGTTTAGGCAGTTTTGAGTGCGATTGCGTCCATGAGTTTGCCCAGATCGCCGGTCACTTGTTGGTAGAGTTTGTCGAGTTGGGTGCGCTTTTGTGGTGGGAGCTTCGCATCGCCGGAAAACGGCTGCAGCACGCCGGCGGCGATGCGCACGGACATCCGTCCCCAACGCTCCTCGTTGAGGTAGAAGTTATATATTGCACTAAGCGTTGCGCAATTTGCAGATGCCAGCGGCCGTCCTTTTTGTTTCCGATGGCGATCAATCACGGGCGAGCGATCGGGCACGGCGGGCGTGCCTCAGTCGTAATACTCCGGAGCTTTCTTCCTTTTGATCCCCGCGGTGTAATCGTGCTGAATCCACAACTGCGCGTGGTTCTGCTTTACGAATTCTTCAATCATGGTGCGGCTCTTGGCAGTTTCCTCCTTATTCCAATCGAAGGAGGGAATGCGTTTGTAGGTGATCTCTTCCGGGTAATGATACAAATCGCCGGACAAGAGTACGGGACCGGTGCGGGCCAGCTTCAAAAACAGTGATTGGTGCCCGGGCGTGTGTCCTGGCGTGAACTTGATCACCACCGTGCCATCACCAAACACGTCGTGATCCTCGCCGTTCAGCAGAATCGTTTTGCTGTGGGCGAGCGCGGCGAAGTACGCAGGGTCGGCCACGCTGCCCAGCTTTTTCTGGTTGGCGGGCCGCGGCGCGAAGATTGCATCGCGCTCCGCCTTCTGCACAATCCAGGTGGATCCCGCAAACAGGCTCGCATTGGCTACATGATCGCCATGATAGTGCGAGAGGGCCAAATAAGTAATATCGGCGGGCGTGTAGCCGATGGCAGCCAATTGCGGCAGCAGCGGCTGATCCACCGTGAAAGCGCCCTGTTTGGCTGGGCGCACACCATTCTGAAACGCGCTATCCGGAATTTCGCCTGTGTCCCAGATCATGGCGCCGCGCGGATGAACAATCAGGTAGCACGGAGTGATCATGTTAGTGGTCGCCAACTCGCCGGGCTTGAACCCTAACGAGTCACCGCTGACCCCGGTGATCGTGCCGCAATCGAGAACGTAGAGGTGCAGGGACTTGGGCGGCTGGGGCTTGGCGGCAGCCAAACCAGCCAGCGCGGCCAACGCCAGTACGACAGGAGCAGTGGGCTTTCGCATCGGGTCCTCCCATCAGCCGCGCACGTATTTATTGAACCAGTCGATGGTGCGCTGCCACGCCAAGTCAGCCGCGGCTTTGTTATAGCGTTCGGGCGTCGCATCGCAATTGAAGCCATGCACAGCGCCGGGGTAAATGTAGCCTTCGTGCGGCACTCCGGCCTCTTTCAAGGCCCCATCGTACGCCGGCCAGGTCGCTGCCAGGCGCGTGTCCAGTTCCCCGTGGTGCACCAGAACCGCCGCCTTGATTTTCGGAATCTCCTCTTTGGGAGGAACCGCGCCGTAGTAGGGCACCGCGGCCGCCAGATTTTCTCCCAGCCGCACGGCCAAAGTATTGGCGATCCCACCGCCGTAACAGAAGCCGGTAGCTCCTATTTTGCCTGTGCAGTCGGGGCGCGCTTTCAGCCACAAGGCAGCGGCCACGAAATCTTCGGTCATCTTATCGCGATTGACTTTGTTAAATAACTGGCCGCCCCGATAATCATCACCGGGATAACCACCGAGAGACGTCAGCCCATCCGGCGCAAACGCCATGAAGTTAGCGAGAGCAAACCGGCGCGCTATGTCCTCGATATGCGGGTTCAAGCCGCGGTTCTCGTGGACGACGAGGATACCGGGTAATTTCGTGGGCATCTCCGACCGTGTATCGGCACTGATGGGCCGCACAAGATATCCTTTGATGCTGCCGTTGCCTTGCGGGGACGGGACGGTTTCGTAGCCTGCCTTGATCCGGTCATCGTTGCGCGCCACCTGCTGCCCCAGCGCGTAGTTCGGCATCAGCCCCTCGATCACGGCGGCCGCTGTCAAACCGCCGGCAGCCAGGCGCTGCACACCATCCATAAAGTCCCGGCGGCTAATCTCGCCGTGAATAAAGCGGTTGTAAAGTTGTACGGCTTCCAGTGGCAGTTTCGGTTTCGTCGGCTCCATGCGATCGCTCCTTTCGAAAGAGATTATCACCTTTCGAGGCACGAGCATTATGGCGCGGTTTTCTTCCCTTCTTCGGCGCGCGCGCCCTCGAGAATATCTTTCATTGCGTAATTACCCTCGTGACACGCGTACTCGGCAAATTCGTATTTCGAATCGCGTTTCAAGGGAATCAGCAGTGTCCACGGTTTGGTCCAAGTCTCCGGGTCGTCAATCGTCACCTGGTAATTCAGAGTATCTTCATTGACTCGTGTCAGCCGTTCCACCAGACGTAGAGCGGCGGTATGGCGGCCGCCTTCGCCGTTGTATCCCACTCCGTTCGAACCGATGCTGGTTTTGTCAGTGAAGTTGGTGGTTTCAATTACCAGCGTGTTGCCTTCCCAGTGCCCGCGGGAGTCACCCATATATTCGCGAATGGCTTCTCCCACATGCGGCTTCCCATCGAGCGGAATGACACGCGCCTCATGAATCATCTCATTGCGAATCACCACGTACCCGGGAGTCTGCAGAATCTGATTGCCGTTGTTATACACCACCGGGATGATCGATCCGGTCACACCGCGAGTGATGCAGCGGTAATACAAATTGAGGTCTTCCCAGGAATCTGCATGGCCGGCCCACTCAGCCGGATCGCCCTTACCGCCGCGAGCCTCTTTACGGCGTTTTTGCGCTTCGGGGGTCAGCGGCGGGATGCGGCCATCCGGCGGATCAATAATCAGCGAAGCCTGGCGGGTGGGCGTGCCGCGCTCAGTCCAGTAAGCGGGCGGCCCGATTCCCACGCGGGCGTCTTTGGGAGCGCGCTCTTCGTTATCCGAGGCGGCTTGTTTTTGGGCCTGCTCCACCCGTCTGGCATATTCTGTGTCGGTGAGCGTCGTCCGGTCGCCCATCGAGACGGGCCTTTGCATGGGAACGCCCATATTGCCGGGCCAAATCCCTTCAATGTCAGGATCGCCCCAGGGAGTTTTCGGGGGCGTGTAATGCTTGGTCTGAGCTGGCATCGACGGAATGAGCATGCTCATACCGGCAAGCACCACGACTGTTCGAAGTTTCATACTGACCTCGACCGAACATACCAACGATACGGACTTTGGCTTACGATGTCAATGCCGGGCAGAGCATATTGAGAGGACATTGGAATGGAGGGTGATCAGTGCCTGAAATGTCGTATGCAGGTGTTGAAATCGGCATGAAAAGCCGCGATTGTCACATAACTTCCAGGAACCGGGCGATCCGCCGGGAAAGCTTTGTGGACTCCCTCGTTTCACATTCCCAAACAATGTATACCCTCCAACCGAGCTTGCGCAGGCTTCGGCCATTCTCCTTATCCCGCCGCTGATTACGTTGCAGCTTTGGCTCCCAGTACTGTTTGTGTGACTTTGGGACATGGGAGTCGATGCAGCCCGGGTGCTGATGCCAGAAGCATCCCCGCACCTCAATAATGCTCTTTAAACGGGCGAGGACGATATCCGGCTTTCCGGGAAGTGAGGCGACGTGCAAACGAAATCGATAGCCCATACCGTGAACTAGCCGGCGCACAATCAATTCCGGCGAGGTATCCTGACTTCGAATCTTGCTCATGTTCGCCGATCGGCGTTCCGGGGTGAGCTTGTCAGTCATACCGCCAGATCCAATGGCAGGTCCGAAATATCCTTCAAACGCTTCCCGTCGGCCATGATCTTCACCAGGTTCGCCGAATCCTCGTTGGCGAGACTTTCCACTCCAGCAATCAACTCCGGCAACGCGAAATGGTACACGCAATCCAGGTCACCTGTCCCGAGCGCGAGAGAGGCCAAGCGGCTCGGTAGCGGCTCACCTGTTACAACCGCAATGTGCGGCAACCTTCCCTTCCGGTTCCGAACCAGGTTCAGAGCTTCGGATCGGGCATTTTGCGCTCGGTCGCTTCGTAGAGTCCATTTACAGGAAATGCTGGCGTGAAGTATGGGCAAATTGTTGTTCCGCTCCCTCAGGCTTGAGCGCAACGCCACTTTGTCGTCCACGATCGTTTCGAGGGCATTGATGACTTCATCCGGTTCCGGCTCGCGGACCACCAGGACGTCGGGAGCGATCATATAATCGCTCCCGAGTAAAACTGCTATTTCCGGGTTCTTAGCAGCGACCTCCGAGAGTTCTGCGAGATGATGGTACTGCTCGAACCGGAAGATAGCGCGCTTCTCAGGATTGAAGTCCCATTTTCCAGGGCGAAGTGCCTTTAAGGCCGTGAACGTCTCTTGGACAAACGAGCGCGTAATCTGCTCGAACTTGCTGCCCGATATTTGACCGGCTAAACGGCCGCCTAGCGTAGTCTCCGTCTGAATTTGGCCGAAGATGGCGCGAGCAATCGCTATGCTGCTGACACTATCCCCATCCGCATTTGATGGAAACTCATCGGGCATTCCCCTCTTCGGCTTCTTTCGGGGCGTCATGCAAAGCACGCCACTCTCCAAGAGAGCGGCATGGTAGCTCTTGCGTGCGGCCTGGAATAGGGAGATATCAGCACTCAACCGGCAATCCTCAAGGACCGGGAGGCAACCAAGCATTGCTTAATCTGTTCGGCGACCGCCCGCGCAAAGGGAGGAGGAAACGCATTGCCAACCTGGCGGTAGGACTGAGTTTTACCGCCGGCAAATCGCCATTCATCCGGGAAGCCTTGCAATCTGGCTACCATCCTCACGGTTCGGCGCGGCATGCCATCCATCGGGAAGTCCGGGCCCGGTGGATCATTTGCCAACCCGAGGCCATCGACTCCGAGCGCTCCCCACGCCTTGCGTGCCCGTGTGGGCCCGAGGTCAGGTCCGCCGTGCTTGTGCGAACCGCCAACAATCGTGGGAGCGATTTCGTCGGCCTGCCTCGCCCACCGGGCAGCACCCTTCCAGCCATTCGCCGCCATCAAGTCGAGCAGAACTTCACCCACTGACTTTGGAGTGATGTCCGATGGCTGAGGCCATAAGAAATATTGCGAAAACTCTTTGCGGACCGCAACAAACACCACTCTCGGCCGCAACTGTGGAATACCGAATTCCGAGGCGTTCATCAGTTTCCACCCAGGCTCGTAGCCGAGCTTCAGGAGCTCATCTCTGACGTAGCCACGGTAATCTTGAAAAACTGCATCCAGAAAGCCCCTCACGTTCTCGATCATAATGGCTCGCGGGCGGATTTGATCGACCAGGCGGATCATGGCCGGAAAGAGATTTCGTTCGTCCCTCCTGCCGAGTTGCTTCCCGGCCACTGAAAACGGCGGGCATGGCAGGCCGCCGGAGATGAGATCGACTCCCTTAAATGGGGTGCCGTCAAACTTGTTTAGGTCTTCCTCGATGACGTTCCACGTTGGCCGGTTCAACCGAAGTGTGGCGCAGGCACTTTTGTCGGCTTCTACCAATCCCGCATGCTCGATCCCAGCCTCTTCCAGCCCGAGGGCTTGCCCGCCGGCGCCAGCACAGAGCTCCAGGGCCGTGAGTCCAGTTGGATGACCAATAGCGTGTATGCGGGCCGATGCGGTGATCCAAGGATTCTCCGGTCCAGTGGACAACTCCGGAAACAGCAGTTCCGTACCCGAGCCGCGCGTCTTCATCTATTCATTCTCATCGGCTGTTTCAACAGATTATCTCATTAGCGGGCAGTTCCGGCCAGGACGTTTTGTGGCTCACTCCCGCGAGCATCGAAGCTAATCGCCGTTTTCTTATGCTACCTAATGCCCGGCGGAGGCGCCCTTAGCCAAGACTCTCATTTGGCTTCCGGCGGCCACTCGCCCGCGAACACCCGCTCGAAAATCCGGTCCACATTGCGGAGCTGCCTGTCGAGCGAAAACGCTTCCGTTACCTGTTGCTTTGTGAGCACGTTGGCAATCTCCGGGTCGGCGTCAATCGCCGCGCGGAAATCGCCGTCGCTCTCCCAGGCGCGCATGGCATGCCCTTGCACAATGCGGTAAGCCTCCTCGCGCAGCATTCCGGCGGCCGCCAGATCGAGGAGTAACTGGCCCGAGAAAACCAAGCCTCGGGTCATCTCCAGGTTGCGCCGCATGCGCTCCGGGTAGACTACCAGTTTCTCCACAAGCTGCGTCGTTCGGGCCAGCAGATAATCCGTCAGGATGGTGGAATCCGGCAGAATGACGCGCTCCACCGAGGAATGTGAAATGTCGCGCTCGTGCCACAGCGCCACATTTTCCAGTGCCGCCTGCGCATTGGCGCGTACCACCCGCGCCAGGCCGCAAATCTGCTCCGCGTTTACGGGATTGCGTTTGTGCGGCATGGCAGAACTGCCCTTCTGGCCTTTGGAAAAATACTCCTCGGCCTCGCGGACCTCGGTGCGCTGCAAATGGCGCACTTCGAGCGCGACGTGCTCGCACAAGGCTGCCACCAGCGCGAGAGCGGCGACAAAGTTCGCATGACGGTCGCGTCCAATCACCTGGGAAGAAATGGGTGCCGGCTTCAAGTTCAGCCTGGCGCAGATTCGCTCCTCCACCTCCGGCCCTATGTGGGCGTAGGTTCCCACCGCGCCCGAAGTTTTCCCCACGCGCAATTCCTCAGCGGCGGCGCACAGGCGCTCCAGGCCGCGGCCCGCTTCGTCGTGCCAGATGGCCAGCTTGAGTCCGAAGGTGATTGGCTCGGCGTGCATGCCATGGGTACGGCCAATCTGCACGGTGTGGCGGAACTCCCAGGCGCGCCTGCGGAGCACGGCGCGCAGGTCCTCAAGATCCCGTAGCAGAATGGCCGAAGCCTGCCGCAGTTGCAACGCCTGAGCGGTGTCCACGATGTCATTGGAAGTCAGGCCGTAGTGCAGCCAGCGTGAAGCCTCGGCGTGCCCCGCGCTCGCCAGGGTTTCGGCCACCGCCGTTGTGAAGGCGATCACATCGTGCTTCACCTCATTTTCGATCTCGAAAATCCGCCGCACTTCGAAACCGGCATGCTCGCGCAATAATCGCGCCGCCTCTCGTGGCACCACGCCCAGATCCGCAAGCGCTTCCGATGCCGCCAGTTCTACCTCAAGCCACTGCTGGAATTTGTTCTGGTCACTCCAGATCCGGCCCATTTCCGGGCGTGTGTATCGTGAAATCATCTCTAATTTTCTAATCCCTAGTGTACGTGCTGAACCTCACGATTCCCGAGAACGGCACGCTACCTGCAATACGTTGCTTGTTTGGAGGGCGAAATGAATCGCACATGGATTCAGATGGTCCGGGCCGCTCGCGGCCTTTCTATCTTAGCCGTTTGCGGCGCGCTTCCGGCAATTTGCCAGGAAGCTCCACCGAAAAGTGAATCGGTGCCCTTGTACCGCGTTACCGTAACGGAGCGTAATGTTGAGGCGGTCAATTATCAATATCGCTCCGGTCCGACCAAGATCGATTTTCGCGGCACGGTGCTGCTCAACAAGGCCAAAGGGGATGCCACGGTCGAATCGAAGCGCGGCCGCACGGAAATCGATGCCCACTTCGATAACCTGGCTGCTCCGGTGAGATTCGGGCGTGAATATTTGACCTATGTCCTGTGGGCGATTACCCCGGAAGGCGCACCGCACAACCTGGGCGAAATTGTCACGGACTCAGGGGACCATGGGCATTTGCGGGTGACTACCGATCTGCAAGTCTTCGGGCTGATCGTGACGGCGGAGCCGTTTTCCTCGGTGCGGCAACCAAGTGACGTGGTAGTTCTGGAAAACAAGATCCGCCCCGATACGCTGGGCGCCACTCAGCCGATTGAGGCGAAGTATGAGCTGATGCCGCGCGGGCACTACACGTATGATGTCGAAGCCAGCCAGAATCTCGACAACCAGGTGAGCAAGGCGCCCAAAGTATCCATGCGCGAATATGAGGCCTTGTTGCAACTGTACGAGGCACAGAACGCCATGGGAATAGCCCGCGCGGCTGGGGCTGACCAGTACGCTCCTAATACCTTTGCCAAGGCCGAACATGCCTACAGCGAGGCGCAGCGCCTGCAGGCGGCCAAAGGCGATACCAGCCTGATCGTGCAGAACGCCCGGGAGGCGTCGCAGATGGCGGAAGATGCGCGCGTGATCGCGGATCAGCGTAAGCAGGCCGCGCAGTTAGCCACTGCGCAAACCGAAGCGGCTCAGGCGCAGCAAGCCAAAGCGCAGGCGGAAGCGGCCGTGCAGCAGGCGCAAGCAGCGGTGCAGCAGGCGCAAGCCGATGCCGATGCCGCGCGCGCGCAGGCCCAAGCAGAACATCAGGCTCGCGAGCAAGCCGAAGCGCAAGCCAGCGCCGCGCGGGCCCAAGCGGATCGCTTCCAATCCGCAGCCAATCTTCCCCAGCCGCCGCCCCCTGGCGCACAAGCTTCCGAGACCGCTCAAAAGGAGCTACGCGGCCAGTTGCTTGAAAAGTTGAACGGGGAACTGACCACCCGCGATACTCCGCGCGGCATCGTGGTCACTGTGAGCGATGCCGATTTCACCGGCGCGACGCTCCGCCCCGAAGCCGCTCAGGAGGTATCCCGCGTAGCTTCTATTGTGGCTTCGCAGCCCGGCTTGCACGTGGCGGTAGAAGGGTACACGGACACTCCGGGCAGCAGTCAGTTCTCCTCGGATCGAGCGGCCGCGGTGGGGAATACGCTCGTCACAGCGGGCCTCGCAAGCGGTATGGTTTCGACCCAGGGCTACGGCGATTCGCGCCCTCTCACTTCCAATGCCACCGAGAACGGGCGAATCGACAACCGACGCGTGGAAATTGTTATTTCCGGGGACCCCATCGGTACCCTGCCCTTTTGGGACCGGACCTACAGCGTAGTTCCCCCGCGCTGATGATTCTGTGGGCCGGCGGCTCGTGCGCTCAGCTTCTGTAATACCGCGAGCGCACGAGCTGTTGGCACCGGGCCCTCTGTGCCCTATGCCTCACGCACGACGTTCACCACAATTTCCGTGGCGACTTCTTTGTGCAGCCGCAGATTCACTTTGTACTCACCCAGTTGTTTGATGGGCTCATCCAGTTGCACCTTGCGGCGGTCGATCATGAAATTGCGCGCCGCCAAGGCATTGGCGATATCCTGCGCGGTAACTGAGCCGAAGAGTTGATCGTTTTCTCCGGCTTTTTGGGCGATGGTCACCGCGGTCCCGGTGAGTAGTTTGCCCAGATCCTCGGCCTCGCTCTTTTGCTTGGCTTCCTTGCGCAGGTGCGCCTGGCGCTCCTGCTCCACGATCTTGCGGTTGGCATCGGTGGCCGCCACCGCGAGACGTTTGGGGAGCAGGAAATTACGGGCATAGCCGGGAGCGACCTTCACCACCTGGCCGCGCGTGCCCAGCTTATCGATATCTTCTCTCAGAATGATTTCCATGAAAATCTCCGTCGCAATGGCTAAATCACTGCCGCGAAGGGCAACAGCGCGATATTGCGGGCTTTCTTGATGGCGTCGGCCAAGCGCCTCTGGTGGGGCGCGCAGACTCCGGAAATGCGGCGCGGGACGATCTTTCCGCGTTCGGCTACGAAGGCGTGCAGCAGCTTCACGTCCTTATAGTTAATGTCGTCGATGCGCTCCACGCAGAAGCGGCAAACTTTCTTGCGCCTGAAATACTGTTTCTTTTGGGTAGCCAGCGCCTTATCGCCTCCGGTGGGGCGCTGCGCGGCACTGCCTGGTCTTCCTCTCGATTCGGGCATAGCTTAACTCTCCCTCGGTTGGGTTTCACGCGGTAAACCGGGCATGGCGGGAGTTTCCTGGGGAGAAACTCCCGGCGACATTCCCGGAAGCAGGGGCGCAGGAGCGGCAGCGGGCGCCGGCCGCCGGGCAGCGCGCATTTCCCGTTCCTTCTTGCGCTTTTCGAGACGCTTCAGCGTCTCATCGATGCGCACTGTCAAAAACTTAATCACCAGGTCGGAAACGCGCAAGCGGCGCTCCACTTCTTTGACCGCATCCGGCCCGGCTGAGAACTGGAGCAGCACGTAGGCGCCTTCGTGGTACTTATCGACTTTATAAGCCAGCCGCCGCTTGCCCCATTTTTCGACTTTATCCACCGTGCCGCCGGATGCCATCAGATGGGACCGCAACTGCTCCACGAACTGATCGGCTTCCTCTTCCGGCGCATCCGGTTTCACAATAAACAGCTCTTCGTAAATTCTCATGCTTCCTCTGTTGGTAAGCCTGGGGCGCGACGATTGAATTTCGTCATGGCCTTTTCGACGCCCTCGGCAATTATCGAACGAACCGCATCGGCCGCGCAGCCGACGAATTCGTCCAATTCCTTCCTCTGCCCGCGCCTCAGGGGCGAAAGCAGAAAATCCTTTCCGCTTGCGAGTTGGTGGCCGGGATGAATGCCCAGCCGGACCCGAACGATGTTTTGCGTTCCCAGTTTCTCGATCACCGACTGCATGCCGTTGTGACCGGCAGCCGATCCCTTGGGCTTAATCTTCAATGCACCCCAAGGCAGATCCAACTCGTCATAAACCACCACCAGGCCGTCCAACCCGATCTCATGTTTCTCCATGAGCGCGCGCACCGAGTTCCCGCTGAGATTCATAAAGGTCTGGGGTTGGGCCAACATCACGCGATGCCCGTCGATCTCGCCCAGCCCGATAAGCGCTTGGGAATCTTTGCGGGAAACGCGTATGCCGTGGCGCTGGGCCAGCTCATCGACCACCAGGAATCCGAGGTTATGCGGGGTATGCGCATATTCCTCGCCGGGGTTGCCCAGACCGGCCACCAGGAACAGATCCATATATACGCACCGCAGAGATTCTCATTTTATGTTTGGCTCTGTGTCCCGGCGTCTTGACAGTAGTTTCCGCGCAGGATCGAAAGCTTTCTGTCTGCGCGCGACGCCAGGCGGAAGCCCGGCGGCGGGGCAGAAGCCCCGGCGCCACCAATGGTCCCAGCGCGGCGGCAATCTGCGCCTCTGTGGTAATGGGAATCATCTCGTTACTTCTTCTTGCCCTTGTCCTCGGGCTTGGCTTCCGTTTTGCCCTTGGCTGCCGCCGCGCCTTCCTCTTCTTTCTTTCCTTTCTTGACGACTTCGGGCTCACTGCCCGCGGCTGGAGCGGCGGCGCCTTCGGCCGGAGTCGCGGCAGCCTCTTCGCCGCGATGCGTCACCACGTGCGCAATCACCGAGTCCGGGGCACTGACCAGCTTGATTGACCCGGCCAGAGGAATATCACTGGCCCGCCGGCTCTGGCCGATCATCAGTTCCGTCACGTCCATCGTGAAGTGTTCCGGAATGTCATCGGGAAGGCACTCGATCTCCACCGATCGCGTCACGATATCGAGCAGTCCACTCTGCTGCTTCACTCCTTTGGGCTCTCCCTGCACATGCACGGGCACCACCACGCGCAGACGCTGGGTGAGATCGATGCGCTTCAGGTCAGCATGCAGCAGGGTGCCCTTGAGCGGATCGATCTGCTCATCCACGACCATGACGGGCGTGGGAGCGTTGCCATTCACTTGCAAGTTGAAAATGGTGTTGTATCCAGTGGAGCTTTTAACGATCTTCAGGATTTCCCGAGGATTGACGGCAATGCTTACCGGCTCCTGGTGTGCCCCATAGACGACAGCCGGAATCTTTCCGGCACGGCGGGTACGGTGCGCTTCATTTTTGCCGCGAGTCTCACGAAGGTCCGCGGCGACGGTAATATCTTTTCGCACTTCTTTCTCCCAGCTTTCAGCGATCAGCTTTCAGCTTTCAGCCAAACCAAACGCGGCTGAGAGCTGATGGCTTATAGCTGACGGCTAAATAAATAACACGCTGACCGAGGTCTCCTCATGTATCGACCGGATGGCCTCCGCCAGCAGCTTGGCGATCGACAGCGATTTGACCTTTCTCGATTGCCGCGCCTCCCGCGAGAGTGGAATCGAATTGGTAAAAACCACTTCTTCGAGCGGCGACTCCTCGATGCGCTCGAGCACCGGCCCGGACAGCACCGCGTGGGTGGCGCAGGCGGAAACGCCGGATGCGCCCTTGGCCAATAGCGCTTCCGCGCTCTTCACCAAAGTGCCACCGGTATCGATCAGGTCGTCCACCACCAAGCAATGGCGATCTTCCACATCGCCGACCACGTTCATCACCTCGGCCACATTCGCCTCCGGGCGCCGCTTATCGATAATCGCCAGCGGGCAATTCAATCTTTTCGCGAAGGCGCGCGCCCGCTCGACACCACCCGGATCCGGCGAAACCACGGTTAGATCCGGGATGTCGAGAGCCTTAAAATATTCCACCAGAACCGGGGACGCAAACAGATGATCCACCGGAACATTAAAGAACCCCTGAATTTGCGCCGCGTGCAAATCGAGCGCCAGAATCCGGTCTGCGCCGGCCGTCTCGAGCAACGAGGCCACCAGCTTGGCCGAAATGGGCACGCGGGGCTTGTCCTTGCGGTCCTGCCGCGCGTATCCATAATAGGGTAGCACTGCCGTGATACGCCCCGCGGAGGCCAGCTTGAACGCCTGAATCATGAGCAGCAGTTCCATCAGGCTGGTGTCCACGGGCTTACAGGTGGGCTGGACCACGAAAACATCTGCGCCGCGGACGTTCTCGAGAATTTGCACGTAGTTTTCGCCGTCGGCAAACTGCTTCAGGCTGGCTTGCGCCAGTTCGAGACCCAGGCTGGCGCAGATTTCCTGGGTAAGCGCCAGATTGGCGTTTCCGCTAAAAACTTTGAGGCGATCGTGGGTCATCGCGCGTATCGGCTTCGGGGCGGCCATGTTTTCTGATCGATATGTTCTTCGAGAGCCCGCCACCACATCGAGCGATAGCGTGCCCGGCTTACCAAAGAAAAGCGAAAACTTCGTTCGTCACGTAATGATAAAACGGCATCGCGAACCGCCGCCGCTCCTGAGAATAAACCAAAAATTGCAGAGCCGCTACCGGTCATCAACGCGGGGCAAGCGCCAGCATTCACCAACTGCCGCTTCAAGCGAGCGAGACGTCTATGCTGCTCGAAAACAATTTCTTCAAAATCGTTACAGACGTCCCCGCAGACACCCCTATCCCAGACTACAGACTGGAAACTAACTATTTTATTTTCCTGTGACTTGGTTGTCAAACGGGGACTCAAGCCGCGATACGCCTCCGCGGTCGAGACGTGCAACTCGGGAGCCACCACGAGGCCGCGCGATCTGCCCCCACATAGAGAGCGGCCGGGGAGCGGAAACAGCTCCGCACCGCGCCCGATGCCCACCGCCGCGCCGCCGAGGAGAAAGAAAGGGACATCGCTACCGAGCGCGACGCCCGCCTGGAGGAGCCGCGGCAGCGGGACCACACGCCCGGCAAGCACCGGCAAGGCGATCAGAACTGCGGCGGCATCGCTCGATCCACCCCCCAGCCCTGCGCCCATGGGAATGCGTTTGCGGAGACGCAGGGAGACGGAACCGCCCGTATTGATCGTTTCCAGGATGAGTTCGGCCGCGCGCGCCGCCAGGTTGCCGGGAATACCCAAAGGGTCGTCAATTTCGATTACCCTGCGCCGCCCCGGCCGATAGGCGATCTCCAGCGTATCTGCCAGAGAGATGGTTTGAAACACCGTGCGCAGTTCGTGGTAACCATCCGGCCGCTTCCCCAAGACGCGGAGGTCGAGGTTGATCTTGGCAAGGGCCCGCACCCTCGCGACGCGCGATTTCATTTGTCGTATTGGAGCAGCGAGAAAACGTCGTAACCAGCGAGGCGCTCGCGGCCCTTAAGAAATGTCAGTTCGATGACGAATCCGATTCCAGCCACCGTGCCGCCCACGCTCTTGACAATGCTGGCCGCCGCAGCCGCGGTGCCACCCGTTGCCAGCAGGTCGTCCACGATCAGCACGCGATGGCCGTGTGCGATGGCATCTTTATGCATCTCCAGGCTGTCGTTGCCATACTCGAGCGCATAGCTGACACTGACGCATTCGGCCGGCAGTTTTTTGGGCTTGCGAACGGGGACGAATCCCGCGCCCAAGGCATAAGCCAGTGCCGGAGCGAAGATGAATCCGCGCGCTTCAATCCCCAGCACGGTGTCCACCTGCGCGTCGCGATAATGTTGCTTCAGAGCGTCAATCACCGCGCGAAAGCCGTGAGGGTCTTTAAGCAGCGTAGTGATGTCATAGAAGAGGATGCCGGGCTTGGGAAAATCGGGCACTTCGCGAATCAGCGTTTTGAGATTATCCATGGAGACCCCAAATTGTAGCGAATTACGGCTCGATCACGAAAGAATTGTAATGGAGAGGCGCAGCCGGCTGCTCCTCGACGGCCTGCACCAGCGCCCCTCGCGGGCCTCGCTGGAGCAGCGCGGCAAGGCGCGCGAGTTGCTCGGCGGAACCGGACGCGTAAACTTCGACACCGCCATCCTCGAGATTGCGCACGTAGCCGGTGAGTCCCAGTTCCGAGGCCGCCCTCTGCGCGAAGAAACGGAACCCGACGCCTTGTACGCGCCCGCGAATGTACCAACGCTTAGCCGGCCGCGAGCCTGCACTCATTCCGCTCAGGAGAATAACACGACAGCGGGCCGGCAATTATTGTGCGCGCCGGTGTAGTGAAACGGCTTGTACGCGGGTCGAATCTATAGGAGGGGCATTGGTTACGAAGCTTTGGCTGGTCCCGATCATTTTTGGCTCAGCTTTCATTAGCCAGGCGGCGGCGCCTCCCGCCGCTCTCCAGATTTCCAATAGTACTGCGCCGGCCGGCGGATGGGCGCAGATCCAAATTTACGCCGTCAAGCCGATGAACATTGCGAGCGGAAATCTGGTGTTGCATCTGGATGCCACTGCATTCGGCGCCGGGGCAACGGCCGGCTTATTCGGCGCGAATGGCGATGCGACAGGAATGGCAACCACAACCGGGTCACAGATTGACATTCAGTTTTCGTCGGCCAGCGGCGGGATCGGAGCGCTGGCAGGAGTGCCGGTGCTGGTGGTTTCAGTCCCCGTGTTGCCGTCCGCCACAGGGACGGTCGCGGTGACGGCGGCCTCGCCCGATGGAAGTGTGTCCGTCGCCAGTGGCTCAGTAACGGTGCAAGGGACGCTCTCGGTACAAAACATTCCGGCGGGAATGGGAGTGATTCCCGCCGGCACCTTGGCGCCGTTGTATGGCACGGGATTCACGGCTGCAACGAAGGTGACAATTGATGGCGTGGTAATCGCAGCCACTCAGTTCGTATCCGCGCAAGAAATGGATGTGACCATTGGCGGTGCGACGGAGCTGGTGGGAAAGCGCGCGCGGGTCGTTGATAGCGGTGTGGAATTCGATTATTTCTGTTTCCAACCCAACGCTCCGGCGAATTTTCCCGAAAACACTTTTCCCGGGTCTCAAGTGACGAATATTCAGCCCCTATTTCCTCTGTTCGCGGCGACTGGCTTTTCTTCGTACAACGGCTACTTAGGCAGCGTAGTGGAAGTGCAGAATCCGAACCCCGCTGCGAACACGGTTACCATTACGAATATCGAATTCGCCGAGGGCCCCACGCAAGTCGCAAGCCAGGATAGCCTCACAGTGCCGCCGGGAAGTTGGGCCATCTTTGATGGCAATGCCGAGACGTCCTTTGTGCTGAATGCGACTCTCCCGGTGCGTGTGGTTTTCCTCGGCTTTGATTGCCTGGGCCCAACGTCCGCGCCATGTCTCGAGACGCCGGCGGTCACCCCTAGTACGGCTTTTCGATATCCGCCGGTCGTGCTGACTCCATCCTCACTCGCCTTGGAATGGCAGACGGGATCACCATTGCCCGCCGCCCGAACTGTTTCGTTGGGTTTCGATCCGGGTCTTTATCCACCGTCAATTATGGCCAGTAGCACAGCGTCCTGGCTGTCGGTCCAAGTGACCCAAAGCAATGTACTTTCTGTGACTGTGGATCCCTTGCAGCTTACCGCGGGAACTTATCAGGGATCGGTCACAGTGGCACAGAGCTACGGCTCATCCGCGACTCTCCCAGTAATACTGACCGTAACGAATGCGCCGGTGCCTGTAATTTCAGCTAATCCCACCAACCTCACATTCTCAGCGGCAAACTCCACAGCACCGCCTTCTACACAGACGATCTCACTGACAAGTAACGCCGGGCCGGCCGCGTTCTCAGTGAGTCTTTCACCAGGAACGGGAACCTTGGTGCAGGTATCACCCATGAGCGGCATAACGCCGGCGACTCTGAATGTAACCTGGAACCCGGCGGAAACGCTGGGCAATCCGGCTATTCCCCCATCCATACTGATTAGCGGGCCTGCGAACACGATTACCATTCCGTTAACATTCAACTTTACAGGCGTACAGGCCGTCTCAGAAACGGGGATCAATGGCTTAGTTTTTTCCGCGCAAACAGGGTCAGCGCCACAGACGCAGACGATCGATTTGTCCCCATCCGGAACCATCTCGGCGACGGTGAATCAACCGTGGATAAGCGCCGCGGTACAGAGCAATATCGCGGTGACCGTCACGGCAAATCCGGCCGGTTTGAGTCCCGGCGTCTATAACGGCACAGTGACAGTCAGTGAGCCGGGACTCACCTCCCTAACGGTGCCAGTGACTCTTGGCGTGTGGACCACCGCGCCTCCGCTCTCGATCGGCACTGGCAGTTTTACCTTTATACAAATAGTGGGAGAGCCGGGGCCGCCTGTTCAAACCGCGGAGGTGGAATCGGGTGGCGTGCCCGTGCCGTTCACGATTCTGAATGGCACGAGCTGGCTTAGCGTGGCGGATCCCTTTAATGCGCCCTCTCCCACACAGATCACCATAGGAGTGGCGGCGCCGGAGCCGGTAGTGCCGGGCCAGTACCTCGGCTCGTTCACCCTTCAATCGCCGGGCGGTTCTGTATATGCGCCGGTCACCCTTTTGGTGGAGCCCGGCCCGCTCGCGCCTCCAGTGCTCTCCCAGGTAGTGAACGCCGCCTCGGAAATCGCCGCCGGCGTTTCACCGGGAGAGATTGTGAGCGTGCGGGGCTATGCCGTAGGGGCATCGGCAGTGAGTGGATATAAGCTGAATGCATCGGGGTTGGTGGAGACTAACCTGAATGGATTGCAAGTGACATTCGACGGCCAGCTCGCGCCGCTCCTCTACACTTCTGCGAACCAGACCAATCTGATCGTGCCGTACGAGGTGACGGGCAAAACTTCGACGGTGATACAAGTGACCTACCAGGCCGCCAGCGGCACACTGCAAACGGCGTCGTGGGTTTTGCCGGTCGTAGGTTCAGCGCCGGGAATTTTCACATTGGATGCCACCGGCACCGGGCCAGGCGCGATCCTGAATCAGGATGGATCGGTGAATAGCGCCTCGAATCCGGCAATTCGCGGCACAGTGGTTTCGATTTACGCTACCGGCGAAGGGCAGACCACGCCCTCGGGAGTGACCGGGAGCGTCACGCAATCGAATACCCAGACTCCTCTGCTGCCGGTGACCGTCACGATCGGCGGAATCGAAGCGACTGTACAATATGCGGGCTCGGCCCCGGACGAAATTGCAGGCATGCTGCAGGTGAATGTAGTGGCGCCGCCAGGAGTCACGCCCGGGCCGGCGGTGCCGGTTATTGTGAGCGTGGGCGGAATGGATTCGCAGGCGGGCGTGACCATGGCGGTGCAGTAGGCCGCCTCGACCCGCGCCAGACCCGGCCTGGAATCCCGGCGTCGCGATAAAAGCTACGGCCGCTTGAGCGGATGCGCCCAGATCTGAAGAAACGACTTGACTCCGCTTTTCGAATATCCTATTATCGATCCAATAAGTAGACTTTATCGAAGCCAGCAAATCAAGGGCACCGGGAGATGTCTTGCTGGTGAGGTCCCTCCGCTGTGACCGGCGATATTCAGGAGGAAGAAATCCCATGATCGTTCGGCCATTTCTCATTTGCGCAGCACGCTGTTGCCGCCCCCGCAACTGTAACTAAAGACAGCCGCTAAATGGTGGAAACCAGAAACCCGGAGGGGATTCGTGTCTCAACACAATATCGTTTTTTCGATTGCATTTTTCTTGGGCAGCTTGCTCGCGGTAGGGGCTTTGCGGCTCATATTGGGTTTGGCGTCGGAACTTTTCTCGCAGTTCCGGGGCGGCCCGCGGCGCGAACCGGCGCAGACCGGGTCCTTGCAGGCGTCCGCCCCCCACTCATTCCGCTGGAGGGAGTAGCACGGCCGCGTACTTAACCGCGCGTATTAAGTTATCATTCCGGACGCCGTTCTCAGTTCCGGTGCGCTGCCCTGGGCAGCTTCGAGCGTCTCCTGGATGCGAGCCAGGAGGCTGCGCAGAATTACGGGCTTTTCCTGGAACCCCGCGCAGCCGGCCGCGACCGCTTCAGCCACGGTCTCCGCGTTGGTGTTCGCGGTGACCACGATGATCGGAATGCGAAAGGTGTGGGGATCGGTCTTCAGGCCGCGAATGGCGGCTCGTCCATCCATTACCGGCATCTCCAGGTCCATCAGGATCAGGTCCGGTTGATATTGCCGGGCCGCCAGAACCGCCTCCCTCCCATTGGTCACCGGGATGATCTCGAACCCGGCGTTTTCCAGGCGGCGAGCGAGCATCTCACGGCTGAACTCATTATCTTCAGCTAACAACAGTTTGCGCATAGTCACCAGGCATCTTGGCTCCGTAGAGGCATCTATATTCGAGCTTCAAAACTCCTTATCGGCTAAGGGCGGCAAAACTTGGATGCGGTGTGGCGCCTTGGCGCTGATGTTCACCATTAACTAATGCGTGTTGTGATAACTAATGCGTGTTGTGAGAAGCCGCACCTTATTAACGACGGTCCAGTCCAACGCGAAGGACAGAAGCGGCACCAAGCCCCCGCCGGGCCAGCCTGTGATACCATTCCGTTTTAATTCGAGGAAATTTTCGTGAAAGTTTATGAAAGCAAGGATATTCGGAATGTTGGTGTGGTAGGCCACGGTGATTCCGGAAAGACAACTTTGACCGCTGGTTTGCTGTTCACCGCGGGCGCCAGCAATCGCCTGCTGCGGGTGGATGAAGGGAACACGATCACCGATTTCGACGAGGAGGAAATCCAGCGCAAAATTACCATCTCCACCGCGGTGGCCGTGGCGGAATGGAAGAAGGCGAAAGTGAACCTTCTGGATACACCCGGTTATAACATCTTCATTAACGATACGCGGGCCTCGCTGCTGGCGGCGGACGCGGCCCTCGTGCTGGTGGATGGCGTTGCCGGTGTCGAGGTGCAAACCGAAAAGGTCTGGCAGTTCGCTAACGAGTTCCGGCTGCCTCGCGCCATCGTGGTCAATAAGCTGGATCGCGAACGTTCCGAATTCACGCGCGCACTGGAGAGTATCCAAGAGATTTTCGGCCGCGCCGCAGTGCCTATCCAGATTCCCATCGGCGCTGAACGCGACTTCAAGGGCGTGGTTGATTTGATCCGCATGAAGGCGTATACCTACACTCCGGATGGCGATGGCAAGGGCGTTGAAGGCGAGATTCCCGCCAGTCTGGCCGATGGCGCGCGCAAGGCCCAAGAGGCCCTGGTGGAAATGGTGGCCGAAGGCAATGATGCGCTCATGGAGGAGTTTTTCGACAAGGGCACCTTACAGCCGGAACAGATCGTGGAGGGCCTGCGCAGCGGTGTCCGCGAGCAGCGCATCTTTCCGGTGCTGTGCAGCTCTGCGCTGCACAACATTGGCGCCGACCTCATCCACAATTTCATCGTGGAAAACCTTCCTTCGCCGGCGGAACGGGAGCCGGTAACCGCGCAAGTCGATGGGAAGGAAGCGGACTGCAAGATTGCCGAAAGCGGTTTGCCATCGCTGTTCGTTTTCAAAACCACGGCCGATCCGTTCGCCGGACGAATCACCTATTTCAAGGTGATGAGCGGCATCGTGAAAAACGACGCGAACCTGCAGAACGTAGAGCGCGGCACCCAGGAACGGCTGGCACACCTGAGCATCCCGCAAGGCAAGACGCTGCAGCCGGTGACCGAACTGCATGCCGGCGACATTGGCGCGGTGGCCAAGTTGAAAGATACACTCACCGGCGACACGCTGGCGGAAAAGGGGCTGAACGTTGTCTATCCGCCAGTGAAGCTATCGGAGCCTTCGATTGCCTTCGCCATCGAAGCCAAGTCGCGCAACGATGAAGACCGCATGGGCAACGCGGTGCATCGCATCCTGGAAGAAGACCAGTCGCTGCGCTTTTATCGCGACCCCCAGACCCGCGAATTTCTGCTGGCCGGCGCCGGGCAGCAGCATGTGGAAATCGTGGTCAGCCGGTTGAAAAAGCGCTATAGCGTGGATGTCACGCTCAAGGCCCCGAAGATCCCGTACCGCGAGACCATCCGCGGCACCGCCGATGTCCAGGGCCGGCACAAGAAACAGACGGGCGGCCACGGCCAGTTCGGTGATTGCTGGATCAAGATGATGCCGCTCGAGCGCGGCGCTAATTTCGAGTTCGTCAACGAGATCTTTGGCGGCGCGATTCCCAAGAACTTCATTCCTGCCGTCGAAAAAGGAATCCTGGAAGCCGCCACCAATGGCTTCCTCGCAGGCTATCCGATGGTGGATTTCAAAGTGGTGCTTTACGACGGCTCCTATCATGATGTCGATTCTTCGGAGTTAGCCTTCAAACTGGCGGCGCGCAAAGCGTTCAAGGCGGCTATGCAACAAGCCAAACCAGCGCTGCTAGAGCCCATCATGAATGTGGAGATTCAGGCGCCCGTGGAATTTGCCGGCGATCTGATGGGAGATTTGAACGGACGGCGCGGGCGTATTTCCGGCATGGACACCAAGGGCAGCACGCAGTTCATCCGGGCCCAGGTCCCTATGGCGGAGATGCTGAACTACCAGAACGACCTCACCGCCATGACCCAGGGCCGCGCTTCATTCACCATGGAATTCGATCACTACGATTTCGTGCCGCAGCTTCAAGCCGAGAAAATCATTGCCGCGGCCAAGGCTGCCAAGACCGGCGAGGAAGAAGAAGAGGAGTAGGCTACTGGGCCCGTTTACTGAATCACCGGTCCGACTGTTGGATCGGTTGTATACAATCCCAGGGTGAGCGAGCGCAGGGCTTCGTTCCATACCGGATCGAACTTCGCCAGGTGATCGGCCCAGAAGCTGAACGTCATGAGGCAATAAACGCCCGAACCTCTGGCTACCGCCACGCGCGAGTATGCCTGCCGCTTCTCTTTACTCTGGATGTAGAGGGTCTCCGCGTACGCCAGCTCGATTCCGTCCTGGCGCGGGATATCCGCGGCGGGCTTGCGCTGCACGATTTCGCCGTCTTCCTCCATCAGCGCCTGGTCGACTAACTCGCGCAACGGAACCTGGTCAGCCAACTCGGTGGGAAGATACATGCGCGACACAGAAAGGATGCAATCATCATCGGGCTTGGGGCGGTCCCGGATATTGACTTGTCCCTCTTCCACCGTGAAGTCCCAATCCTTGGGGTAATCGAAGCGGATTGCGCCGCGATCGATCACGCAGATAACGTTGCCCGGCTTGGTCTTCCAGCCGTGCCGTTCCTTGAGCCGGAAGGTCTGCTTCTGAAACTTCTCTCCCATAGCTGCCCTCAGGTTGCCTCCATGATTTTCCCATCGCGCATATGCACGGTGCGATGCCCGTAGGACGCTGCTTCCGGATTGTGGGTAATCATGAGCGTAGTCTGTCCGTACTGCTCGTTGAGGTTTTTAAGAAGTTCGAGGACGATTTTGGAATTTTCCGTGTCCAGATTGCCGGTGGGCTCATCGGCCAGCAGAATGGCGGGGCGATTCACCAGCGCCCGGGCGATGGCGACGCGCTGCTGCTCGCCGCCGGAAAGCGCGTTGGGCTTATGATCCAGGCGTTGGGCTATGCCCAGGAATTGGAGCATCTCATCGAACTGCGGGTCAGGCTTGCGAGGCATGCCCGCAATATAGCGGGCCACGGCGATATTGTCGCCCGCCGTCAGATTGGGAAGCAGGTTGAAGCGCTGGAAGACAAAACCGACGGTGCACCGGCGCAGGTCCGTACGGTCGGCTTCGGTGAGTGCGCTAAGGTCATGCCCCGCCACACGCACCTCGCCGGCGGTCGGCGGCGTGAGACCGCCGATGATATGAAACAGCGTGGACTTGCCCGAACCGGAGGGGCCCACGATGGTGAGGAATTCGCTGCGCTCGACGTGCAGATCGACGTGCCGCAGAGCCAGCACGCTGACCTTGCCCATCTGGTACGTCTTCGACAAATTGCGGACTTCGATAATGCCGTCCTCACTCATAGGCCAGCGCTTCGATGGGGTCGTGCTGCGCCGCGCGCAAACCGGGATACAGCGCGCCCAGCGCGGCGCTCGCCAGCATGATGCCCAGAGAGATGGGCCACCAAAGGGGCACAATCGCCATCTGAATGGAGGCCGGCACGAGCGCGCGGATCAGCCACTGCGCGCCGAAGCTCATGCCAATCCCCAGGAGCGTTCCGCCCGCGCCCAATATCAGCGCCTCCATTACCACCAGCCTCAAAATGAAGGCGTTCGAGCCGCCCAGTGATTTCAGGATGCCGATTTCCCGCGTGCGCATCAGCACCGCCATGTACATTGACATCCAAACTACGACGCCCCCGATTACCACGCCGATTCCCACCACCACCCAGGTAAACTCGCGCAGCCCCCCAATATTGTCCACGCTGATCAGCGAGGTGAACTCGCGCATGTCATAGATCGGATACTCGTCCCCCAGCACTCCCCTGAGATTCTTTTTCACGGCCTCGACGTTGGCCGGATTGTCAAGTTTGAGGTCGATCTGGTTGACTTTACCGGTAGAGCTGTCCAGATCCTGCAGGACCTTGAGTTGCACGAACATGTGAGAGAGTTGGCCGCCTTCGATGACGCCGCAGATATGCCAGGGCCGGGTTAATACTTCGACTGTATCGCCCGCATGGACATGCTGCTGCGCCGCATAGTAGCGGTCGATGATCATATCATCCGGCTTTCGGAACGGGCCGCCTTCCAGGTAAGTAAACCCACCGCTCATGGCGCTGAATTTATCGAGGTCGATTCCGGTCACCGTCAGCCATATTTGATTGTTGTGGTTCAGTATGCCCACCGCCATTTTGACGTGCGGCTGCTTTTCGAGCAACTTGATAAAGCCCTCGGAAAGCGTGGCGCTCCCGAAACTGAGAGCGGTCTGCGCGTTAGTTCCCCGCACCACTATGTCCGCGCCGCTGGCCTTCTGCCTCTGCTGAAAATCGGTGATCATTCCATGCGTCAGGCCCACCAACGTCAGGATCAGCGTGACCGGCACTCCGATCAGCAAAAAGCTGAGCAGGCTCCGCAGAGGCCTGTGCTTCAGGTTTTCCCAAACGAGTTTGGCGGTCACTGAGGAGGGGCCTCTTCAATGGCTCGGGAGGCTGATGTGGCGGGCGCGGCCATCCCCACCGTTCGCAGGGTCGATCCAGGTGGCTGGTTGAGCACAAATTTATCATCCGATATGCCCTTGTTTATGTCCATCTTGACAACATCCAGCACGATCGCATATTCATCCTGGGGACGATTAATTTCGATATGCTTAGGGAACATCACAGCATCGAACGGCCGCCAATCCGAGTAACGGGCGTCCGTAAGAATGTTGCCCGATTTGTCGAAAATGATCTGCCGCGCCATGCGGAGATTGACGCGGTTGAACCACACCTCGCGGAGCAGGTCCAATATGCCCTGCGGGCCTTCCCGGACCTCTTCGAGAATGTAATACGCATTATCTTCGTCCGTGAAATTCTCCAGAATCACCTTGTCATTGGGCGCGAAAGGGCGAACGAAAATCGCGTCCAAAAAGTGTTGCGGCCTCAAGTTTTCCAGCTTGCTTTTGGATGGCTCGATAACATCGTTACGCCCTTCCACAAACTGGTTTCGCGAAGGAACATACAAGCGGAAGGTGTCTCCAGTCGAGACCATATCGAATGCCGTGTTCCGGATCACCGGGTAAAGCCCGATAATGCGGATGTCAGCCGGCTTGCGGAACAGAATGTAGCCACGCACATCCTTGTATTCGGTGATGTGGTTCTTCTCCGCAGTCCCCAGCGCAGGTGTCATATCCACGGTAGCCGTCAAACTCTGAACCGCATTGAACTGATCGGTAATCTTCTTCAGGAGTTCGGCGGTACCGGCAACCTGCAGTGTGGGCTGGGAATTGGACGAGCCGGTGCGCACGATGAGGCGCCGCTTCACCACGCACGAGGAAAGGCCAAGTGCCAGGAGACCGAGAACAGAGACCAAAGGCAGGATGCGCCACGAGGGCATCAACTTCATTGTAAGGCAGCCGGAAAACAGGCCTCGCGAGGTTGGTGTCGTAATCTTTGGGACAATTTGGGTGCGAGCTTGGCGCCGGGATCGTGTGTTATAGTGGCAGTACCAATTCTCATGGGCCTGTGGCGCAGTTGGGAGCGCGCTTCCATGGCATGGAAGAGGTCGTGAGTTCGAATCTCACCAGGTCCACCACTCGGTCCGGCACTTGGTTCATGAGCAGGGTCAGGAACTGCATTGCCCGGAGAATCCGCAGCATCTCATCATGCTCGGGCACTGACCGGCAGTAGTTGAGCTCGCGGTAGAAGCCGGCGCGGACCTCCATCGGGAAGTGCCGATCGACTCCGCAAATATTCGCCTGCGATAGCTCTGTGCTCGCATGACGAGGGGTGCCTGCTGCAGTTCCGGCGCAGCATTTGCACGGCTGGCGATTTCACCGAGAGTGACACCGAAGTTCCGCGCGGCATTCCCGAGTTGCGGTATACGATAATCCATCCGGATGACCGCCGGGGCGAACATCTTCTGGAACTGGAGAGCCTGTTCGCCTTCACGCCAATACCGAAAGTCCGGCCGGCCGGAAATGCTGCTCTTTATTGCCGCGGTCAATGAGGCGTTTGCGCGCCGGTATTTCGATGGCCGCAACCCGGCGGGACAGACGTTTCAGATAGAACCCGGCCGCATCCCTTTGCAGATTGTGGCGTACTTGCGCGATGCCCGGTACACCGAAATGCGGGTACCCGTCCTTGCCACGGCATATGTGTCCTTTGGTAACATAAACGCCAAGTCGCCGCAAGATAGCGATTCCGCCACCTTCCTGGTGCGCACGAAGTCTCCCAACCCTATGGTGCTTGCCTCAATCCTGCGAGGCGAGATCCCACGGGCACGCCCGGAGTTTCGTGTATCTGACATACTCACGCAGCAGGAACTGGTTGACGCACAGACCATACGGGAGCGCCTGCTCGCCCAGGTGTTTTGCATGTTGGCACTCGGGGCTGTGTGCGGTCTGGCCCTGGGCCTCGGTTCCGCCCGTTACATCGCCACATTGCTCTACCAGGTAAAGCCAACCGATGCACCCATGCTCGCCGTCCCCGCTATCATGATTCTCACAGCGGCCCTGCTTGCGGCCCTCCCGCCGGTGCTGCGCGCCACTCGTATCGATCCATCGGAAATGCTGCGTGCGGAGTGAATCCCTGGCTCCCGGCCCCTGACTGGTGTTGTACGCTAATAACCGCATGAAATTCGTTAAAGCGACGGCCAAATATGAAGCCTGGCTGGCACAGCATCTGCGGCTTCTCCCGCAAGATCTCAACCTGAAGCATGAACAGATGCGCCTGGCGGTGTTTCCCTTCATGCGGGCCACCTACTATCGCTGGGCGCAGATCTGGAAGGACGTCTGCGGGGAAGCGGCGCGAGCGCCTACTGTCTTGGCGGTGGGCGACCTGCACGTTGAGAACTTCGGAACGTGGCGCGATATCGAGGGCCGGCTGATCTGGGGCATCAACGATTTGGATGAAGCCTGGCCACTTCCTTATACCAACGACCTGGTGCGTCTGGCTACCAGCGCGTTGCTTTCGGAAATGGCGTGCGAAGGCAAACTGGGCATCGAGGCCATTCTCAATGGTTATCAGGAGGCGATCGAAACGGGCGGGCGGCCATTCGCGCTGGCCGAACATCACCCTAGTCTGCGGGAAATGGCAACCGCGCGCCTGCATGAGCATGAAAAATATTGGGAGAAGCTGCATGCTCTTTCGGATGTGGGCGAGGGTCCGCCCGCCGGCGCACTCAAGGCCATCGCGCGCCTGATGCCGGAGCAGGGCTTGCCGTGCCGCATCGTGCACCGCGTAGCGGGCCTCGGGAGCCTGGGCCGCGAGCGCTATGTGGCTCTCGCCGAATGGCGTGGGGGCTCGATCGCGCGGGAAGCCAAAGCGCTGGCTCCCTCCGCATGTCTGTGGGCCGCGCGCGGAAAAGGGACCGCCCCCCTTCATTACCAGGAGATTCTAGACACGGCAGTGCGCTGCGGCGATCCGTTTGTGCGCGTGCGGCGGAACTGGCTGGTGCGCCGCCTCGCGCCCGACTGCTCCCGCATCGAACTCTCCATGCTCCCCAAAGAGCGCGATGAAATCCGCCTGCTGCATGCCATGGGCATGGAAACCGCGAACGTCCACCTGGGCAGCCGTAAGGGACGCGCGCTGGCCAAGGACCTGAAAAATCGCTCGCGAAGCTGGCTATTTCAAGCCGCCCGGAAAATGGAGAAGGCGGTGCGAGCGGATTGGCAGGAGTGGACCGGCTGAGGCCTCCAGGGCCGGCGAAACAAGCCGAGCCTGCCCACCGCTCACAGCAGCGGCAAATACTGCGAGATGACGGCGAGCATCTCCCGCTCGGCAGGAGTGAATTTGTTCTTGAACTCGTCGCTCGCGAGGCGCTCCTGGCGCTCGCTTTCCGGCATCCGGTCGAGCTTTCGCAGTTCGGGGGCGGCCACCCGTTTGCGTTCGGGAGGGAGTCGATTGAACGCTTGAATCTGGCGCCGCGCAAGAAGCTGTTTCTCGGGCGGGAGGGCTACCAGCATCTGGTACAACCGGATCCGCCGCTGCTTCTGTTGCGGAGGGAGATTATCGAGACGCGCGATCCCCTGCCGGATTTGCGCCTGCCGCTCGGGGGGAAATTTTTCGAGCGCGCGCTCGCGTTGCTCCGGGGACATCTGCAGCAACCGCAAAGCGACTGAAGCTCCGGGGTCGCTGATATTCTGCGGTGCTTTGGGCGCAGGGGCGCTTCCCCGGCTCTGCGCAGCAGGGGGGCGCCCGGGCTTGGCCGCTTCCTTCTGCGCAAACGCAATCGGCGCCGCCGCCAGCAGGAGCAGCAGCGCGCCCGCTTCCCAATAGCGCATCATTCTTTTCTAGTCGCTACAGTTTGGAATTGCCGTCCGCCCGGACCGAGCGATCGAAGTTTCCCAGCATCTCCAGATCGTCCAACTCATGAACCACCTGGTCCGGCTGTGCCGCTTCCACCACCTGGGCATTAGGCGGATGCGATGGGACAGTGGCCATTCGCTGATCGAGCAGAATGCCGGCAGTGATGATGAGGCAAGCGGCAGCGGCGATGGGTACACCGCGCCACACGAACAAAACCCGCACTGCGCCCGTGAGCGATTCGGCAAGCCGGGCGCGCCATCCGCTTCCGTGTTCGATCCGCTGATAGAGCCGGCGGGTGAAAGAAGCGGAAACCGGAGGCGCTTCCCACTCGTCGAGCATCCCGCAGACCACTTGCTGTTCCGCAATCGCCCGGCTGCAAGCACTACAGGTTGCGAGGTGTTGTGCGAATGCGGCTGCCTCCCGGCCGGTGCAGCGGGCTGTGCCATAATCCAGCAATAACTCCAGATTGTCCTGGCTTTCCAAAGGACATTTCACGTTCCTACCTCCCACTAGGCCAAATGGGCCAATCGGGCGCGCAGCGTTTCATACGCCCGAAAAAGTAACGACTTTACGGCAGATTCGGAACAATTCAAAGCTTTTGCGATCTGCGCGTATTCCATTTCCTGGTACTTATGCATCAAAACCGCGGCCCGCTGTTTTTCCGGCAAGGCTGCCACAGCGCGGCGAACTTCTCCCAGGCGCGCCTGCTTCACCATGGCCGCTTCTACCGTCGGCTTGGCGTCCCGCAGTTGGCGCGGGGCCGAATCCTCCGAAGTGGTTTCGAGCGTTTCCTGCAGCCGCTCGTATTTTCCGTCTCGCAGGGAGTTTAGCGCTAAATGCGTGGCAATGCGAAACAGCCACGTGGTAAATTTTGCGGTTGGCTCGTAAGTGCCGCGCGCGCGATACACTCGCAGGAACACCTCCTGCGCCAATTCCTCGGCGACCGCCGCGTTTTGCACCATCCGGTAGATGAAGTGCACCACCGGGGAACGGTGCTTCTGGAGCAGGAGCGCGAAGCTGGGCTCGTGCCCTTCCTTTACACGGATCATCAACTCCGTGTCGTCGAGCGTGCCCGCAATTCCTCCCACATCAGTTTCAACCCATTCCGCTCGTTTAGGTTGCGGTTGCATCGAAGGCTCTTCACAGTTGGACTATTCACAACGGAGAGAGCGTTCCATGAGCCGGCGTACGGCCGTCGCGGGCGGCAGGTCGAAGTGGAGCACATGGTACATTTGCTCGGTGATTGGCATTTCCACCGAGTGGCACCGCGCCAGTTCCCGCGCTGCGCTGGTGGTTTCGACACCCTCAGCCACCATGCGCATCGATGCCAGGATTTCCGCAAGCTTCCGGCCGCGCGCCAGTTCCATTCCCACCGTCCGGTTGCGGCTCAGTTCCCCGGTACAGGTGAGCACTAAATCACCTAAACCCGCAAGTCCGGAGAGAGTTTGCTGCTGCCCTCCCACCGCTACAGCCAAGCGTGTCATTTCAGCCAAACCGCGGGTGATGAGCGCGGCCATAGCATTATGCCCCAAGCCAAGCCCGTGAACGATGCCAGCCGCAAGCGCTACTACATTTTTAATAGAACCACCGATTTGTACGCCAACTGGGTCGGAGCTAGTGTATAGACGGAGTGTCGGACCGGAAAATAAGGTCTGAACGAGACTGGCAACCTCGGCCTCGCATGCTGCTATTACTACCGCAGTAGGATTACCAGAGGCTACCTCCCTGGCGAAACTCGGGCCGGAGAGAACCGCAATGCGAGGAGTAAACGCCCGTGAGACCACCTCTTCAAGGATTTGGGAGGGAAGCTGCAATGTCTGGCATTCGACCCCTTTAGTCGCGCTGATGAGCAGGGTCTCCGGATGGAGAGCCGGCAGCATCTGCTGCCATACGGTACGCAGGAAATGAGAGGGTACGGCGCTTACGATGATCGGCGCGTGAGTGGCAGCTTCGGCCAGAGATGTGGTGATCGAAATGTTTCCAGGTAACTGAAAACCTGGAAGATAAAGGCCATTTTCGCGGCGCTCTTCCATTTCGGCGGCGAGATCGGCCTCGTAAACCCATAACCGGATTCGCTCGAATTTTGGAGCCAAAACCAGGGCCAACGCTGTACCCCAGCTACCCGCGCCAACGATGGTGAGCGATTTCACTGCCGCCGCATCCCAAAACTCAGGACGTGTTCCGTGCCTTCGTGGAGCCGGTGAATGTTTGTTTTATGTCTGTAGATAATCAAAATGGCCGCCACAATCGAAACCAGAATCACGATTGCCTGCGGCTTCTCGATCAGCCACAGGGCCAGCGGCAGCGTACCGGCAGCAACGATGCTTCCGAGAGAAATATGCCGGGACCAAGCCACGGCCGCCACAAATACTACAAGAATAGCAATCGTCGCAAGTGGCGTGAGCCTGAGAAAAGCGCCCAGAAAGGAGGCTACGGCTTTCCCTCCTTTAAACTGGAGAAAAACCGGGAACGTATGCCCGGCCATGACAGCCAGCGCGGCCAGGCTCATCCAGAAAGGACTGCCGGAACTGGCATAGTCCGCGATCCACACCGCCAGGTAGCCTTTTGCGATGTCGAGCACCAGCGTGACGATCCCGGCCCACGCGCCCGTAGTTCGCAGGACGTTAGTTGCCCCGATATTCCCGCTGCCCGATGCACGGATATCCTTCCCCGTTCGCCACTTGACCATCAGGTATCCGACGGGTATTGATCCAAGAATGTAAGCGAGGAGAACGGTAAGCAGAGGAATCATGACTGGGAAAAGGGAAACTCTCGAAGCTTAGTGTACACAGATCCGGACGGGTGCAGTTTACTTTGATACAAGAAGAAGCGGTCCACCGAAAAATGGCCGAAATCCAGTGACGGCAAGCGCGAAATGGCTTCGTTCAATTTGTGAAGGCTGAGCCGCTCTTTGATTCTGGCCAGCGTCAGGTGCGGCGAAAAGGCGCGGTTTTCGCTGGCGATCCCCAATCGGGCGGTGGCCTCCTCGGTGGCGGCGGCCAAAGCGTCGAGGCCGGGCGCTTCCACCCCGCACCAGAAAATCCGCGGCGAGCGCGGATTGGGGAAGAAATCCAATTTCCGAATCTCGACGGCGATGGGCGGGAGCGGGCCGAGGGCACGTAACGCCGCCAGCAATTCGTCGAGGCGCGCATCGGGCCAGTGGCCGATAAATTTGGTGGTGATGTGGAGGTTGGCCGGAGGACTCCAGTGGATGGCAGCGGTGGGGCGCAAGGTATCGAGGAGAGCTTCCAAATTCGCGATGACTGTTTGCGGAAGGTCCAGTGCGGTAAACAGGCGCATGAATAATATGGATTCTTCAGGATGTCACAGAACCGCGCAAATCGGCGAAGATGATGTTTTCCACTATGGCATTGGGGCGAATTCTCCCGCGCAGCTTTTACGAGCGGCCAACCATCGAAGTAGCGCGCGATCTTCTAGGAAAGGTGTTGGTGCATGGGGAGGCAGCGGGCGCCATTGTGGAGACAGAAGCGTATCTCGGCGGAGACGATCTGGCGGCGCATTCGGCCCGCGGGATCACCGATCGCACACGAGTTATTTTCGGGCCGCCCGGCCATGCCTACGTTTACTTCATTTACGGCATGTACGATTGCCTGAATATCGTGGTGGAGCCCAAGGGCCAGCCGGGGTGCGTCCTGATTCGCGCCTTGGAACCGGTGGCGGGAGTGGAAATCATGCGGAAGCGCAGGCCCGCGGCCAAGAAGCCGGAAGACCTGGCTTCCGGTCCGGGAAAGTTGACGCTGGCGATGGGAATTACGCGCGCGCATAACGGAGTTGATCTGACGCGTGGGCCTCTGGTGGTGCGAGCGCCTGCGGATATGCGCCGCGTGGAAATCGACGTGACGCCGCGGATCGGAATCCGCCACTGCGCCGATTGGCCGCTGCGTTTCCTGGTGCGCGGCAACCGCTATGTAAGTGCCCGCAAGCAGGCGGGAGTAGGATAACGGTATGGAGCGGCGCGCGCTGCTGTTCATGCCGATGGCTATGGCCGGCTGGTTTGCGCTCGTGTACCGGAAAGAGCGTCCCCTGCCGGACCCGCGCGCGCCCGGCACCGGACCACCGGTTACGATCGTGATGTTTTCAGATAATGGAAAGCGGGAGGAGACGCTCCGGATGAACAAAATCGAAAAGAGCGATGCCGAATGGCAGAAGGAACTGACGCCTGAGGAATTTGCGGTCACAAGGCAAAAGGGCACCGAACGGGCCTTCACCGGCCGCTACTGGAACAACCACGAAGAGGGCATGTACCGGTGCGCGTGTTGCGGCACCCCACTGTTCCGCTCCGACGAGAAGTACGATTCCGGCACTGGCTGGCCGAGTTTCTGGGCGCCCGCAGCCGAAGAGAACGTGCGCACCGAAAGCGACAAGAGCCTCTGGATGGAGCGCACCGAAGTGCTGTGCAGCCGCTGCGACGCGCACCTGGGCCATATTTTCGACGACGGGCCGCAACCGACGAATCAGCGCTACTGCATTAATTCGGCAGCGCTGCGCTTTGTGCCGAAAGAGAAATGACCGAGCCTGTGCCGCGAGGAATGATATCTTGAGCGGAAAGCCCGCCCTCGCGCACCAATGAATGGGGACGCGCTCCGGACCGCATGGATAACCCATTCTTTGAACGGCCGATTCTGAACTCGCCATACGCATATCCGAGCCGCCATTGGGAACTGGACGCGCAAGGGCAGCCCACCCAAAGGATCATTGAGAGCCGCCGCCAGGTTACGTTCCTTACGCCGATTCCGAAGCCGCGACAGCGGGGAGGTGCGGAAGGCCAGCAGCCGATCGTGTTTAACGAGGGAGCCGGCCTGTCCACGGAAAAGCAGCAGTATGATCCGACGCCCGTCATTAACGAACTCCGATGGCATATCGATCAATGGCGCAACTGGCCCAATCCTGCTGAGTGGATGGTGACACCGGAAACGGCGCGCCTCCTGCAGCATTGGCGCAACCATAAGTTTAATAGCATCCGTCCTTTCTTCTGCCAGATTGAAGCCGTGGAAACCGCCATCTGGCTTACCGAAGTCGCGCCCAAAAGCGGCAAGGCGGGCAAAGCCTTTCTGGATCACCTGGCCAACGCGAATCACGACGCCAACCCCGAATTGATGCGGCTGGCGCTGAAGCTGGCCACCGGGGCCGGGAAGACCACCGTCATGGCGATGCTGATCGCCTGGCAGACCATCAACGCCGTTCGCCGGCCCGCCAGCAAGAATTTTACGCGGGGTTTCCTGGTAGTCTCGCCAGGCTTGACCATCCGCGACCGCCTGCGCGTGCTCTATCCCAACGACCGGGACAGTTACTATGCCAGCCGGGAGCTCGTGCCGAGCGACATGCAGGCCGACCTGGAACGAGCCAAAATCGTCATCACCAATTACCATGCCTTCAAACTGCGCGAGCGCGTCGAAATTTCGAAAGTGGGCCGCGCGCTGCTGCGCGGCCGCGGCAAAGACTTGAACACCGCCGAAACCGAAGGGCAGATGCTGCAGCGGGTGATGCCGGATTTGATGGGCCTCAAAAACATTCTGGTGTTGAACGACGAGGCGCATCACTGCTACCGCGAAAAGCCCGGTGAAGCCGCCGAGCGCGACCTCACTACGGACGATAAGCAGGAGGCCGAGCGCAATAAAGAAGCCGCGCGCCTGTGGATCACCGGCCTCGAAACCGTGAACCGCAAGCTGGGCATCCATCGCGTGATGGATCTTTCGGCCACGCCCTTCTTCCTGCGCGGCTCCGGCTACGCCGAAGGCACGCTGTTCCCCTGGACCATGAGCGACTTTTCGCTGATGGACGCCATCGAGTGCGGCATCGTGAAGCTGCCGCGTGTTCCCGTGGCCGACAACATCCCCGGCGCCGACGTGCCGAAATTCCGCAACCTTTGGGAACATATCCGCCAGCGCATGCCGCGCAAGGGCCGCACGAAAGCCGGTAAGGCGGGCAACCCGCTCGACCCCTTGAGACTGCCCGTGGAGTTGCAAACCGCGCTCGAAGCCCTCTACGGCCACTACGAAAAGACCTTTGCGTTGTGGGCGGAGAACGGCATCCGCGTCCCCCCATGCTTCATTGTGGTCTGCAACAACACCTCCGCGTCGAAGTTAGTCTATGACTACATTTCGGGGTTCCGGCAAAAGAATGAAGACGGCACCGAAACTCTCCACAACGGCCGCCTGGCGCTTTTCCGCAATTTCGATGAGCACGGCAATCCCCTGGCCCGCCCGCGCACGCTGCTGATCGATAGTGAACAGCTTGAGTCCGGCGAGGGACTGGACGATAACTTCCGCTCCATGGCCGCCGATGAAATCGAGCGTTTCCGCCGCGAGATTATGGATCGCACCGGCGACCGGCAGCAGGCGGAGAACCTGACCGATGAAAGCCTCCTGCGGGAAGTGATGAACACGGTGGGCAAACAGGGCCGCCTGGGAGAATCCATCCGCTGCGTGGTTTCGGTCTCCATGCTCACTGAAGGCTGGGATGCCAACACGGTCACGCATGTGCTGGGGGTGCGCGCGTTCGGCACGCAGCTTCTGTGCGAGCAGGTGATCGGCCGCGCGCTGCGGCGCCAGTCCTACGAGCTCAATGAAAACGGGCTGTTCAACGTGGAATACGCCGATATCCTTGGCATCCCTTTCGATTTCACCGCCAAGCCGGTGGTCGCTCCGGTGCAGCCCTCGCGCGAAACGGTTGTGGTGCGCGCGGTGCGCCCCGAGCGCGATGCCCTGGAAATCCGCTTTCCGCGCGTCTCCGGCTATCGCGTGGAATTACCGCAAGACCGCCTCACCGCGCAATTCAACGCCGATTCTGTTCTGGAATTGACCCCCGATCTGGTCGGCCCCTCCATCACCCGCAATTCCGGCATCATCGGCGAAGGTGTGGACCTGAGCCTGGAACATCTCGGCGACGTACGCCGCTCCACGCTGCTCTTCCATCTGACGAAGCGCCTGATCTACACCAAGTGGCGCGATCCCGGCGAAGATCCGCAACTCCACCTTTTCGGGCAGCTCATGCGGATCAGCCGCGAATGGGTGAACACCTGCCTGGTTTTGAAAGGCGATACTTATCCCGCGCTGCTGCTGTACCAGGAGCTTGCGGACATGGCCTGCGAGCGCATCACCGCCGCCATCACCCGATCCTTCGCCGGGACGCGCCCCATCAAAGCGGTGCTCGACCCTTACAATCCCGCCGGTTCGACCAGCCACGTGAATTTCACCACCTCGCGCAGCTTTCGTTGGGAGGCCGATTCGCGCCGCTGCCATGTGAATTGGATCATTCTGGATAGCCACTGGGAAAAGGAATTTTGCCGTGTCGCCGAGTCGCACCCGAAGGTGAAGGCCTATGTGAAGAATCACAGCCTGGGCCTGGAGGTTCCGTACCGTTACGGTTCCGAGACCCGCAAGTATCTTCCGGATTTCATCGTCGTGGTCGACGATGGCCATGGCGAAAGCGACCCGCTGCACCTGATCGTCGAGATCAAGGGCTACCGCCGCGAGGATGCCAAGGAGAAGAAGGCGGCGATGGAAACCTACTGGGTGCCCGGCGTGAACAACCATGGAAAATTCGGCCGCTGGGCCTTCGCCGAGCTTACCGACGTTTACCAGATCAAGAGCGACTTCGAGGCTTCGATGGAACGGGAATTCGATAGGATGATCGGCTCCGCCTGCGTGGCGGCGACAGCCTGAGGAACACGAAAATGGCTCGCGGCAGCGATGTGAAAGAGAAAAAGAAAACCATCGAATCACTGAAGCATACGGAGGCTTCCCGGAAGAACATTCCCACGGCCGAATACCAATCGGTAATGCAGAAGGAGCAGCAGAGTCCGATCCGGGTGGCGTACGAGCGCCGCAACCGCGATCTGGACCCGCAGCTTGTCTGGCGCGGCAAGGATGAGCAGAATTGGTCGGACCTGGTGGTCCACGCGCCGCCGCTATACATCCAGGAGAAGGTGCATCCCAAGGTTCTGATTGACGATCTGCTGCGCCGCAGCCAGGCCGCCAAACGGGCCGATGAAGACCAGTTCGACCTCTTCGCGGATTTCAACGGTTTGCCTGACGACAATGCCAAGACGGAGTTTTACCAGCACGACGCCAACTGGTCGAACCGCATGATTCTCGGCGACAGCTTGCAGGTGATGGCGTCACTGGCGGAGCGAGAGGGCCTGCGCGGACAGGTGCAGTGTATTTATATTGATCCGCCGTATGGGATCCGGTTCAATTCGAATTTTCAATGGTCGACGACAACTAATACTGTAGTCGACGGCAAGATCGATCACATCACCCGCGAGCCGGAGCAGGTGAAAGCGTTTCGGGATACATGGCGCGACGGTATCCACTCCTACCTAACCTATCTCCGTGACCGCCTCACCACTGCACGTGACTTGCTACATGAGACCGGGACACTTTTTGTGCAAATTGGTGACGAAAACGTTCACCGAGTGAGGACGTTGCTAGATGAGGTGTTTGGGTCCCAGAACTTCGTGTCCGAGGTTATCTTCCAAAAGACCGCGAGCGCAACTTCAGACCTCATTGCTGGTACCATCGACTACCTTCTTTGTTATGCAAAGAGAAAGGAGGCTGTAAAGTACCGCCAGCTTTTCCTCAACAAACTGGAGCGGGGATCAGATGATCGCTACGACCAGTGCGAAGAGCCGTCGGGCGTGCGACGGCCGATGACCCCAGCGGAAAAGGAGGCGCGACAAATCTCAGAAGGGATTGAGCGTTTTCAGCTTAGCGCTCTGACGAGCACGAAGCCCCCAGGCGACTTCCCAGTAACCTTCCAGAACAGGCAATACCGGCCAAGAACAGGGTACTGGAAAACGGGCGAGCTTGGGTTCAGCCGTTTGGTTAGGGCGCGCCGCGTTGAAGCGACCAGCGGTGGTGTGCTCAGATATGTCCGTTACTTAAACGACTTTTCGGTCGTTTCCCTGTCCGCCCTGTGGGTCGATATATATGGCAGCGTTCAAAGTAGGTCCGACCCCAAGGTCTACGTGGTTCAAACCTCAAATTCGGTGCTAGAACGGGCGATTCTCATGACCACCGACCCCGGCGACCTCGTCCTTGACCCCACCTGCGGCTCGGGCACCACCGCTTACGTCGCTGAGCAGTGGGGACGGCGGTGGATCACCATCGATACCTCCCGCGTCGCGCTGGCGCTGGCCCGCGCCCGCATCATGGGCGCGCGCTATCCGTATTACATCCTCGCCGATAGCAAAGAAGGCCAGATCAAAGAAGCCGAAGTGACGCGCTCGATCCCTGCCGAAGCGCCCACCTATGGCAATATCCGCCATGGCTTCGTCTACGAGCGCGTGCCGCACATCACGCTCAAATCGATCGCCAACAATGCCGAAATCGATGTCATCTGGGAGAAATTCCAATCCATTCTGGAGCCGCTGCGGCAGCAGCTCAATCAGGCGCTCGAGCGCAAATGGGAAGAATGGGAAATCCCGCGCGAGGCCGAGGAAAAATGGCCCGCGCCCGCCAAGAAGCTGCACGCCAAATGGTGGCGTGAGCGCATCGCCCGGCAAAAAGAAATCGACGCCTCCATTGCGTCCAAGGCCGAATTCGAATACCTCTACGACAAGCCCTATTCAAACGATCGCAAGGTCCGCGTGGCCGGCCCGTTCACCGTCGAAAGCCTTTCTCCGCATCGCGCGCTGGCGGTGGATGAAAATGATGAACTGATCGATCCATCCGCCAATTCCGCCACCAACGGCGAGCGGGATTTCGTCCGCATGATCCTTGAAAATCTGGAGACTGCCGGTGTGCAGCAGGCGCACAAAGAAGACAGAATCCGTTTTTCTTCCATCACTCCCTGGCCCGGAAATCTGGTGTGCGCCGAAGGCCGCTACTTCGAAGGCGGCGAGAGCGCGGCGAAACAACGGCGCGCCGCCATTTTCATCGGTCCGGAATTCGGCACGGTTTCCCGCCCCGACCTGGTGGAAGCGGCGCGCGAGGCCGGCGACTCCGGTTTCGACGTCCTCATCACCTGCGCATTCAACTACGATGCCCGCTCCACCGAATTCAACAAGCTGGGCTGCATCCCTGTCCTCAAAGCGCGCATGAATGCCGATCTCCACATGGCCGATGACTTAAAAAACACCGGAAAGGGCAACCTGTTCGTCATCTTCGGCGAGCCGGATATCGCAATTCTGCCGGCCGGCGAAGGGCAGATCCGCGTCAAGATCAAGGGCGTCGATGTGTTTCATCCCAACACCGGTGAAGTGCGCAGCGACGGGCCGGAAGGCATCGCCTGCTGGTTCCTCGACACGGACTACAACGAAGAAAGCTTCTTTGTCCGCCAGGCCTATTTCCTGGGCGCGAACGATCCGTACAAAGCGCTCAAGACCACGCTCAAAGCGGAGATCAACGAAGAGGCCTGGGCCACGCTGAACAGCGACACCTCGCGGCCCTTTTCCAAACCGGATTGCGGGCGGATCGCCGTGAAGGTGATCAATCACCTGGGCGATGAAGTCATGAAAGTGTTTCGGGCCGGATGATGGAATTCCGCATCGCCGACACGTTCACCGATAGCCTGGCGCGGCTTAGCGGAGAGGAGCAAAAGGCGGTAAAGACCACGGCGTTCGACCTGCAGTTGAACCCCGTCCATCCCGCGCTGCAATTCCACAAGCTCGATCGAGCCCGCGATCCGCATTTCTGGTCGGTGCGGGTGAATCGCGACGTCCGCCTGATTGTGCACAGAACCGATTCGAGCCTGCTGTTGTGTTACACAAGCCACCACGACGATGCCTACCAATGGGCCGAGCGGCGCAAACTCGAGGCGCACCCGAAAACCGGGGCCGCGCAACTGGTCGAGATTCGGGAAACGGTGCAGGAAGTCATTATCCCCAAGTACGTAGAAGCCGAGCGGCCGGCCCCGCCCAAACCCAGACTGTTCGCCGCGATTGCCGACCAGGAGCTGCTCAGCTACGGCATTCCGGCGGAGTGGCTGGAGGATGTGCGCCAGGCCAATGAAGACACCGTGCTGGAGTTGGCTGCTCACCTGCCGGCGGAAGCGGCGGAGGCTCTGCTCGATCTGGCGATTGGCGCGCGCCCGCAGCCGGCTCAGGCCCCAGCGCCGGGCGCCGATCCATTCGCGCATCCCGATGCCCAGCGGCGCTTCCGTGTAATGAACACGCTCGAAGAACTGGAGCGCGCGCTCAACTATCCCTGGGACAAGTGGACGGTCTTTCTGCATCCCGCGCAGCGCCAGTTAGTAGAACGCGATTACCGGGGCCCCGCGCGCGTTTCGGGTTCCGCCGGAACGGGAAAAACCATTGTGGCGCTGCATCGCGCGGTGTTTCTGGCGCGCGCTCATCCTGACGCGCGTGTCCTGCTGGGCACTTTCTCAGGTACTCTGGCCCACGCGCTTGAGGCGAAACTGCGGCGTCTGATCAGCAATGAGCCGCACCTGGGGGAGCGCGTGGAAGTGCACTCCATCAATGCGCTCGGCCGGCGTCTTTACGAACGGAATTTTCCGGCCGATGGCGCGGGCCGCGCGCACATCG
>JASIAM010000107.1 GCA_030041985.1 Bryobacteraceae bacterium | reverse complement strand
GTATTCGCGTTGCGGACGCAACGCGGCGCGGAAGATATGCTCGGCGATGACCTCGGGTTGCACGACCGGCGGGACCGGACGCGGCTGGCGCGGCATATGCGTGCGCGCCCAATCGAATTGCGGCGTATTGACTGCCGGCAAGTCGATCATGGTCAGCGCGATGCCGCTCTTTGTGTGAATCAGCTCGGCACGCAGCGAATCGGTAAAGCCGCGGATCGCGTGCTTGGCGCCGCAATAGGCCGCCTGCAGCGGGATGGACCGATAGGCAAGCGCCGATCCGGCTTGGATGATCTTGCCCGCATTGCGGGGCAGCATGCGTCGCAGCGCGGCCATGGTTCCATAAACTGTGCCCAGGTAGGTGACTTCTGTGGCGCGCTTATACTCTTCCGGCGTAACATCGGTCACTCGCCCGAAGATCGTGGCCATCGCGTTGTTCACCCAGACCGCAACAGGCCCGAGCTCGTTTTCGATCTGCGCCGCCGCTGCCTCGACCTGGTTGGCGTCGGCTACGTCCGCAGGTATGGCCAAGCCTCTTCCACCCAACTCGTCCACTTCCCGAGCGGCAACATGAAGACCTTCCGTATCGCGCGCGATCAGGCCGACCCGCGCGCCTTCGCGCGCGAAAGCGCGTACCGTCGCGCGGCCCACGCCCGCCGAAGCGCCGGTAACGACAACAACTCTGCCGGAATTTGAATTACGAGCTGACGTTTCGTTTCGCTCCCAGATCGATCAAAGCCAATCCGCTTTCCGGATCGAATTTTCGTTGCAACTGTTCGCCGGATTCCTGCAGCACGAGCTCCAGCGTGGGCCGTACATGCGCTTCGAGGAGATGGCCGCCCATCGCAGCGCCGTTTCTTTTTCCGACTACGACATGGGCGTGCACCTTGGGCTCGCCTTTATCGAGCGCGATATCGCCGATGAGAGAGACAACTTCCACCTGTTCGTTGACCTGGTTCTTTAGGTAATCCTTCTTTTGCAGGTCAAAATACCCGATCCCCGCATCGCTGAAAGCGCCAATCGCGGTGAAGTGAGCGCCGGCGATATGGTTCTCTTTCGCGAAAGTTGTGAGCGTGGAGACGACCTCATCCCCGGTATCAAAAATCAGGACAGTTCCGCTATTCAGCTTCTTGCTCGTCATCGAAACATTCTCCGTCCCATATAAAACGCCCCCAGACTCAGAGCGACGCCGCCTAGCACCCCTACAGCGGTATATAAGGCAGAGTTGTTCGATCCCTGGTGTTCCGACCCGCCGTTACGATGGCCGGAAGCCCGGCCGCCATGCTTCGCTTGTTGGAGAAGTTGCGCGAGGTGTAACGGACGCCGGCCCGTTGCCTGCTCGATCTGCGTCTTGCAACTGAAGCCATCGGCCAGGACCAGTTTTTCGGAAGGCAAAGTGCGCAGGCGGGGCCCAAGCTGATGTTCATAAACCTTCATCGAGATATCGTATTTGTGCTCCTCAAAACCGAAGCTCCCAGCCATGCCGCAACAGCCGTCATCGAGGATTTCCGCCTTTGCGCCCATGGCCTCGAAGAGCTTCTTTTCGGCATTAAGCCCGATAATCGCTTTCTGGTGACAATGTCCGTGAACCACGATCTCCTGAGGCAGGCTTGCCGGTTGGTACTCGTGCCGCGTCAAGAATTCGGCCAGCGTGAACGCTTGGCCGTGCAGGCGCTTGGCATCCTCATCGTGCGGGCGCAGGTCGAGCATCTCGTCGCGAAACACCGCGAGACAACTCGGTTCCAAACCGACCAAGGGCGTACCCGCTTCGATGGACGGTTTGAGGTAGGTTAGGATATCGCCTAAGAGTTGGTCCGCCTGGTCGAGGAATCCGTAGTCATAGAGCGGACGGCCGCAACAAAGTGGCGCGCGCGGCACGGCCACGCAGAACCCGGCGTCTTCCAATACCTCTGTCGCTGCTGCCGCGACCTCCGGATGAAAGTAGTTATTGAATGTGTCCGGCCAAAGAATTACTTCCGGCTTCCCTTTGTTGCGGGTTCCGCGCCTTTGGAACCATTGCTTGAAGGTTGTAGTTGCAAAACGGGGGACCTTGCGCTCCGCCGCAATTCCCGCGAGGAGCTTTGCTCCGGGCACATGAGCCATGGCATTCGCGACGCGAGGTGCGTATGAGGCAAGGCGTGCCCAGCGGTGAATCCATCCCATGGCGTAGGCAGAGCGGGGCCGCAGCCTGTTTTCGTAATAGTGCGACAAGAACTCAGCCTTGTATGTGGCCATGTCCACGTTGACGGGACAGTCACCTTTGCAACCCTTACAAGAAAGGCACAGGTCGAGCGCGTCAAAAACCGCCTCGCTCTTCCAGCCATCGCGGATGACATCGCCGTGCATCATCTCGAATAGCAGATGCGCGCGCCCGCGCGTCGAATGTTTTTCCTCCATCGTCGCGCGATAACTCGGGCACATCGTGCCCTTTTCCTGCCGGCGGCATTCCCCGATGCCCACGCATCGCATGGCGGCATGCGTAAAGCTTCCTTTGTCGTGGATGAAGTGAAAGTGCGTGGCAGGTTCTATTGGCGCGAAGCCCGTGCCCAAGCGGAGATTCTCCGTGATCGGATAGGGATCGACGATCTTGCCCGGATTCATCTTACCTTGCGGGTCCCACACCGCCTTGAATTCGCGGAAAGCCTGGCAGATTTCAGGCCCGAACATTTTTGGCAGAAACTCCGCTTTGGATTGTCCGTCGCCATGCTCGCCGGAAAGCGACCCGCCATACTTGACCACGAGTGAGGTTGCGTCATCCATGAAGGAACGATAGTTCGCGATCCCCTCGGCAGTCAGCAAGTCAAATGTGATGCGCGTGTGGATGCAGCCCTGGCCAAAGTGACCATACAGCGCTCCCTCATAGCCGTGCTTCTGGTAAAGGTCGCACAACTCGCGGAGATAGGGACCGACCTTGTCAGGAGGAACAGCGGAATCCTCCCAACCTTCCCAAGTCACATGTTCGCCAGGCACCCAAGCCGTTGCCCCCAAGCCTGACTCGCGGATTTCCCAGACGAGATGTTCTTCCTGGGGATCGCCGTAAAGCTTCATGCCAGGCGCGTTGCTATGTTTCTTGAGACTTTCCATGAAGCGGCGCGCCTGGTTATCAGAATCCTTTCTGTCTTCTCCGCCGAATTCGACCAGAAGCCAGCCGCGTCCATCCGGCAGCAACTTTAAGTCGCGCGGATGAAGGCTCTTGATCTTCATGTTTTCCACCAGCAGAGCGTCGATGGCCTCGCAGGCAATCGGGTGGAACTGAAGAATTTCGGGAACGTGGTCACCGGCCTGATAAATGTCCGGGTATCCCAAAACCACGAGCGTACGGCCGGGAGGACTCCAGACCAGCTTCACGGTGGCTTCGAGCGTTACCGCGCAAGTGCATTCGGTTCCGACAAGCGCGCGCGCGACGTTAAATCCATTTTCGGGAAGCAGGTCCGGGAGATTGTAACCGGAGACACGCCGCGAAATATTCGGAAATCGCCGCCGGATCTCGTTTCCATACTGATCTGCGATTTTCTTTAATCCCGCGTAGATTTCCCCTCGCCGGCCGCCCTCGCTGACGATCCGCTGGTATTCCTCGTCCGAGGTTGCTTCGGCCCGCATGCGAAGTCCGCCGTAAGTCAGTATGTCCAAGTCAATGACGTTCTCTTCGGTTTTCCCTGCCATCACCGAGTGCGTGCCGCAGGAATTGTTGCCAATCATTCCGCCAAGAGTGTTGTGATTGTGAGTGGCGGGGTCAGGCCCGAAGGTCAAATGGTGGCGCTCCGCTTCCTTGCGCAGCCAGTCGAGAACAATTCCCGGTTGCACACGCGCCGTTCTTTTTTGCGGATCGAGCTCAATGAGCTTGTTCAGATACTTCGTGAAATCGAGGACGACGGCGACGTTACAGCACTGCCCCGCGAGACTCGTCCCACCACCGCGCGCCAGCAGCGGTGCACCGTAACGGCGGCACTGTTCCACCGTGATGACAACATCTTCGACACTCTTCGGGACGACGACACCGATCGGAACTTGCCGGTAATTGGAGCCGTCGGTCGCGTAAAGAGCTCGGCTTCCTTGGTCGAAACGGACCTCTCCTTCAATCCGCTTCTTGAGTTCGCCTTCGAGTGCCGTTGCATCGGACGAAGAATACTCCGCCAGGCGCGGACGTGCCCAGCCGATCTGGGACTCATGGAGTAATGTTGCCATAGACCTTGTACTTCTCCATATCTGGCAATTTGCATTCCAGCCCGAATCCGGGACGCGAAGAGTCGGGGCGGAGCATTCCGCCAGAGGGCTTCAGAGCGCCGTCGAAAAACATTTGCTCGATCCTGTAGTGATCGAAAAAGTACTCGACGTTGATAGCTGCCGGAAGCGCACAGGCTGCATGGGCGTGTAGAGAAGGCGCGGTGTGGGCCGAAAACGGCGTGGCGAAGGCAGAACTTATATTGCCTGCTGCAAGAAATCCAGTGATGCCGGCGCATCTGGTCGCGTCGGCTTGGAGAACATCCACTGCGCCAGCAGCCAGCATGCGGCGGAAGTAGAACGAATCATATCCGTACTCACCAGCCGCGATCCGTATGCCGGAAGGTGCATTCTCGCGGATCAGCCGCAAGCCTTCGAGATCGTTGGATGAGACTGGCTCCTCAAACCAGCTCACGCCATAATCAGCGAAGGCCGCTGCCTTCGCGAGCGCTTGCTTGCGATCATAGGCGCCATTGGCATCTACAAACAGGCCGGCATCGGGCCCTATGGCTTCGCGCGCCGAGCGAACGCGTGCCACATCCGCAGCCGGGTCGCTCCCGATCTTCATCTTCACCTCGGCAAGTCCGGCTTCGATCCAACCGCCGAGTTGCCGTTGGAGATCCGAATCGGAATAGGACGTAAAGCCGCCGCTGCCGTACGCGGCGATGAATTGATGTGCGCGCCCTAGAAGATCAGCCACGCTGAGACGAAGCAGACGCGCTTTGAGATCCCACAGAGCATTATCAACCGCGGAGATTGCCATCGAGCAGATGCCCGAACGTCCGAGATTGCGGGTCGCCCGGACCATCGCGGACCAGAGTTCGGGAATATTCAGACAATTGCGGCCGGCGAGGATGCGCTTCAGATGAGTATCAATAATGTTTGCGGACGCGATGTCAGCGAAAGAATATCCCAGGCCGGTTGCGCCGCAGGCGAAAGCGCGCACGAGCACGATGGTGGTTTCCTTCCAATCCAGAGTGCCGTCTGCTTCCGGCGTCTCCGTCGGAACTGTGTAGGCCGAAACCTCCAGCCGCTCCAGTTTCGCAGGAGAAGCCGTTTCCACGACGACGAGCCTATTGTTCCCCGGCGAATGCGATGGTGCTCAGTAACGCATTCTCCGCCTGCCGCGAATCGAGGCGCGTATGCTGCACCACGATGGGCACATCGCTTACGATCACGCTGGAAAAAGGAGTGTCCGGAGCGATGGTCTCCGGATCGTCGAAATTGTTGAAGCGCAAATGACGGCTGCGTCGCGGCGCAATTTCGAAGCGATAAGGTCCGACAGGATCTTTCGTCTCATAATACAAAGTGATTTCGATGTGCGCGGGATGATCGCCAGCATTCAGAATGCATACGGCTTCATGGCTGGTCATCTGCGGTGCAGGTCCGTGGCTGTAGGGCGGGATGTAACCTTCCGCAATTGCCCAATATCGTTTTCCGATATTCATACGGATGTTGGCAAAACTCACGGCGAAAAAGGGCCGGGCAACGCCGGCCCCTTTTTCATATCGATCGGCGGCCAGTAAGCAGCGCAATCAGCCAGACCACAATAAA
>JASIAM010000106.1 GCA_030041985.1 Bryobacteraceae bacterium | reverse complement strand
TGCCTTATGGAGCTGGCCGGCAAAGTCGCAATTGTCACCGGTTCGGGAAGCGCCGGTTCCGGACGCGCCATTGCCCGGCGGTTTGCCCGCGAAGGAGCTGCGGTAGTCGTATCTGACATTGATGAGGCGGGCGGCTATGAGACGGTGCGGCTCATTCAAGGCGAAGACCGGCGGGCGGTATTCTGCCGCGCTGATGTTCGCTCCGAACAGCAGGTACGCGCATTGATCGCGTGCGCCGAGCGGGAATTCGGCGGCCTGAGCGTTCTGGTGAATAACGCTTCCGCGCTACTCCATCCCGGCGACCGGCTCGACCATTGGTTCGAGACTGTGGAAACGGATTTCTTGGGCGCGATGTATGGGACGCGGCTGGCTATTGAGTCGATGAAGCGTGGCGGGGGCGGAGCCATCGTGAACGTCAGTTCGATTTCGGCGTTATGGCACGGGCGCGAATTCGCAGCGCCTGCATATGACGCGGCCAAGGCCGGGCTGCTGCGGCTCACGACGGGGCTGGGTTGGCTCGCGGAAAAGGAAAAGATTCGTGTCAACTGTCTCGCGCCGGGATGGATCGCGACCGACGAGGTGCGCACTTATTGGGAACCGCTTACGGTGGAGCAGCGGCTGGCCCGTCACGCGCCAACGGCGCGGCTGCTGACGCTCGAAGAAGTGGCGGGCGCGGTGGTCCGATTGGCCACCGACGAATCGCTCGCGGGCCGGGTGCTGGTGTGGTGGTCCGAAGATCCACCGCGCCTGATTCCCTGGAACGATGGCGGTTGCGAGCGGCTGGTTGACTATGAAATCGCGGCTACTTCGGAGGCGCGCTGAGGCGCCGCCGCAAGAAATCCAAGGCGAGTTGCGAGGCAAACATCCGGATGCGCGTGCGGTCGCCCAGCACTTGACGATGAAGCACTTCCGTACCGGAAGGATCGGCGAGACCGATATAAACGGTGCCCACGGGCTTGGCTTCGGTTCCTCCGCCCGGTCCGGCCACGCCGGTGATGGAGAGGGCGTGAGTCGCACCGGCACGGCGGCGGGCGCCGGCGGCCATGGCCTCCGCCACGGGCTTGCTGACTGCGCCATGCTCCGCCAGCATTTCGGGAGGCACTCCCAGAACAGCAGTTTTCAGGGCATTGCTGTAAGTGATGAATCCGCCCAGGAAATATTCCGAGCTGCCGGGCACGGAAGTGAGCCGCTCGCCGAGTAATCCGCCCGTGCAGCTCTCAGCCACGGTAAGGCTGGATTGCCGGCTGAGCAGAAGCTTTCCCACCACGGCTTCGATCGATTCGCCATTGCGGGAGTAGATACGGTCCCCCAGCAGCAGTTCGACCGGTCCGGCCACTTCGCAGATAAGGGCGTCGGCTTCCGCCACGGTGTCGCACTGGGCGCGAAAGTGGATCTGGATATCGCCAGCGCCGGCCAGGATAGTGGTGGCGGGGTTCTGATATTTCTTGTAGACGGGCGCGATGAGCTGATCGAGGTCCGACTCCCCCATGCCGGCGACGCGCAGCTCCAAAGTGCGAATGACGCGTTTGGGAACCAGGCGGGCGAGGCGCGGCAGGCACTGGCGCTCGAACATGGCCTTCATTTCATGCGGCGGCCCGGGAAGCAACATGACCACAGAGCCCGATTCCTCCACCCACTGCCCCGGGGCGGTGCCGCGGTCATTGGCAAGAATCTCGGCGCCTTCAATCACGAACGCCTGGCGTTTATTCACTTCGGCCATTTTGCGGTTGAGGCGGGCAAAGCGCTGCTCGAGCAATCCGGCAATTTCCGCGTGATAAATGAGCTTCCGGCCGAGAGCCGCAGCCACAGCGTCCCGCGTCAAATCGTCTTCGGTGGGTCCCAGGCCTCCGGAGAGAATCACGATGCTCGAACGGGAGAGCGCGAGCCGCACCACATCAGCCAGACGGTTCACGTGGTCGCCGACCACGTATTTGCCCACCACCTCTACGCCCAGGGTGTTGAGTTCTCCGGTGAGATAGAGCGAGTTGGTATCCACGCGCTCGGGAGTGAGCATCTCCGAGCCGACGGCAACAATTTCGGCGTTCATCTAGTCAAGGCGTTCCTCGAATCACGGCGCTCGTCAATCAGATCAGTGCCCGGCCCTTGATGCCGATATCCACGCGGTAAAGCGCATTGGTAGTGGCGATGATTAAGGAGCGGGAAGGCGCAAAGGCCAGCCCCACGATTCCCGGACCGGAGAGAAACAGGTCGGCGCGGCGATCCGGGTAAATACGAACGACACCTTTCCGGCCGCCCTGGGAAGCGGCGACATACAAACGCCCCTGCTCATCGAACGCCAGGCCCTGGGGCCGCCCGAGCCCGCGATAGAAGACTTCGACGCTGCCTTCGGGCGAGATGCGGTGGACAGCATCGAAACTCGAAGTGGTCGGGCCGGTTACGTAAAGGTGCCCATCGGGTCCGAACGCCAGGTGATAGGCCGCGAGCGAAGGCTCGAGCGTGGCGAACACGAAGATCTGGCGATTGGGGCTGATCTTAAAAATGGTGCCGCTGCGATCGCCGACGTAGAGGTTCTGCTCGCCGTCGAAGGCGATTCCAGTGGCGATGCCCATGCCTTCCACGAAAGTGGAGGTGTTGCCATTGGGCGTAACTTGATAGACAAAGCCATCGTAGCGGCTGGAAACGTAGAGCATGCCATCGCGATCGAAAGCCAGCCCGGTGGCGTTCATCATTTCGTTGATGAACGGCTTCATGGTGTGATTCAAATCGACGCGATAGACGGCCACGGGGACCTTCTGGCCGCGAGAACCGCTGAACGTGGTATAGATGTTGCCGAACGAATCGAGCGCCGGATTGGACACGGGATGGAGGCTATCGGCAATCATCACGCCCACGTCACACGCCCACGAATCGCTCGTCTGTTGGCCGTTTTCGATTACCAGTTCCCCGGCTGTTGTGCCCTCCGGGACCTTGGCGATGATAAACGAATCCGAACCGATAATCACGGGGGCCATGACATCGCCGATGGTAACCCGCGGCCGGTCATCCCGGCCAAAGCCCCTCCCGCGGATCTGCAACTCCCCACCGGCAATAGCGGCCGCGGGACTTACCTGTGCAATCTGGGGGCGGGAATCAGGCGATTTCCGAAGAGGCATTCATAACGATTGTACCCTTCGGGAACGGGGCCGATTTCCCGCGCAAGGAAAACAGCTCCCCTGCTTCGCGGTTGCGGTGGTTGTGGCCGCGGGTGGCGAAGTAACGGAAACAGTGACCGAATCGGTGGCGTCACCTCATGCAGAAGTTGCCGCTCCCGGATCCCCGGGTTGTCCGCTGCTCCCCAAAACCTGGTGTAATTTGTTGGCCAGGTCCGCTGCGGTGAATGGTTTGCTTAGAAATACGGCACCCGCGTCGAGTAGCAGTTGATT
>JASIAM010000105.1 GCA_030041985.1 Bryobacteraceae bacterium | reverse complement strand
CGGATTTCATCAGCCATTCCCAGCAGTTTTTCCCACTGCTCGCGATACAAAGTGACGGGGAAACGTCCCAAACCGTAGACGGAAAGGGCCCCTTTTTCGCTAACCTTCAGCGACATCTGCCCGCGAGGCCTCTTCAGGTTTTCGTTTTCGGCACGCAGCCGCTCAATTTCCGCTTTCAAATCTTCTTCGCTGGACATAGTGTTGTTGTGGGGTTCCAAGATTCAGTCATACCACACAGCAGACACCGTGTTAGCCTGAATCTTCGTCCATGATGCCCCGTTTTGACGCTATTTTATTCGATTTCGATGGTGTTCTGATCGACAGCGAGCCACTGCACTACGCCTGTTGGGTGGAAGTGCTGGCGCCCCTGGGTGTGAAATTGGAGTGGAACTATTACAGGGATCACTATTTGGGCGTGGCCGACCGCGAAATGATTCCGCGAATCGCCGCTCAAACCGATCCGCCGCTTGATTGGACGGCGCTGTGGGCGCAGTACCCCAGCAAACGCAACTGTTTGCGGAAACGGCTGGAACATCCGCCATTTCTTCCCGAGCTGTCTCGCCTGTTGGAAGATCTGCGCCAGAATCATAAGTTGGCAGTGGTAAGCACCAGCGTCCGGGTTGAGGTGGAACCGGCGCTCGAGGCCGGGCAGATCCGCTCGTATTTCGAAGCGGTCGTGACGGGTGAGAATACCGAGAAGCACAAGCCGGCTCCCGATCCGTACCTGCTGGCCGCGCGCATGGTGGGGGCGCGGAACCCGCTGGTGGTGGAAGATTCGGAGCCGGGCATCGCGAGCGGCCGCGCGGCCGGTTTCGAAGTATTGTTCATTCCCAACGCCGCCCGGATGCCCGCGCTGGTGCGGCAGCGGGTGATGTGAGGCAATACGTCAGGCTCCGATCCACCCCACCCGCCAGAGGTGCTATTCTGATCGATATTTGATATGTGGCAGGGGGTTGCCCTATGAGCGCTTACCGCTATGAGACTCCCCACGGGATCGAAGTAACCCGCGTGGTATCGAAGGCCAACTTTCGCAAGGGCCTGAAACATGTGCTGCGCGATCTCGACCGGCACCGCGGAATCTATCTATCGTCGGGCTACGAATATCCCGGCCGGTATTCGCGCTGGGATATCGCTTCCACTTGCCCGCCCCTGGAGATTCTGTCGTACGACCGCGAGGTGTGGTTCCGGCCATTGAACGAGCGCGGTCAGAAGATCCTGCAGATTCTAGAGCCTCTACTGGCGAGCCACCCGCATTGGGAGGAGTTTGCCTTTGAGAGCGAGCTGTTGCATGGCCGCCTGAAGCCCCTGCCGCCGTTGTTTCCGGAAGAGGAACGAAGCAAACAACCATCGGCATTTTCGTTGTTGCGCGCGCTCATCGAAGAATTCCGTGGGGAAGAGGATTCGCGGTTGGGTCTGGTGGGAGCGTTCGGTTACGATCTGTTGTTTCAGTTCGAGCCGATTCCCCGAAAGCTGCCGCGAAGCGGGCACAAGGATCTGCACCTGTTTCTGTGCGACGACATCTGGTTTATGGACCGCAAGCGGGAGCAGATCGAGCGTTATCGCTACGATTTCTCGCACGGTGTGAACACTACCGCCGGGCTGCCGCGGGATGGCGAGCCGGTAGCGCGCGCACCGCAGAATCATCCGGCCACGACTGCATCCGGAACGATCGAATGCGATCACACGCCCGAAGAGTACATGGCGAACGTAGAGACTGTGCGGGAGGGCATGCGGCGCGGCGATTTCTATGAGGTGGTCCTGCGCCAGACGTTCCGCACCCCGTACTCGGGAAAGGCATCCGAGTTGTTCCAGCGCGTGCAGCGTGCCAGCCCCAGTCCCTACGAGTTCCTGCTGCAGTTCGGCGAAGAACAACTGGTGGGGGCTTCTCCGGAGATGTTCGTGCGCGTGGAGGGCCAGCGGGTGGAGACGTGCCCGATTTCCGGCACCGCGCAGCGCACCGGCGATCCTTTGCGCGATGCCGATAATATCCGCGAGCTGCTGAAATCGGCCAAGGAAGAATCGGAACTCACGATGTGCACGGATGTGGATCGCAATGACAAATCGCGGGTCTGTGAACCCGGCAGCGTACGCGTCATCGGGCGGCGGTTGATTGAATCGTATGCCGGTGTGTTCCACACGGTAGATCATGTGGAGGGAATTTTGCAGGAAGGGTTCGATTCTCTGGATGCATTCCTGAGCCACATGTGGGCGGTCACCGTGATTGGCGCGCCCAAGAAAGCCGCGGCCCAGGCCATCGAGAACCTGGAAAAGAATGCGCGAGGCTGGTACGGCGGCGCGGTGGGCATGATCACGTTGAACGGCGACCTCAACACCGGGATTCTCATCCGCACCACTTACCTGCGTGATGGCATGGCCAGCTATCCGGTGGGGGCCACGCTGCTCTACGATTCGATTCCGGCTATGGAAGAACGCGAAACACGGTTGAAAGCCACCGGTTTCTTCCGGACGCTGGGCGCGGGCGAAGAACCCGGCGGCCGGGTAAGCACCGCGAGCGTGGCGGAAGACATTGCCGAGGGCGCAGGATCGAAGTTGCTGCTGGTCGATAACGACGATTGTTTCATCCACACGTTGGCCAATTACGCGCGGCAAACCGGCGCGGAAGTAGTGACCTATCGCGCGGGCTTTCCGCCCGAACTGATAGCGAAGACCTCGCCCAACCTGATCCTCATCTCGCCGGGGCCGGGTCGTCCCGCGGATTTTGGCGTGCCCGAGTTGGTGAAGGCAGCGGTGAGGTTGGGGGTACCCGTGTTTGGCGTGTGCCTGGGACTGCAAGGTATTGTGGAAGCCTTCGGGGGCGAGTTGGGCGTGTTGGACTATCCCATGCACGGCAAGCCATCCACCGTGCAACACCGCGGCCTGGGTGTTTTCGAAGGCTTGCCGGAGCGCTTTCAGGTGGGCCGTTATCATTCGCTGTTTGCGCGGCGGGAAACCTTCCCCGCGTGCCTGGAAGTGACTGCGGAAACAGAAGACGGCGTGATCATGGGCGTGCGCCATCGCGAGTTGCCCATTGAGGCCGTGCAATTCCACCCGGAGTCACTGTTGACTGCCAATGGCGATCACGGCCTCAAGCTCATGGCCAACGCCATGCGGCTTGGGCGGCGGGCTAAGACCCTTGTGTAGAATGTGGGGCGCGGGCCGGTGGATGGCCGAGCTGAGGGAGGATGTATGCTTAGGCTCGCGATGGTGCTGTGCGTGATGAGCGTTTCCCTCATGGCACAGTGGCCCGATCACCCCACTCCGGGAATGCCTCGAACCGCCGACGGCAAGCCCGATCTGTCGGCGCCTGCTCCGAGAACCGCGGATGGGAAACCGGACCTGTCCGGAGTCTGGATGGTCAGGAATTCATCCTCGCTGTTTTACGTCACGGAAGGCTTGAAACCGGAAGAGATCCGGCCCTGGGCCGCGGCCGTGTTCCAACAGCGCGAGGACCATTTTCGCAGTGACACGGACGGCATTCATTGCCTGCCGCCAGGTCCGAAGGCCGGCATTGGGGTCGGCAACCTTCCCATGAAGATTCTTCAAACGCCCAATGTGCTGGCCATTCTGTACGAATATCAAACGATCTTTCGCCAGATTTTTACCGACGGGCGCTCGCTGCCGAACGATCCCAATCCGACATGGATGGGATATTCGGTGGGGCACTGGGAAGGCGACACCCTGGTAGTGACCACAGCCGGTTATAACGACCGGACTTCGCTTGATCTGGCGGGCCATCCGCACACGGAAGCCTTACGGCTGACGGAGCGCTACCATCGTCCTGATTACGGCCATATGGATCTGCAGGTCACCTTCGATGATCCGAAGGCGTACACGCGGCCCTGGACGCTGCCGGTCAAATTCGATCTGATTCCGGACGGCGAACTGATTGAGTATGTCTGTGAGAACGAGCGCGACAAACCGCACCTGGTTGGGACAAGCGGAGAGGAGTATCGTGTTCCGGTGGAAGTCCTGGCCAAATACGCCGGCACTTATGGCGAGCCGCCATCCGCGGTCGTGGTCTCGCTCCAAGAAAACCGCTTGATGATCGATCCGGGGTCGGGGAATATCCCGCTGATCGCACACTCGGAAACCAATTTCACCATGGAAGGAACTGGTGTCGATTTCGTCAAGGATGCAACCGGCGCAGTCACAGAGATGGTCCAGCACTGGAACGAAGGCGACCGGCATTTCGCGCGCAAAAAGTAGGTTTGCCGGTTCTAATTCTCTGAGGGTTGCTGGGCGGCGTCGATGACGAGCATGTCGATCTGACCTTTTTGGGATTCTAACCGGAGCCCCAGTTGTTGCCGGACTGCCGGGAAAAAGGATGGCCCTGCCGGATCCGTCGGGATGCCATTGAGTAATTTGGGACGACCATCTTCGGATCGGAATTCATCGGGCGTCCACGTAAGCTGGAAATCAAATGCGCCTTCGAGGCTAGTGTGATCTTCGACGGGCTGCCCGGCAAATGCGGAGAGTTCCCGGGCGATGCGAGTCATGGGAACACGCTGGCCGATCATCAGGCCAGGCCGGGCGCTAACGCCGCAGAAGTTGGAGCCATTCGGGTTTACAGGGCAACCCGCATCTATGGAGGGACTGATTTTGGGGCCTAAACCCTTCGCCGGGTTGGCCACGACCAGCACGTATATCTGAGCCTGCCTGGTCTCGTGGTGGTACTCGAGTTGGAAGCGGTCTTCGAGCAGAGCCTGCAGCATCTGCCAATATTGATCGCCACTGATTTTTCCGGCAGCTTTGGCCACAATGTCAAATCGTTGGGAACGGAGAGAGTCCGGCACGTGAGACAGGTCGATGAGCCGTGTCTGAAATGCCATTTCCACCAGCCGGCTGAACTCGGCGTTGGTCGCGGTAAGCCCGCCAGGAGTTCGCACAATCGATCCGCCCTGATTGTCCCGGTTCGGCTTGATCGAGGCTACCTCGAATTGAAGGCGCTCCGGACGGGACTGAGACCAACATGACCACGCGGCGAAGCAAGCGATCGCCATCGTGCCCATGAATTTGACGCAGGGCATATGAGGAAAAGACCCCGGCACTGTGCAAGAAGTTCCTGACATATATAATCGGAAGGTTTCCATGAAATGCTTCAGCATTTGTTTGCTCGTTTTGCCGGCCAGCTTGGTCTTTGCGCAGGGATTCGAAGTGGCTTCGGTGAAGGCTGCGGTTCCGGGCGCGGTGCAGTTTTCGATGAATGGCGGGCCTTTGGAGCATGGGCCGTTCAATATGTCGGGAAACGATCCCGGACGGATTGCGTGGACTAATGTCCCGCTGAAACGGATGATGCAGGTGGCGTATGATCTGCCGCCGGATCGGATTTCGGGACCTGACTGGCTGGGGACCGCCCGCTATACAACCGAGGCGGTCGTTCCCGCCGGGACCAGCGTGAGCGACTTTCGGCTCATGGTGCAGCGGCTGCTGGCGGAACGATTCGGGATTGTGGTGCATCGCGAAACCAAGGAATTTTCCGGGTACGGATTGGAGATTGCGAAGAATGGGCCGAAGCTCGAGGCTGCCAAGGGCGATGCCCGGAACGCAAGCCGGCGCGATGCGGCTGCCGCCAATGCCGTGAATCCGGGGGCACGAGGTCTTATGGCGGTGGACGATCGCGGCTTTCCCATTCCCACTCCCGGAAATCCGATTTTTGATCGCGGAGGCATATTCGAGGCGGCGATTCGGGTGAACGGCAGGATTCGAGGGAGCGCGTTGAACGAGCCGATGGCGAAGATTGCCGAGTGGCTGGGGCGATTTGCCGGAGCACCTGTTGCGGATCGGACGGGGTTGACCGGAAAGTATGATGTTCACTTGGAATTTACACCCGACCCAGCACCGGGAGCTGACGCGCCCGATCCCGGACCGGATGTGTTCGCGGCGGTGCAGGCACAGCTTGGATTGCGGCTGGTGGCACAGAAGGTGCCGGTAGAAATGCTCGTCGTCGATCATGCAGAGAAGGTTCCTACAGAAAACTGAAGTTACTCCTCGCGAAGGGCCATCATGGGATCAATTCGCGCGGCGCGAGCGGCGGGGAGGGTGATGGCGATAGCAGCAACCGCTAATAAGACGAGCGAGACGATCAGCAGCGCTTGGGGATCGGCTGGACGAATTCCGTAGAGCAGATTGGCGAGCAGGCGGCCGGAGATGACGGTCGCGCAGACTCCGAGCGCGAGGCCGGCGAGTACAGGCACTCCGCCTTGACGGGCTATCAGCCAGACAAGATCGGAGGTTTGAGCGCCGACTGCTCTGCGGACGCCGAACTCGGGTATGCGCTGCGCGACCAATTGCGAGAGGACGCCGTGGAGTCCGACGGCAGAGAGAAGCAGCGCCCCAAGAGCGAAGAGCGCGAAGATCACGGCGCGAAATCGCGGGTAGGCCAGCGTGGTGGCGAGACGGGAGGTCAGCGGCTCGACTTCGCTCAAGGGAATGGAGGGGTCCACTGCGGCGATCCGGCGCTCGAGTTCGGGTTCGAGAGTTGCCACGTTGCCCAATGCGCGCACCGCAATTTCTACGGATGGGCGCGGCTCCTGGGCGAGCGGGCGATAGAAGATCGGCGTTGCGACCCACTGCATTTCGTTCATCAGTTCGGTGTGCTTCAGATTTCCCACGATGCCTACGATGGTCAGCCAGGGCATGGGACCGCCGGGGATGCGGATCTGCTGGCCAATCGGATCGCTGTTGGGAAAATATTTTTCCGCAAGGGCTTGGTTGATCAGAGCTACCGGTTGTGAGTTTTCGCGGTCACTCGCACGAAATGCCCGCCCGCGCAG
>JASIAM010000104.1 GCA_030041985.1 Bryobacteraceae bacterium | reverse complement strand
GTGTTTCCGCTGCCCGTCGATATCATGGCTAACGTCCAAACTCTGCTCCAGCGCGCTACCGGCAACACCGAGTTGACAACTCAGAGGCCGGCCCCGCAAGCATGAGCCGCGGAGATGCCGGGGCGTTAAAATCAAGGTGTGTCCGACGCCGATATCCAAATCGTGTCCAACGAGGCCGGCGAGCCCACGGCCGTTATCGTCCCGATCGCACTTTGGAGAGAAATCGCCTCCGAGCGCGAAACTGCGTATCTGTTAAAGTCCGAGACGATGCGGCAACGCCTGATGGCAGCGCTGGAACGTCAGACGGGTGTACCACTAGATGACGCTGTCGCGAAACTGGGCTTGTGAGAAGCGTCGAATGCGACGCCGAGGCCTTTGACGACCTGACATGGTGGGCTGAACAGGATCGAATGCAAGCGATTCGCATCATCCGCCTCATACGAGACACCCAGCGCGATCCGTTTTCTGGCATCGGTAAGCCGGAGCCGCTGAAGCACGAGTTGGCCGGATGCTGGTCCCGGCGCGTCGACCAGGAGCACCGGCTGGTCTACCAGGTGCTGCCTGACAAGATTCGGATTCTCGCCTGCCGCTACCACTACTAGTCGCAAGCCCCGGACTGTCGCCGGAGTTGACTTCTGATTTCGGTGCCAATCGAATCTTCAGACACTCCCCTCCGATGCCCCCTCCCAGACCGATATAATTCAATCAGGCACGCTCCGCGCGCCGACCCATGAGAAACAACGATACTGGTGAAATGGAACTGGTGCTGGGAAACCGGCACTTGTTGAGCGGCTTTTTTGTGGTAGCGCTCCTGTTTGGAGTAGCGTTTGCCATGGGGTATATCGTGGGACGAAACTCGGCGCCATCGCCTAAGCTGCAGGCGGAAACGGCGGCGGGTGGCACAGTTGCCGCCGTCCCCGATAGCCGGCCAGTCTCTCCCGGCGCGCCCGCTACGGCGCAACCACCCAATGCCACTCCCGATGCAAACTCCGGAGCGAGTGCCGCGCCGGATGACCAGGCGGATCAGCCACCCGCCGAGCCCGAACCCACTACCCAACCTGCCAAGGACGGGCCGGCCGCCGGTTCTCCCGCAACTCCACCCGCCAAAACTGCCGCCGGCGATGCGCCCGCCACCGATGCCACGATCGTCGAGGAGCCGCCACCCGGAACCTATTGGCAGGTGACCGCGATCCAGGAGCAACAAGCGCAATACTTCGCCAAAGCTCTGCGTGACAAAGGTTTTCATGTCACCTTGACTCCCGCGCCAGCAAAGAATCTCACGCGCGTGCTGGTAGGTCCTTACCCGGACCGCGAATCGCAGGGCAAGGCGAAATCCGATCTGGAAAGCGCCGGCTTCCATCCCGTCATCTTGAAAAAAGAGTGAATGAAAACGAGTGAACGCTCCGCTGATCCAAATTGACGGCGCCCCCCGCCCGCGCCTCCCGGACTGGGCGCGCAAACCGGCTACCCATTTCGCTTCTCTTCACCAGATCAAAAGCCATTTGCGTGCCTTCCGTCTGCACACCGTTTGTGAGTCGGCGCGCTGCCCCAATATTCACGAATGCTTCCATCGCGGCGCGGCCACGTTCATGATTTTGGGCGAGCGCTGCACCCGTACCTGCGGCTTCTGCGCGGTTCCTAAGGGAAAAGTCCCGCTCGATCCCGGCGAGCCGGAAAATGTCGCGCGCATGGCCCGCGCGCTCAACCTGCGCTACGTCGTGATCACCAGCGTCAACCGCGACGATCTGGCCGATGGCGGCTCGCACCACTTCGCGGCCACAGTGCGCGCCGTTCGCCAGGCGCTGCCCGAAGCGCGTGTGGAGGTGCTGACACCGGATTTCCGGGGCGATGTCGCCGCGGTGGCGCGCGTGCTTGCAGCCGGGCCGCACGTCTTCAACCACAATGTCGAGACCGTCCCGCGCTTGTATCGCCGCGTGCGGCCCCAGGCCGATTATGCGCAATCCCTGCGCGTGCTGGCCTTCGCGAACGAACAAGGCGCCCTCACCAAGTCCGGTTTCATGCTGGGATTGGGCGAAACCGAAGATGAGGTGCACTCTCTGTTGCGCGACCTGCGGCAGGCCGGCGCCGCCATCGCCACTATTGGCCAATACCTGCAACCCACACGCCGCAATCTCCCCGTAGCCGCCTACATCGAACCGCGCCAGTTCGAGCGCTATCGTGAATACGGCCTCGGCCTTGGCTTTCAGATGGTGTTCAGCGGACCTCTGGTGCGCAGCTCCTACATGGCCGATATGGTCCACGACCAAGCCACTCCCGCGGCCCCTGCCTCAGGTTCTCCGTGCTGAACTGGTTTCTGGCGCTGCTCTCGGCCGCGCTGCTTATCCTCACCTTCCCGCGTTTTCACATCACCTGGTTTGCGCCCGTGGCCCTGACGCCTCTACTGGTCGCCGCCGCCAAGGAGCTGCGGCCCCGGCGGCGCTTTCTCCTCGGTTGGGCCGCGGGCACCGTGTTCTGGTTTGGCGTCTGTTACTGGATCCAGTACACGCTTGCCTTCTACGGCGGCGTGGGCGAGCTGCTGGGCTGGCTGCTGCTGTTATTGTTCGCTGTGGTGAAGGGGCTGCATCTCGCCGTATTCACCCTGCTGGCCGGCATCCTGATGCGCCGCTGGTGGGCAGTGCCTGCGGTAGCGGCTCTCTGGGTGGCAATCGAAGCGACTCACGGATCGCTCGGTTTCGCGTGGCTAGCTTTAGGAAACGCGGGCATCGAAATGGGTGTGCCCCTGCGTCTCGCGCCCATCACCGGCGTGTGGGGTCTCTCGTTCCTGTTCATGATGATGGCCACCGGCCTGGCGTTGGCCGCACTGCGCAGGCCGCGTCCCGAGCTGCTATGGCTCCTGGTGCTGCCCTTCCTCGCCTTCTTGCCTCCCATGCCGCCTCCGCTGCGCGGCCAAAATACTGCAGTGTTGTTACAGCCGAACGTTTCCGAGACCGAGCAATGGACCGAGGAATCGGTGCATCGCGAGGAAGACCAGCTTGCCGCGCTCACTGAGCGAAGCGAGCGGATCGAAGCCTCGAAACCGCCTGTCATCGCCGTATGGCCCGAAATTCCCGCGCCCTTCTATTATTACGATGACCAGCGGTATCGCAAGCAGATGGATACTCTGGCCCGCACGACCCACGCGTACTTACTGATCGGCGATGTAGCCCACGATCCCGATGGCCGGCTCTATAACTCCGCCACGCTGATTTCGCCTGAGGGCATCCCCATCAGCCGCTATGACAAGGTCAACCTGGTCCCGTTCGGCGAATTTGTCCCCTGGCCTTTCGGTTTTGCCAACAAAATCTCCACTGAGGTCGGCGATTTTTCACCCGGCCATCAGGTAGTTGTCTCTTCGGCCGGTCAGCATAAAATCGGCACCTTCATCTGCTACGAATCGGTGTTTCCGAACTTTGTGCGCCAGTTCGCGCGCAGCGGCGCAGAAGTGCTGTTCAACATCTCTAACGATGGCTGGTTCGGCAACAGCGCCGCCCGCCAGCAGCACTTGACGATCGTGCGCATGCGCGCCGCGGAGAATAACCGCTGGATTCTGCGCTCCACCAATGACGGCATTACGGGCACCATCGATCCGGCCGGCCGCGTGCGCGGCACACTGCCTCTCTACACGCAAGCGACCTCTTACACCGGCTTCAATTACATCGCGGAGCAAACGTTCTACACCAGGCACGGAGACTGGTTTCCGTGGCTATGCGCTTTTTTGGCGGTAGCGGGGCTGATCGCGGCGAGCTATCCAAAGAAACTATCCGGGAAACCTGCGCCCGCGGTCAACGCCGAGGGACTTGGATGATGTCATAGGCTTTAATTTCTCATCCCGCCGCCGCCCGGTGCCAGCCCACGGTTAGCGCTTATTCGCTTTTAGCACTTTCTTCCGCAGCCGGATCGACTGCGGGGTGATCTCGACGGATTCGTCGTCGCGGATGAACTCCAGGGCCTGCTCCAGGTTGGGGATGCGCGGAGGCACCAGGCGAATGGCTTCATCCGCGGTTGAGGCGCGCATGTTGGTGAGCTTCTTTTCCTTCACGATGTTCACGTCGAGATCGGCTTCACGCGCGTTTTCACCGATGATCATGCCTTCGTAGACTTCTGTTCCGGGAGTAATGAAGATCTCGCCGCGCTCCTGCAGGTTCCAGATGGCGTAGGCTGTGGCTTTACCGGGGCGGTCGGCTACCAGCGAGCCGGTCGGGCGCGTGGGGAGGTCACCCTGCCATTCGATATAGCCGTGGAAGAGGGAATTCGTGATGGCCGTACCGCGCGTATCGGTGAGCACTTCGCTGCGCAGCCCGATCAGGCCGCGGGAGGGCACATGGAAGTCGAGGCGCACCCGGCCCGAGCCGTGGTTCACCATTTTGATCATCTTGCCTTTACGCGAGCCGAGCTTTTCGATGACCACGCCGAGAAATGTCTCGGGACAGTCGATCACCAGCAGTTCGAGCGGCTCTTGCAGGGTTCCGTCGACGCGGCGCGTGAGAATTTCCGGCTTGCCGACGGCCACTTCGTAGCCTTCGCGGCGCATCATTTCTATCAGAATGGAAAGCTGCAGCTCGCCGCGGCCCATCACTTTGAACGTGTCAGGCGTAAGCTCTTCCACGCGGATGGAAACATTGGTGAGCAACTCCTTATCCAGGCGTTCGCGCAGATTCCGCGAAGTGACCCATTGGCCTTCACGCCCGGCGAAGGGTGAGTTGTTCACGGTGAAGGTCATCGAGATGGTGGGCTCATCGATCTGGATTTGCGGAAGGGGGTCGGGGTCATCGACACTAGTGACAGTTTCGCCGATAGTAATACCTTCGACGCCGGCGATAGCCAGAATGTCGCCGGGCCTCCCGATCGTTTCATCTACGCGCTTGAGACCTTCGAAAGAATATAGCTTGGTGATGCGCGTGGTATGGAAGCTGCCATCGCGCTTGGCGATGCTTACGTCATCACCGTGGCGCAGCGTGCCGGAAAAGACGCGGCCGATGGCCATGCGTCCCAGATAGTCCGAATAATCGAGATTCGCTACCAGCATCTGCAGCACGCCATCGGCATTGCCGCCGGGACAGGGGATGTGCTGGACAATAGCATCGAAGAGCGGGCGTAAGTCACTTGAAGGATCGTCGAGCGAACGCTTGGCCACGCCGGTCTTGGCGATGGTGTATAGGACCGGGAAGTCGAGCTGATCCTCGGTGGCATCGAGATCGATAAACAGGTCGTAGATCTCGTTCAGCACTTCGGGAACGCGCGCATCAGAGCGGTCGATTTTGTTAATGACAATGATCGGCGGCAGTTTGGCTTCCAGGGCCTTCATGAGGACATAACGGGTTTGCGGCAGAGGCCCCTCGCTCGCGTCCACAAGCAGCATGACGCCATCGACGATCTTGAGCGCGCGTTCGACTTCGCCGCCAAAATCGCTGTGGCCTGGTGTGTCCACGATATTGATTTTGACGCCCTGGTAGCGCACGCCGGTGATTTTGGAGAGGATGGTGATGCCGCGCTCGCGCTCCAGTTCATTAGAGTCCATCACGCGCTCCACGTGCGCTTCATTCTCGCGGAAGATGCCGCTCTGATTGAGCATGCCATCCACAAGCGTAGTCTTGCCGTGGTCCACGTGGGCGATGATGGCGATATTGCGGATGGAGGCGTTGGAGGAATTCATGTCGTTTCCAGTCGTCAGTTCTCAGTCCTCAGTTTTCAGCCCGCTTCGACGGAACTGACAACTGATAACAACCGCGCGAAGCGGTGGCGCTGGCTCTTGTGGGTCCAGTTATTGGCCGCTTCCATTGGCAGCAGGTTGCTTAACTCCTCTGGGGACATACGGCATGGCTTGCCTCTTCCTCCTTCGAGCATAGCATTGCGAGATCAGGCGCTCGCCGCGTCCAGTATTTCCCAGATGCGGCCGATCCACTGTTCGTGTTCGGGTTTCATCAGCACGGAACGGAGCGCGAGCACTTCCTCGTCCGGCAACCCGAAGAAGGATCCCGGGAGGCGCGCCAGGGCAAGGTGAAGGTTGCGGCGGGCGGCCTGTTCGAAGATGCGTTCGGCGGATTGGGATTTGGGCGCCCACACCACGATATCGAGTTGGGGAATAAACGGCACGAGGAAGCGTGGATCGGCGGAGAGCCTGCTGTGCAGCTCGAGCGCGGCACGGCGGCAGGCCTCGAGGCCCTGGGCGAATTCGCCTCCACGGATAAGCGGCAGAAGGCGCATGGTGGCCCATAAGGCAACGGCCGCGGCGCCCGGACGCGAGCATTCAAGAGAGATTTCGCCCAAGTGCAAGTCGCGCGAGGAAAAATAGGTTGCCGGCGAATCGTGCTTGTAGAGCGAGCCTACGGCCGAATCGCGGAACAACACACACCCGCAGCCATAGGGCTGGAGGCCATGTTTGTGGGGATCGACCACGATGGAGTCGGCTTCGCGAATGCAGTCGAACGCGGCGCGCGTTTCCGGTGCGAGATTGGCGGCAAGCGTGAAATAGCCTCCATACGCTGCGTCAATGTGCAGGCGGAAATGGTAACGGCTACGCAGTGCGAGGATTTCCGGTAGAGGATCGACCGAACCAGTGGCGGTGGCGCCCATGGTGGCAACCACGCAGCCGGTATCGCCTGCGGCCAGCATGCTCTCAAGCGCCGCGAGGTCCATGCGGCCGCGCTGATCTGTGGGGACTTTCTCGAAGGGCAAGCGCAACACCCCGCTGATGCGTTCGTGGGTGTAATGCGACTGCGACGAGGCCACGATTTTCTTGCCAGGCCGCAGTTGGCCGGCCACCCAGAGGGCTTCCAGGCTGGCCATGGTGCCGCCGCCTGTGAGATGGCCGAGGTGCTCCTCCCATCCGAACATCCGGGCGATCTGTGATACGGCTTCACGTTCCATGGCGGTGCTGGCGCGGCCACCATCGAGCGCATGGTTGTTGGGATTGATCCAGGTAGCGAGCGCATAAGCGGCCCGCGCGACCGGATGCGGCGGTTTCAGCATCTGCCCGGCATAGAGCGGATGGAAGTAGGGGAAATTGTCGCCAAGACGGGAAGCGACTTCGTGGAGCACGGAAGAAACTGCTGCCTCGGAACCAGGGGGTGGGGGCTGGGGATTGGGGACTGGGGGAAGATGAGCGAAACGGCAATCCAACTCCTGGAGCGCTTCCTGCAGCACGGCGATGGTTTGGGTTTCGAGCATAGTAGCGGTCAGCTATCAGCTAGCCGGGCGGAAGCCCGGCCCCTTGGGGCCGCTAACTGACAACTGATAACTGACAACTGACAACTGATAACTCTTTTCATCACTCCTCGTGTATCACGTCGATCGGGTTAAGGCCCGCCGCCACGCGCGCCGGATACAGGCCGGCTGCCACGGTGACGCACCAGACCAGCAGCAGCGCACCGGCGAGCAGGCCGGCCGGGGGATGAAATTGAATGGTCCAGCCGAAGCTCTGCTTGTTGACTACAAATATCAATAGTAGCGAAAGGGCGAATCCCAGCGCCAACCCGATCGCGGTGGCGAGCAGCCCCAGAAAGGCTGCTTCCACCAGGATCATGTTTCGGATTTGCGCAGGGGATGCACCCAGGTAGCGCAGCAGGCCCAATTCGCGGCGGCGGTCCAGCACGACCGCCAGCAGCGAGTTCGCTGCGCCCAGCATGGCCACCACGATCGCCACCGCCTCCAGTCCCCAAGTGATAGCGAAAGTGCGGTCAAAGATGACGATGGCATTGTGACGCAATTCGCGGTTCGGCGCCACGTTCACGTTGAGCGAGGCCGTTTTTAGCTCAATTGCGCGGCGCACGCGATCGGCATCCGCGCCGGGTTTTAGGTACACGGCGGCGTTGGTGACTGGCTGTCCGGGCAGGTAATGAAGGAGCGTAGAACGATCGAGCAGAACGAAACCCTGGCTGCTCGAATATTCGTAGTAGACGCCGGCGACGGTAACAGTAACGTTGCGGGGGCCTAGTGGCAGGCTGATCCGGCCGCCGGGGTGAATGCCGTGCTTGTTGGCGAACGGCTCGCTGACAATGGCGCGGTCGTTACCGGGGAGCGAGCGGAGAATCGCGTCGCGGTCCTCGCCCGGCAGAAAACGCAGGCGGCCATAGCGGCGCACAATATCGAGATTCGCCCCGCCGAGCGTCGCGCGCTCACCGTGAAAATGAAATTCCAGCGCGTGTAACGTATCGACCGCAGCCACACCGGGGACGGACGCGAGCATGGCAGGCAAACCCTGCGGAAGCGAGGGGAAAGAGGCCGCGGCAGCTTCGCCAGCGGGCGAAATATAAAGGTCGGCGCGAAGCTGGGTATCGAGCCAGAGGGTTACGGTCTCCCGGAAGCTGCCGACCATAATAGCGACGCTGGCCATCATGGCAATGGCAGTCGAAAGCGCTGCAACAATCACCGAGGTACGCGCGAGCGAGCCGGCGAGACTGCGGCCGGCCAGCAGACTGTCTGCTCTCTCGCGGAGCACGAACCCGGCAACCCGGTTCACGGCGAGCACAATGGCAGGCGCGGCCAAGGCTGCAGCTCCGACCGCCAGAAGGGCTGCCACGTACCCTCCAACCGGAGCCCCATTGGGCGGTTTGGCTTGCGAAGCCGCGCCGGCCAGAACCGCGAGTGCCATCGCCCACGCCAGATAGCGCGGCCAATGAACGCGCACCTGATGATCGCGAGCGCCGCGGCTCATGGCCTCGGTGGGCGGCACATTCATGGCCTCGCGCGCTGGCGCCAGGGCTGAAACGAGAGCAGTCGCAGTGCCCGCCAGAAGGCCGGTCCAAATTTCGGCCGCGGGGAGTTCGATCGGTGTAGGACGGCTGGTGGTGTAGAGCGCGTTGATGGTGAGAGAGATCAGTCCGACGACGGACGATGCCAGCAAACGGCCCAAAGCGATCCCGAGCGCCGCGCCCGCAAGACCCAGCAGAAGAGCCTCCACCAGAAACAGGGCCAGGATGGTAGCGCGGCCTGCACCCAGCGCCCGCAGGATTCCGATTTCCGCGCGGCGGCGAACTACGCTGGTGGAGATGGTGTTGTAGATGAGAAACGCGCCCACCACCAGCGAAATATAACTGAGCACGCGCAGGTTCCAGCGAAAGGCGCGCAGCATGCGCTGGTTCTCTTCGTTGCGCATGCCCGGCTTTTCAATGAGGTAGGCCGGCGGCAACAGACGGCGGATGGCGCGCTCGACGGTGGCGAAATTCTCGCTGCTGCCCACCGTTACATCGATCCGGTCGAGCTTGCCGTAACGCCCGAGAGCCTTCTGCATAGCGGCCAGATCGATGGCGATGAATTCAGCGGGGCCCGCATCGGCAAGGTGCGCCACTGTGTAGCGGCCGAAGGGCAATAGGAGCGGTTGGCCGATGTGGATGCCCAGCCGTTTCGCCAACGCTTGGGAAATGACCGCGCTATTTTCAGGAGCGGCCGCAAGATCGAACCCGAACAGGGAGACCGCCCCGGCGCCTGCTACGGTCACGCGCGCTTCCATGACCGGCGAGAAGGAAACGTCAAAGGGCAATGAAGTGAGGCGGCCCATCCAGGTTTCGTCGATGCCGCCATTGGCGCGGATTTCCAGATCGGTCTTACCCGTCAAAGTGGCCATTGAGGATCGGAAGGAGCCGGTGGCGGCATCGCCCGCGAGATCGATTGCCACTACCACGGCGACCCCCAGGGCCATGGCGGCGACCGTAAGCAGCGTGCGCACAAGGTCGCGGCGGAGCGGACGGAGAATGAGGGATCGCAGAAGTTTCATCCGGTAGTTGCCCGAGCCTGCGTTTAGAGAGGCCGGATCGCTGCGATTTATAGTTAGTGGCCCATTCCGCATTCGTGGTGCACCGCGCGCACCGCTTTTTCCAAGCCGTCCCGGTGAACTACGATGGCAATCGTCAGTTCGCTCGAGCCTTGCGCGATAGCGATGATGTTGACTTCTTCGCGGGAAATCGCGGTGAAAATGCGTCCCGCGAGACCAGGCTTGCCTTGCATGCCTTCGCCCACTACGGCCAGCAGCCCCACCTCATCGTTGACATGAATGGGATGCACGTAGCCGTGCGCCAGCTCCAGCGCCAGGCCCGATTCGAGCGCCTGCAGGGTGCGCTCCAGCTCTTCTTTGCGCACTAGAAAACAGAAGCTCTGGCGGTAGCTGGAGCTGGAGAGCGCCATGATTTCCACGTTGGCCCGCGCGATGGCATCGAGGGCGCGCGCCATTACCTGAACGCCGCTCAATTCCGCGCTCGCCGGTTCAAGCGCCACGAGCGTGACATTCGCCATGGAGGTGACGGCGCGGGCGCCATTGGGCGCCGTGATGGCGGGCATGATGCGTGTGCCGCGCTTTTGCGGCGCGAAGCTGTTCTTGCTCCACACGGGAATACGCTTTTCGGCCAGAGGCGCAAGCGTCCGCGGGTGGAGCACCTTGGCGCCGTTATAGGCGAGCTCGGCCGCTTCGGCATAGGTGACCTCATCCAACACCACCACGTCGGGAACCAGGCGCGGGTCGGCGCTCATGATGCCATCAACGTCGGTCCAGATCCAGAGTTCGCAAGCGTCGAGCGCAGCCGCCAGAATGGACGCGGAAAAATCGGAACCGCCGCGGCCCAGAGTTGTCGGCCGGCCATCTGCCGTGGCGCCGTTGAAGCCAGTAACCACGGGCACCAGGCCCTTCTCGAGGAGCGAGAATAACCGGGCCTGCGCCTTCTCGCGGGTCGGCTCCATCAGGGGCGAGGCGTTGCCGAATACGGCATCGGTAACCACCACGTCCCAGGCGTTCACCGCTGCGGCCGGTGTGCCTTCCGCGTTCAGGCACTCCGAAATCAGCAGTGCCGAAAGCCGCTCTCCCGCTGCCACCGCTTCATCCACCGAACGGGGCGGCCGTTCGTTCAGCATGGCCATGCCATTGGCAATGCGCTCGAATTCCGCAATGATGCCGCGAATCGCCGCCATCACCGCGGCTTGCCGCGTCTCCGGCAGCAGCTCCCGGCAGGCATCTTCGTGGCGCGAGTGCAACGCCGCCAGATTGGTTTCCATGCCCGCGCGGTCCCCGGCTTCGGCGTGGCGCATGGTATCGAGCAGCAGATCGGTAATTTTGGACATGGCCGAGACTACGATCACCACTGGACGTTTCCGGCTTTGCTCCGCGGCCAGTTCAGCCGTTCGCCGCATACGTTCCGCCGAGCCGACGCTTGTGCCGCCGAATTTCATCACCAGCAGGTCGTTCAATTGAGCACCTTCCCGTTCGTAATGCGCGCCCGCACGATCTTCAAAATAGCTTCCTCCACTTCTTCCAGGTTCAGCCGGGTGGTATCGAGATACACGGCGTCCGGAGCCTGCACCAGGGGAGAATCGGAACGCGTAGAATCGCGGCGGTCGCGCTCTTCCATCTGTTGGGAGACTGCTGCGGCATCCGGCGTGAGACCTTTGCTGTATTCTTCGTGCAGGCGCCGGCGCACCCGTTCTTCGGGATTGGCGTCCAGATAAATTTTGATATCCGCGTCGGGAAACACTACCGTTCCGATGTCGCGGCCCTCCATGACAACGCTCGTCCGCTCCGCGATGGCACGCTGTTTGGCCACCATGGCTCGCCGCACTCCGGGAATCGCCGCCCCTTGGGAGGCCCCGCCGGATACTTCGGCGGTGCGAATTGTGTCGCTGACATCCTCTCCGTTCAAAAAGATCTTCCCATCCTGTAGTTGTATATCGGCGGCTAGCGCCAGTTGCTCCATACGGTGCCGGTCGCTGGTTTCGATTCCCTGGCGCAGAGCCCAAAGCGCTACCGCACGATACATCGCACCGGTATCCAAATAGGTGAATCCGAGCCGCTGGGCCAATCGCTTGGCCACCGAACTCTTGCCGGCTCCGGCCGGCCCGTCAATCGCCACCACCACGCGGCGCTGTGCCATATTCCGCAGACAGTAGAATAGCAGCAGGCATCGAAGCGGGCATGGATAACGCCGCATTTGACCGGCTGGTGGCGCAGGCATACGCGCGCATTCCCGGCCGTTTTCGCCGGCGGCTGAAAAATGTGGCCATTCTGGTGGAGCCAGAACCGAGTCCGGCGCAGCTTCGGCGCGGTGGTGTGCCGCGCCAGGGCACGCTGCTCGGGCTGTATGAAGGGCGGCCGCTGACGCTGCGCAGTGTCTTTGAGCCTTTTGCGATGCCCGACCGGATCACCATTTTTCAAGGGCCGCACGAACGCCTGGCGCGCAGCCCCGAGCATCTGTCGCAACTGGTGGAAGATACCATCTGGCATGAGGTGGGACACTATTTCGGAATGAGTGAAGCGGAAGTGCGGGCTGCGGAGCGGGAGCGGCGCGCCAGGAGGGCGCCGCATGGCTCTTAATCGCCGCACACGCGGCTAGGGCCGGCCGAAACGGAAGCCGGGCGGTATGGGCGACTGCTGCTGTTGTTGCTGGCCGGGAGCTCCTGGCTGATTCGGGCCGCTCGTTCCGGAGTCGCTCGTGGCCGTGCCGGGACCTGATGGGGACGAACTTCCTAGCGTGCTTCCTGCTGATGCGCCGAAAGGCGACGACGTTCCACCGGGTTGTGAACCAAAACTCAGGCCGCCGGGCAAGCCACCGGGTGCTGTCTGCGCCGCGGGTCCCGCCGGGGAGCCTATGGCTTGAGCAGGCGTTCCGGGAACTCCTCCATTAGGATTGGCCTGCTGTTTTTGCTTGGTGACATCGAAAATGAATTCCCACTCGTTGTAATTTTTCTGGTCGTTGTAAACCATGATGGCCGGGGTCTCCGCAGTGCTGGCAACACCGGCGATCCCCGCTCCGATCTGGGCTCCCCCAGGACCCGAAGTGGCGCCAGCGGTGGTGGAACCTCCGGTGGTGGACTGGCCGCCTTGGCTACCCTGGGCGCCGGGAAAGCCTCCGGGACGCGGACTGGTGAGGATATTGTTGATCATGTTAGCCGCTGCGCCTTGCGCTGCCGGATTCTGCTGGAAACCAGCCGCCGCGGCCGATGCCGAAGTGGGCTGGTTGGGCTGTGTGGGTGGCTGATATGGTTGATTCGGCTGGTAAGAGTTGGGCTGGTTTGATTGGAAACTGTTGGATTGGAAGTTGTTGGGCTGGGAGGTATTGGTTGGGGAAAACGGATTCGAACCGGTGGGCGTGGATGTGGAACCGGCCGAACTGGAACCGACGAAACTATCGCCCCCCACGAATGATGAGCTGCTGCCCACAAATGAAGAGCCACCACCCACAAAAGACGAAGCGGAGGCGCCAGCCTGGTTGGCCGAGTTGGATTGGTTGCCGGGTTGCGGAAAGCCGCCAGGCTGTGGCACGAAGCCGCCAGGCTGTTGCACAATGCCACCAGCCTGTTGCGGAAAGCCCGGTTGCAAGCCAGGCTGCGGGATGCCGCCCTGCTGCGGCTGACCCGGCTGTTGCGGCGCACCAGGAAATGGCGCTGGCGGCTGGCCGGGCGAATTGGGTTGATTGGGATTGGCCGCTTGCAATTGGCCCGGCAGAACCGGCATTCCGGGAACCAACTGCTGCGGGATCTGGTTGGGGACCTGCGGATTCGGCTGACCGGGGAGGCCGCCCGGGGGTGCGGGCTGGCCGTTGAGTTGGCCGGCACTAGCGGAATCGAGCGCATTGGGAACCGGAGGAAGCGCCGTTCCATTGACTGCCGCGCCGGGCGGAGGGGCGCCAAACAGAGGTTGACCGTTAGCATCCACCGGCGCCGCTCCGCCTTCGCTCTCCCGCCGCCGTGTGGCCGCGTTCACACTTTGTTTGCCCTGAGTGTCTTCCGTGTTCAGAAATGCCTGTTCGCCCACGAACGTGTTTTGCGAGGCCGAGTCCTTGTTCTTATCTTTATTTTTGTTGGCGATCGAATCGTAAAACACGCCAGCGGCATTGACGTGGATCAAACGCCATTCCGCTTTACCGGTCATGGGATCGACAAATTTGTGGCGCAGGAACCGGCGGTTGTTGTAATTCTCGAGGTCCTCAATTTTGGCGGGATACCGGCCATTGACCCGAACGAAGAGCTGGATGGCGCGCTGGTACTGCTCGCCGCGCTCAATCAGCAACTGCTCTTTTTGCCGTTGGGCCTGAAATGCCACGCGCGGAATCTGCAAATAGAGTGAAAGAGCCAGCATGGCTGCCATCAGGAAGACTAGCAGCAGGGCAAAACCGGATTGCGGGCGATGCGGGGACTGGGGCGGGGAAGCGAGCCGGGCGGAGAGATCCACATAGAGGACAGGAGAGAGACTTTTGCGGTGTAGGCGCCTGGGGTTCATCCGACTTCCTCCGTCAAGGGGATGGTTTGCTGGCGTTTGGAGTCCATATCCTCCATCACTACGGAGGTAACGCTGATGCGCACCACGCGGTAGCGCTTCTTAAGCGTGTCTCCTTCCCTGGCGATCAGGATATCATCACCATCCAAAAAGAAGGCCTTTTTCGCGCTGGCGCCGGCCCCCGAGGTGAAGCCGAAATACTTCAAAGTGATGGGCGGAGGCTGCGGTGGACCCGGAGGCGGTGGAGGCGCCTTCGCTTCCGCCAACTTCGGTTTCAAAGGGACGATTGGCTCAGGTCCCTTGAGAGGTTCGGCCTTCGGGGGAGGCGGCTGTCCCATTTTGAAAGGGTTCCGGCCACCGGTGGGAAGGGCGACATCCTGCAATTTGGTGAGCAGATCGAGGCGCAGAGTAGGATCGATCTTGCTGGTATCGGGCCGGTCTTCGGGCCGTTTGGAGCGCAGGACCGGGTGGAAGTCGTCACTCCGGCCGCGGCTTGCGGCCACTCGGGGAGAAGTGGCCGGGCCGCCATCGGCTGGGGCAAGCGAGATCGCCGTGTTGTCGGCCGCCGTGGGGAGCGGCGCGGTCCGGGTGGCCGGAATCGACGGGCCGGAGAGCAGATTGCTGTACACCGAGTAGCCCACCAACACTACCAAAGCGGCGAGCAAGACTACTTTTTTCGGTTCATTGGCGCCGAGCTTCATAAGGCGGGAGGTCCTGCCGTGCCCGGCGGTTCTTTAACGAAGGCATCGAGTTTGAGGCTTACTGTGAGCAACTGGCTGTTCTGCTGGGGCGCTGCCTGCATGCTTTCGATGATGAGAAAACGGGGCGATTTATCCAGCAGATTGACAAATTTTTCGAGGCTCGCGTAATCGCCTTCGTAGCCCACGGTCAGCGACATCATTTGCAGCGTATCGCTGCCTTCGATGGCGTTCAACTCCAGGTTATCGTTGCGCAGTTTGACGCCGGCGGCCTGTTCGGCTTTATCGAGTTCTTCAAACAGAGTGGAATAGGTGGTGCGCCGATCGGAAAAATACTTGGCTAGAAAGTCGTCGCCCTCGCGCCGGGCCAGTTCGACTTTGCCCACCAGCTTGCGGGTGCTCGCCACGCGGGCCTGAAGTTGGGCAAGCTGGCGCGATGCAGCGGACTCTTCGTGCCGCAAATCGTCCGCGGAACCGCCGAACGGCTTGAAAGCCATCACGGCCGCGACCAGGTTGGCGGCGAGCAGAATACCGATGATGGCGCGCATGAGCACGCGCGGATCTTTGACCAACAACAGGTTGATCCGCTTGGGAAGCGCGGGCCTAAAGCTTCTGAGCATAATTCACCAGCACACGGCTGCGAAACAGCGGTTCGGTTTGGGTGGGCGCCATTTGGGTGGGCGCGGAGGCCTCCTCAAACAGGGACGACGATTCCAGCGCTTTTAGAAAATCGATAATCGCCCCCTCGGTCTGGGCGGCCACCTGCATATCCAGCGTGATCTTATTGTCTTTGTTTACGAACGGGCGGATATTGATGATCTGAACGCTGTAAGGCACCGTAGCGCCGAGATCTTCGAGAATTTTGGTCCAACTGATTCCCTTGCGATAGAGGATTTGATTGAGGAGCACACTGCGCTCCAGCACCTCGGTGTTTTCGGGCCTGCGCAGCACCGCATCCAGCTTGGCCTGCTCGGCGTTGACCGTGCGAATTTGCCGGTTGAGGCGATTGAGATCGCTGCGAACGTCGGCAAGCTGGGCGCGGTCAAGCAGAACGAGCGAAACCAGCGCTCCGAGAGTGGCGACGAGCAGGACGGAAACGGCAATGGAAGCGGCCACCATGGCGCGGTCGCGGCGGAAGGGCTGGCTGGCTAGATTGATGGGGATTTTCATGGGAGGTCAGTTCCTCGAAGCCGAATGCAGGTAGCCTAGCAGTCCTGCATTGTTTTCGCCGGCTGTTCCCAGGGGGGAGCGCAGAGGTTCCACGGCCAGGCCCAGCTCGTTTTGCAAACGGCGCTGAACGGCGTCGAGTTGCGCGCCAAATCCGCAGAGGAGCAGGCTGTCCGCTGCCTTCCCCAGATTGTCTTCCACGTAAACGAAGGTGGGCAGCAACACGGCGGCGATGTCGTCGAATTCCTGAGAGGCTACCTCTACGCAGCGGACCAGCTTCACGATGCTCTTCTCGCGTACCACCACGGTCAACACACGGCCTGTAAGCTTGGCCAGCACGCTCAGGCCTTCCGCCGGCGCCAGCTCCAGAGCTGCCAGCGTGGACGTGGTAATCAGGCCGGGGTTCATGCCCGCCGCCCGGAAAGGCGCTTCGTAACGGGCCACGATTTCGAGCGGCGCCAGAACCGTAAGCACATCGCACTTCTTATCGGGGCCAGTCTGTGCCCAGAAGCTGAGCACCGCCCCTTCCACATCGTACGGCACGCTGCGCTTCAGCCGGAAGCGGACCAGCGACGCCTGATCTTTAGCGTCGGAGGGGAACTGGTCGAAATCCAACACCGCGATACGGGTAGCGTAGTCGGGCAGGATCACGGCCACATCGCGGCGTTTGCGCGACCCGTGGGCCATCCACAGAGCGCGCACCGTCTCGGCAAATTCACCGGCGTCGATGATGTTTTCCCGCAGCGGCGAAACCGACAACACGCCCGGTTTGAGCGGGCGGAACTCGGCCGCGCCGTTGGGACCCAGGCGCGCTGCGGCAATCCCACTCTCGGAAATTTCGAAGGCCATGGCGGGGAGCGGCTCTTGGACGAGGCGTTTGAGCGCGTCTAGCATAGAAATCGGGGGCTGGGGACTAGGGATTGGGGACTGGATGGTGGAAGAAACTCCCCGTCCCTAGTCCCTAATCCCCAGTCCCTGGTTTTATCCTTCAATGAACGTCACCTTGTTAATTTCCCGCAGGGTGGTTACCCCTGCCCGCATTTTGGCTACCGCCGAATCACGCAGGAAGGTCATGCCTTCTTCGCGCGCCAGGCGCTTGATTTCGGAGGTCAAGCGGCGGTCCAGAATCATTTCGCGAATGCGGTCGGTAAGGTCCAGCAGCTCGTGAATCGCCGACCGGCCGCGGAAACCCGTTCCGCCGCACTCGAAGCAGCCCGCTCCTTCATATAACGGCACGTCGCGCCATTCCTGCGGATTGAGTCCACTTTCTACCAGCAGCGCGTCGGGATACTGCACCGGCTTCTTGCAGTAGTCGCAAATCACGCGCACCAGGCGCTGCGCCAGGATGCAGTTCAGCGAAGAAATAAAGTTGTAGGGTTCGACCCCCATATTGAGGAAGCGCCCCAGCAC
>JASIAM010000103.1 GCA_030041985.1 Bryobacteraceae bacterium | reverse complement strand
CGCGGGAGAAATCGTGGGGCTTTACCAGGCTGTGCTCGTAAATGAGCAGGCCCACGATGGCCGCGATGCCGGCTAGTGCCAGTACGCCTAAGTGCAATCCCCGTACCAGGGCGAGAAGACAGAGTACCATGAGCCCGTGGAGGCCCCGCGCGACCACTAGCGCGCCCGCGATGCCGATGCGGCGCGGGATGCTGAACAGGCCCTCGGTGCCGTCGAAGTCATAATCCTGGCAAGAGTAAATGATGTCGAAGCCGGCGGTCCAAAATGTGACTGCCGCGGTTAACCATAGGATGCGCGGATCGAGCGAACCGCGGACGGCGATCCACGCCGCGGCTGGAGCGATGCCCAGGCAGAAGCCCAGAATCAAATGGGAAAAAGACGTAAATCGCTTGGTAAAGGAGTAAAAGAAAACCGTCGCCAAGGCCAGCGGTGCGAGCCGTAAACACAAGGAATTCAAGGCGGCGGCGGCCAGAAGAAAGACCACGCAGGAGACCACCACAAACCCCCAGGCGAAGGCGCGGCTCAGCAAGCCCGCGGGGAGATGGCGCAGGCGCGTGCGGGGGTTGCGGCGATCGATTTCCGCATCCACCAGGCGGTTGAAGGCCATGGCAGCAGAGCGCGCGCCCACCATGGCGACGGCGATCCACAGCAGTTTCCATCCCATCATGCGGAAGTTGTCGCCGCCTTGCCGAATGGCCAGCAGCGCCCCGGTAAAAGCGAAGGGAAGGGCGAATACCGAATGCTCGAATTTAATCATTTCGAGCGCGAGGCGAATACGTTTCGAGAGCATTCCGGCGGGATGCCACTATTTTACCTTGGGGCGATCGTGTTAATTTGGGCATGGACAAAATGCTGGAATCGTTCGCCTTGTCTGATCGAGGGTTTGTCCGGGTGAATAACGAAGATTACTGCCTCATCCGCCCGGAGATTGGGCTTTATGCCTTGGCCGATGGAATGGGTGGGGCTAGAGCGGGGGAGTGTGCCTCGCGCTTGGCGGTGGAAACGGTGGCCAACTCGGTCACTAGCGCCCGCCGGCGCGACTCCCAGGTGCTGCTGCGGGCGGTGGAAGAAGCCAATCAGCGGGTCCTCGAAGCCGCGCAAAAGAATCCGGAACTGGAAGGCATGGGAACCACGCTGGTGGTGGCGCTTGCAGGCGATGACAAGCTGGATATTGCCAGCGTGGGCGATAGCCGTGCGTACCTGCTGGACGAGGATGGTTTCCGGGCGATTACCGACGACCAGACGTGGGTTAACGAAGTCGGGCGCCCGCTGGGGCTGGATGAAACCAGCCTGCGCAACCATCCCATGCGGCATGTGTTAACGATGGCTATTGGCGCGGCATTGCCGTTGACCGTGAATTATTACTCGGTGCCTCTGAAAAAGCGCGCGCTGGTTCTGCTGTGCACCGATGGACTCCACGGAGTAATCGATAGTTCCGAGTTGGAGCGCATCCTCCGCGGCGGCCAGGATGGCGTGTCGCTGGAGGACAGTTGCCGGCGGTTGATCGATGCCGCCAATCAGGCCGGTGGTCCTGATAATATCACTGCGGTGTTGGTAAGGAAGGCTGCTTAGTCCGCGTGGTTGCGCGGCTATTGGACGTTTATATTCTCGAGTGAGACCAAATTGGGCCGCGGCGGCACTCGGCGTAGTGCTTGCCTCCATGGCGACGGCTCAAGTCGCAATTTTACAAATACAGGTTATTGAGGGCGAGGGAGGAATTTATGCTCCCGGGGCCCGCGCCAACCGGCCCCTGGTGGTGGAAGTCACGGATGAAACGGGGGCGCCCGTGGCGGGCGCGGCGGTCAGTTTTCACATGCCGGAAGACGGGCCGAGCGGCACTTTCACTAACGGGCTGCGCACGGAAGTAGTGACCACCGATGAACGCGGGCGCGCGGTACTGCGCGCCATGCAGGTAAACCGCGTTCCAGGGCGTTTCCAGATCCGCATCATCGCCTCGAAAGAACAGGCCACGGCTGGGGCGGTATCGAATCAATACATCGTGGAAGCGGCGGGTGGGAAACCGGCAGCCTCTAAACCGGCGGTTGCGAAAAAGGCAACTCCGAAACCGGCGGTGGTGAAACCGGCAGGCAGCGCGGAGACGGCGGATGCTACCAATAATTCGGCCGATTCCAGTTCGCCTGCGCCCACGGTTTCCCGGGCCACCGCCGTTCCGCGTCCGCGTCCGCCCTCCAGAGCGCAGGGACCGGGGCACGGACACAAGAAGCTGGTCATCATTTTGGCCGCAGTGGGCGCGGCAGCGGCGGTGGGCATACTGGCAACCCACACGACCGGCAAACAATCGTCCTCCAGCTCGACGCCTCCCAACGCTACGTCTGCCCTTACCCCGACCATTGGCTCGCCAACAACGATTACGGTGGGAGCGCCATGAACTGGAGGCTGGGGACTGGGGTCTGGAGGCTGGCCAGCAAGCCTTTGGGAGTTGCGGCGGCGTTCTTCGTTCTGGCGCAGGCTGCCTACGGGCAGTTTTCGTTTTCGGTAGTCAACGGAAGCACGGTGTCGCCGATTCAAGCGGTGTACCAATTCCCCACGATAGCGACCGGCGGCGGCGCTACCGCGCAGTTTGAAGTTGTGAACACGTCGAATGCGGCGGCGATTCTCACGCTGTTGACGGTGGAAGGAAGCGGCTACACGCTCGCGAACGGACCAACTCTTCCGCTTCAAATGAATCCGCAGGCCAGTGCTACGTTCACGGTGACCTTTCAGGCGCCGGCCACCTGCACACCCGCCAACAGCAACGACGCCATTCTGAGCGCGGATGGCGTTTCGACTTACCTCACCATAAACGTCGTGCCGGGGCTGTCATACCAGGTGCAAACTTCCAGTGGGACTCAAAGCTTGAATGGAACGCCCATTAACTTCGGCTCGGTCGCCGTTGGCCAGAATGATTCGCTTCCCTTCGCGGTGATTAACAACTGCTCGCAATCGTATCTGGTACCAGTTATCAGCGCGTCGGGAGGCGGTTTCAGCGTAAGCGGACCGAACCCTTCCGGCGCGACCTTGGCGCCGGGCAAACAGGCTGGGTTCAGCGTGCAATTTCAGCCAGCGGGCGAGACAACGGAAACGGGAACGCTGACCATTGGCACGGCAACCTATCCTCTAACGGGAACCGGCGGCACCGGCTCGACTACGGGAACAGGCACGGGCACCGGCACAGGCAAGGGAACCGGAACAGGCTCAGGAGGAACCGCCCCGCAAACGGAGATTATCGTCTCACCCTCCCAGCCGCAGAGCGATCAGCCGGCCACCGTGGGGGTAAATTTTTCATCACCGGCGGCAGCCGCCGGCAGCGGAACATTGACCTTGCAGTTTCAACCGTCCATTGCGGGCGCGAGCGATCCGGCCGTCGTCTTCGCCACGGGAGCGCAATCCGTTCCCTTCACGTTCAACGCCGGAGACTCGCTGGCCACGTTCAGCTCCGGTAGCAGCGTTGCCGTCCAGACTGGAACCACCGCCGGCGCCATCACGTTTACGGCGCAAATCAACGGCTCATCCGGCGAACAAAGCTCAAGTCAGCAAACCGTGGTCATCCCGCCCGCCATGGTGGGAGTTACCGCGCTCCAGGCGACTCCCGCACAAGGAAGTGTGCAAGTGCAGGTGACCGGCTTCGATAATACACGTAGCGCCGGGCAACTGGCCTTCACCTTCTATGATGCGAGCGGCGACGTGCTGCCCCCGGGAACAATCTCCGCCAATGGCACTTCCGCGTTCACGCAATACTTCGCAAGCTCGATCGGCGGAAGCTTCCTGCTGAAAGCAGTCTTTCCAGTGACCGGCGACGCCTCGATCATCACCTTCGTCCAGGTGTCGATTACTAACTCCGTGGGCACGTACACCACGGGGCGGACGCTGGTGCAATAGCACCCATACCGTCCGCGTCCCCGTGATTCCTGCGGAGCTTTACGCAGTCTCCTGGAGCTTTACGTATTCTGGCGCAGCCAGTCACGGAAAGAATCGCGGTAGATGATAATGCCTTTCCGCGAATAGCGTAAATATCCCTGGCGGCGGAACTGGTTCATGTAGTGCGTAACAATTTCACGCGAGGTGCCCACGTATTGGGATAGCAGCTCGTGGGTGAACGGCACCATGCGCGTAGATCCATCAGTTTCGGGCGAACCCAGCCGCTCGGAGAAACGAATCAACGAACGGGCCAGCCGCCGGGCAATGTTATCCACCGAGAAGCTCTCGATGCGATGAGTGAAATCGATGGTGCGCTGCACCAGAATCTGCAGCAGAGCAACCGCCAGACGCGGCCGCTTCATGATGATGTCCTCGATTTCCGCAGTAGTCCAAGTCATCAGCTTGCTGTTTTCGAGCGCCGTGGCCTGTTCGGCCCGATGCGGCAGATTGAGGAACGCCGATTCGCCGAAGAACTCGTCCGGCTGGTAGATATCGACCACGACCTGATGACCGTCGTCGGCCAATCTAGAAACCTTGACCTTGCCATCGATCACCAGGTAAATAGCGGTAGAGGGCTGATCCTGATTGTAGATCATTTGCCCCTTGCGATATTCCACGATACTGGAACATGGAAGATGCGCTAATGGGTCTTCCAAGGCTTTTTGTGGTGCTACTTGTGAAGGACTAGTTGCCATTATTTCCTCCTGAAAACGCGTCAGCTTCCTGCTGTACTTCGTGCGCGCCCGATCCATCGACTTTGCGTTCGCTGCGCGCTTTCCCGTCGTGACAGACACCCCACGGACAGAAAGCAAATGCTCTTGGCCATTTGCACCCCATATCCGTCCATATCTCATCGCCGGAATTTTGCATTTACCGTGCCAAATCATACGTGACCACACTAAAAAACGGCGCAGGATGTGTAACCTCTGAAGGTAGAAGCAAATAGACCGTGAGCCGTGGCCGCTCGCGCGCTGCTACTCTGGTCTGGTGCTGCTTCGTGGTGGCAATCTTTACCGACTGCGTAAAAGTTCGTGTCCGCCCAAAAGCGCGTAAGCGAACAGTAAGCGGGAAAATGTGCACGGAAGCATCATGCGAATTAGGCCGTTAGGGGGCATCTTCGTTTGTTGCGGCGTAGCCGCCGCGCAAATGTACCTGCCTCCGGCGGGTGTGCGTCCTCCGTCGATATCGGCGGGAGCGGCGATTCTCCCCGGTGGCCGGATCGTGGTCCCGGCTGGCGCGCAGTACCCTACCGGAGCAGGCCCGTTGGGATTGGCTGTGAGTCCGTCCGGGAAAACCGTGGTCACTGGGAGCACGGCTGGCGCTTCCCTGACCGTTATAGAAAAGGGAACTGCTTGGGAGATCCACAATATTGACCTGGGCCGGGAACCGGAAGCCGGGGGCGGCGTCGGCATTTCGACCGGTGTCGCATTTTCCGGGGAGCATGCCGCGTTCGTTTCCGAGGGCAACTCCGGGCGCGTGGCCCTGATTGACCTGGAAAGCGGCGACCAGCGCCGCACCATCGATTTAAACCAGGGTGGCCTGGCGGGCAGTTCTCCCGCGGATCTCGCCTTGGACCAGGCACGGGACGTTCTTTACGTGGCGGACGTGGCCAACGGGCGCGTCGCGATTGCCGATACACGCTCGCGGCGGATTATTGGTTCGGTCCAAACCGGGTTTGTTCCGCGCGCGCTGGCGCTTTCCGAGGATCGGCGAGAGCTATACGCTGCCGGTCCGGGATCCATTGCCGTGATTGATGTGTCCGAACCTGCCAGCGCGAAGGTGCAAGCCGTCATCCCGATAGGACAGGATGATCTCACCAGTATTCTTGTGGCCGGCGGCCATACGTATGCCGCCGATGCGGCCAGCGACTCAATTATCGTGATCGACACACGCGCGCGCCGCGTGGAATCCCAGATTCCCATCCGCATTCCCGGCTGGGAGCAACTGCGCGGTATTCTGCCCTCTGGCCTGGCGTTTCATCCCAAGAGCGGGTGGCTGCTTGTGGCCGAATCGGGTATTAATGCGGTGGGAGTAATCGACACGGCTGCGGGAAAGGTTCTCGGGCACATTCCGGCGGGCTGGTATCCCACGCGAGTCGCGATCGATCACGATACCGTGTATGTCGCCAACCTGCGCGGAGAGGGCGCGGGATCGATTGGCCGTGGGTTGGGCGAGCGGCAGAGGGACTTTCGGGAGGGACGCGGGGGGTCCGTATCGATCTATGCATTGCCTTCTGCCAGCGAACTCGCGGGCGACACCCAATCGGTGCTGCGCTACGGCGGGCTTGAGCCGCGTCCCCGCGAGGCTCCCGCTTTGCCAAGCGCGATCCGTCATGTCGTGCTGATTGTCAAAGGCCGCCGGTCATTCGATGAGATGTTGGGCGACCTGATCGGTGTTCGCAACGGCAATGTAATGGCCGCGCCAATCCTGGCTCATCTGGGAACCCGAGGCTATGCCGATGGGGGGCGCACGCAGTTCAGCTTGCAACAGGTAAACCTCACGCCCAATCATCACGCCATCGCCCAGCAATGGGCATTCAGCGACAATTTTTACGCCGATTCCGCTCTGGAATCCGATGGCCCTCGCCGGCTGTTCGGCAGTTACCCGCAATCCTGGATCGAGCCGCCGCGGATGGCCGGTAGTTCCGAACAGGCCGCCGCGACGATTTGGGAGCAGTTCGCCAGCCGCGGGATATCGTTTGAGAAGTTTGACGACGCCTCCAACGCGCAGCTAACGGACACGGAGAGGGCCGCGCAGTTTGCCGCGGAGATCGAGCGGCGGTTCGCGAAAACAGGCGCCGAACTGCCGCAATTCGTGTATCTCCACCTGCCCAACGATTCGCTTTCCGAGGCGCAGCCGGACAAAGGTTACCCCTACCCGGAGTCCGCTGTCGCGGATAATGACAACGCCCTGGGACAGGTGTTGGAATTTCTCTCGAAGAGCCGGTGGTGGAATCAAATGGTGGTATTCGTCGCGGAGGCCGCCGCTACCGGACTGGATCATATCGATCCGCGCCGCGTTGTGTTGCTGTGCGCGGGTCCATGGGTGAAGCGGAATTACGTCTCGCACACCAATACGGATTTTTCGGGACTGCGAAAAACGATATTCGAAATCCTCCACATGCCCGCGCTGACTCTGACCGATGCGGCTGCCGCGGATTTGAGTGACTGTTTTGCGAGTACACCGGATTATGCCGCGTATCAGTCAGTGGCGGTGGATGCGCGGATTTTTGATCCGAAGAAGAAGCTGCCATGACAAGAGCGCCGGGCAGAAGCCCGGCGGCAGGGCCGAAGCCCTGACCCCACGCTCAGCTTCCACCGAAGATGGTGTCCAAAAAGGCAGGCTCAATCGGCCAATCACCGAACACGCGGGCGCCCTCGCTGCGAAAAGTCCCTCGCGTGAGTATGCCGCTCAAACCGGCCGGGTCGGCTTTCTGGCGATCGCGGTCCATCATCTGGCGGAGTAACGCAGTGGTGCGGGAAAGTTGGGATGCGAGGTCGGAGGCGGCCTGGCCGCTGCGGCAGTGGACTTCGAGCTTCGCAGCCAGACGGGGGCCATCGGGAGCAAAGGAGAGAAATACCGCATCGGCTTGCGCCATACTGCGTGCAAACGGGCGGGCGCCCTCAGGCAAATCGCCCGACTGGAGCAGCGTTGCGGGCACGGACATCCACACCGGAGCAGTGAGCAGGCTCTTGGGCATGTCCGGCACGGGTCCCGGGGCGCTTTCTTGCATACGCAGCGCCGCCGAATCGTCCGCGCTCACCGCCAGCGCCATGAGGTGAGTTTGGATGGGGACAAACGAAATCCGGCGATCCGCTGTGCTGCCTTGCATCCGGCAAAGGTCGCGGTAGCACGTGCCGCCTTGCGAGCCGGCATACGCGCGCAAACTTTTCCAATCAAACCGGCCGCGCAGCAACAAGAATTTCCCGGTGGGCGCAAAGGCCAGTATCGCCATATCCAGGTCGCGCTTGTAATCGAAATCGGTCTTGCGGACGAAATCCTGGTAGTCCGGATCTTCCGTAATTTGGGAGTTTTCGATCCGATTCAGAATCCCGCCGCGGCGCAGCGCGTCAAAATCCAGATATACCACCAGCGCCCCGCTAACCGGCAGGCGGCGCAGAAGGGCCGCGGGCGTCAGCACGCGCGAACGGTACCAGGCGACACCACCCACCGCTCCGGCGCAGATCGCCGCAATCAGACCGATGAGGATCCATGTGCGCGGCCGGCCATTCACAACCACAGTATGCCACCCGCGCTCCGGCTTCGTGTTACGCTCCCGTTTTATGCCCTCTTCCCTGCCCTTTCTGCGCATCGCCGCGGAGGAAGCGTTCGCGCCTCCGGAAATTCTCGGCCAATACCGCAAACTGATTGCGGCGGAGCCATCGCTCGATCCCGGTTTCACCAGCCTGATGGGGTTCTACCTGGGATCAAGCCCGCGCGCGGTGCAAGTCATGTCCCGCATGACGGACTTGGGCGAGATCCGCCTGCGCGATATGGACGAAACCGGAATCGCCCGGCAGATTCTCTCGCTGACCTCGCCGGGGGTGCAAATCTTCGACGCCGCCACCGCCGTTTCGCTCGCCGGGTTGAGTAATGATTACCTGGCCGATGGAATCCGCAAACACCCGGATCGTTTCGCGGGCCTGGCTGCCATTGCGCCGCAGACTCCGGCAGCGGCGGCCAAGGAACTGGAGCGCGGCGTGCGCCGGTTGGGTCTGAAGGGCGCGATCGTCAATTCGCATACGCGCGGCGAGTATCTGGACAATCCGAAATTCTGGGAGATCTTCGAGGCCGCGGCAGCCCTGAACGTGCCCATTTATCTGCATCCCAACACGCCGCCGCCTGCGATGATCGGCCCGTTTCTGGAGCGGGGCCTGGATGGCGCAATCTTCGGCTTCGCAGTCGAGACCGCGCTGCACATGCTGCGCATTGTGGTGGCCGGCGTGTTTGATCGCTTTCCTCGCTTGCAAATCGTGTTGGGCCACTTGGGCGAAGCGCTGCCCTATTGGCTCTTTCGCATCGATTTCATGCACCGCGCGATGGTGGCCGCGAATCGCTACCCGGGCGTCAAAAAACTGGAGCGCAAACCCAGCGAATATCTGAAGGAAAACGTCTGCGTAACCACCAGCGGCATGGCCTGGGAACCGCCCATCCTTTATGCGCAGTCCGTGCTGGGCGTGGACCGTGTGCTGTACGCCATGGATTACCCGTATCAGTTCGTTCCCGAAGAGGTCAAAGTTACCGATGGCCTGCCCATCAGCGAGGCCGATAAGAAGAAGCTGTATCAAACCAATGCGGAGCGCGTGTTTTCGCTTGGTAGCATGGGTGTGGAAGCGAGCCTATGAATGGCCAGGACGAAGCAGCCATCGTGCGCGAGAGCATTTCCACTGCTGCCCTCGACCAGTTGTTTCGCAAGGCCAGAACGTATCGGGCGTGGCGGTCCGAGCGCGTGCCTGAGGCGCTTCCCGGAGAGATCTATGAACTGGCCGCGCTCGGCCCCACGAGCGGCAACTCACTGCCCGCCCGGTTCGTGTTCCTCACCTCCGCGGCGGCCAAGGAGCGTTTACTGCCGGCTCTTGACCCCGGCAACGTGGAGAAGACGCGCACCGCGCCACTCACGGTGATTGTTGCCTATGATATCCGATTTATCGAAAGCATCCGGCAGCTTACGAACAACCCCAGCGCGCTCTCGGGGCTCGATGGAAAACCGGCCCTGATCGAAGAGACTGCATTTCGCAACGGCACGCTGCAAGGTGGTTACCTGATTCTGGCCGCGCGGGCGCTTGGTTTGGATTGCGGCCCCATGTCGGGCTTCAACGCCGAGAAAGTCAACCGCGAGTTCTTCCCCGATGGCCGGTGGAAGGCCAATTTCCTTTGCAATATCGGCTATGGCGATGGGTCGAAAATGCCGCCACGGCCGCCGCGCCTGCCGTTCGCGGATGCTTGCCAGGTTTTGTAGCTTGTGCGGCCAGGGCCTTCGCCCAGGAGCAGCTCAGTTGCGAATTTCGGAGTTGGGCAACCGGAATGCCAGAAACTGCGCCTGCGGAGCGCCGTTGATTTTGCCGCCGACCGCGATCACGATATATTGAACGCCATTCACCATGTAGGTCATGGGACCGCCTGTGGCCTGCGCCGGCATGTACAGCGCGCCTATATCCCGCCCGGTCGCCTTATTGTAGGCGCGAAGCATGGCCGCGGTACGTCCGTCGGGTAGGGTGATCGTACCCTTCTCCCCAGCAATCAGTAGGGTCTTCGTCACCAGGGTGATGGCCGCGCCGCCGTGCCCGGTGCGCGGGATATTCAAGCCCTTCAAAGCCGGATGATTGCGGACGTTATCCGGAGTATCGCCGTGAGCGACGTGCCACAGAATGGTTCCCGTCTTGAGGTCGATCGCCGAGATCTGGGAATAGGGTGGCTTCACCAGCGGCAGCCCTTCCACGCTCAAAGATCCCTGCGCACCGGGCGCACGCCCGGAAATATAACCGACATCGGAACGCGTCCCCGAGGGCACCAGCCCGATGCCAAGGATACTCCGGCTCGAGCCGACATACACGATGCCGGTTTCCGGGTCTATCGAACCACCCATCCAGTTCGAGCCGGACAGAGACGCGACCAGGGTCGCCCAAGGCCCTTCAGCCTTGCTCACCACCGGCGGCGTAAAGATCGGACCCATTTTGTAGTGCTTCACGATCTCCAGAGCCTCTTTGTGCAACGCAGGCGTGAAATCGATCAGCACACTCTCATCGACACCCTGATTTTCATAGGCGGGAGGGGCCGTAGGGAACGGTTGCGTGGGCGAATACCACTCGCCCGGCACATCACCCTTCTCGACGGGACGCTCCTCAATCGGCCATATCGGCTTGCCGCTTTCCCGGTTGAAAACGTACAGAAAGGCCTGTTTGCTGGCTTGCGCGACGACGGGAACTCGCTTTCCCTTGATCTCGACATCCGCCAGAATCGGAGGAGAAGGGTTGTCGTGGTCCCAAATACCGTGATGAACATATTGATAGTGCCAGCGGCGCTGGCCCGTTTCGAGATCTACCGCTACCAGGCTTTCGCCAAAAAGGTTATTGCCCGGGCGCGGTCCCCCATAGAAATCGCCGGTGGGCTCCTCGACGCCGATGTAGACGAGTCCGCGAGCCTCGTCGATCGAAGTCTCTCCCCACGCACCTGTATTTCCGGTGTAGGACCACGAGTCATTCAGCCACGTATCGAATCCAAACTCGCCCGGCTTGGGGACAGTATGGAAGATCCACTTACGCCGGCCGGTGTGGACATCGTATCCACGGACGTACCCCTTGACATTCGTTTTGCTCGTGGGTACGCCACCCGGACGGTGAGCCGCGCCCACCACGATCGTATCTCTGCCGATCGCCGGTGTCGCATGGATCCCGATTTCTTTGCTAAGCGGATCGATTTCCTGATCGTCATCCTGCTTGAGATCGACCACTCCGTTCACGCCAAAGCTCGGTATCCGATTGCCGGTATTGGCGTTCAACTCGATCATGCGATATCCCTGCGTGAAGTAGACGATTCTCTTGTCGTCGTGGTCTGCCCAGTAGGCCAGTCCGCGGCCGGAGAGGCGCCGCGGCGAAACTTCCGCACGCTTGCCTTCGTCTTCGCGATGGACCCACAGGAGTTCACCGGTCGTGGCGTTCAACGCAACTACATCGCGCCGGTCCCCAGCCGTGGAATAAAGCACTCCATCGATTTCGAGCGGTGTTGATTCCAGATTCGTCTCGGGCGTTGGTCCCAAGTTCGCTGTGCTGAAAGTCCAGGCCAGTTCCAGCTTCGAGAAATTACTGGCGTCGATCTGATTCAGCGGCGAATAACGGGTGTTGGCTCTATCGGCGCCATAACTGACCCAATTCCAATTCAGCGATCCTACCTGGGTCGTGCCGGGCGAGACGAAAAGGATAAGCAGGACACCCATCGTCCCTATTTGTGCAACCTCGAAGGATCGTTTGATCCACGGCGGTAACATCGGGCCCTCCTAGATTCGAAGAAAACAACAGGCGGATTATATCCAATTTTGGCACCGGCGTCGTACTCGTCTGCACATGCAAATACGACTTCGGCCAAGCCTCATGCCACGGCCGCCAGAGCCTGTTCGAAATCCGCCAGCAGATCGCGCCAATCCTCAATACCCACCGAAACCCGCACCAGGCCATCGGTCACTCCCGACTCGGCCAATTCCTCGTCGCTCATTCCCGAGTGAGTGGTGGTCTTGGGATGGCAGGTGAGCGTCTCTACGCCGCCGAGTGATACCGCATTGCGAGCGATCCGTACGTGGCGCAGGAAGTCGAATGCGGCGGGCTTTCCTCCCTCGAATTCGATGGAAAAAATCCCTCCTGGGAAGGCGCACTGTTTCCGGAAGATTCGCATCTGTTCGGGATCGCGAAACAACGTTGGGTAAATGACGCGGCTCAGGTGTTTGTGCCCGTGGAGCGCTTCCGCCAGGCGCTGCGCGTTCTTGCTCTGCCGGTTCATGCGCAGGGCAACCGTGGGCAGGCGGCCGTCCAACATCCAGCACTCGTCGGGCTGCAGAATGTTGCCGAACATCACGCGGCGGCTGCGCAGCGTTTGAATGATCTCGGGATCGCGCGCCAGCGCGACGCCGGCCACCATGTCGCTGAAACCCGATAGGTACTTGGTCGCCGAGTAAAGCACTAGGTCCGCGCCGAGCTGCAGCGGGTGCTGAAAGGTGGGGCCCAGAAACGTGTTGTCCACCATTACCACGGGCCGATCCGGATGGCGCGCTGCGGCTTCGGCGGTACGCTCGATATCCGTCATGGTTAGTGTAGGATTGGCGGGAGTTTCCAGATACACCATGCACAGGTTCGACGCTGCGGCGATCGCTGCATCGAGCCCCGCGGAATCTCCGGAAGCAACGGCGATGCCGCGCATCCCGAAGGGTCCTAGAAAATGATGAATCAGGCCGGTAGTGCCGCCGTAGAGCGGCGTGGTGTAGACAATGCTGCCGTGATGACGCCCAAAAGTGAAGAACGCCGTCATGATCGCAGCCATGCCGGAATTAAATACCGCCGCCGCCTGCGCGCCCGCTTCGAGCGGCACAATCTGGTCCTCCAGAATCTCGGCGTTGGGGTGCGAAATGCGCGAATAAATCAAGTCGGGACGTTCGCCAGTGCCCGGTTGAATCTTCCCCGAAGTCATGGCAAACGCCCGCTCTGCCGCTTCCGGAGTAGCAAACACGTAGGTGGAACTGCGAAATACGGCTGGCCGGGCCGACCCCACCGAAAGGCTGGGATCGAATCCACGGGTCAGCACCGCCGTGCGCGGCCGCAAGCCCGAGTGCAACTCGTCGTGTTCCGGCATAGGTGCTCCTATTCCGAGTGTAGTACCTGCCAGCCCTACTTCATGGCCTCAACAAGTGCGATCCTTCGCCAGAACGTCGTTTACTATGGCACTGACAGATCTTTGAGCTACAAATGTAGCTCAGAAGGACACACCGCCATGGTGAACAGTACCGTTGTCCGCGCCCGTATCGACGAACGCACCAAAAGACAGGCCGCCGCCGCATTGAAGAAAATCGGCCTTACCGTATCCGATGCTTTCCGCTTGCTGATGGTGCGCGTTGCGGCAGAAAAAGCCCTGCCCTTCGAGCCGTTGAACCCTAACGCGGACACGATTGCTGCCATGAAAGCCGCCCGCCGTGGCGACCTCGTGAAGGCCGGGAAGCCCAAAGATTTGCTCCGCAGCCTCAATGCGGGAGATTAAATACACCACTCGTTTCAGACGAGACTACCAACGCGAAAAATCCGCCCGGCACGGCAAGAAACTCGACGCGCTCCTGATGGAAGTCGTGAACTTGCTCGCCAATGACACGCCCCTGCCGCGCCGGAATTTTGACCATCCGTTATCCGGCGAATGGAGCGATCATCGTGACTGTCACGGTAAACCCGATCTTATCCTGATCTATCGCAAACCCGGCGGCGCCACGCTCGAATTGGTGCGCTTGGGTTCACATAGCGAACTCGGTTTCCGAATGTAAGAAAATGGCCTATTGCTCGTGATGCGCCGCTCGCCCACGCCAAGCGCTCCCACCCCTCTATAATAGGCAGAGAAACACCCTACCTCCACGTCGCGGGACAAACGAAAAATCTATGCCCATTCGCGTTGCGCTGCATCACAAGACCGTCTACAAATACGACCGCCAGGTAAGCCTCTCGCCTCACATCGTCCGTTTGCGGCCAGCACCCCATTGCCGCACGCCTATCTCGGCGTACTCGCTCAAAATCGAGCCCGCCGGCTATTTCATCAACTGGCAGCAGGACCCCCAGAGTAACTACCTCGCTCGCATTGTCTTTCCCGAGAGGGTTTCTTATTTATCCGTCGAAGTGGGGCTGGTGGCGGAGATGACGGTGATCAATCCGTTCGATTTCTTCCTGGAGGATTATGCCGAAAAATTCCCGTTCCGCTATATGGACTGGCAGTTGAAGGAACTGGCTCCCTATGTCCTGCCAGACGCGGCCGGCCCGCGCCTGCGCGAGTTTCTGGAGAGCGTCGATCGCACCCCGCAGCCATCGATGGATTTTCTGGTGAATCTGAACCGGCGGTTGCAGCAGCTCATCCGCTATGTGATCCGCTTCGAACCGGGCATCCAAACCTGCGAAGAAACGCTGGCCATGGCCTCGGGTTCCTGCCGCGATTCGGCCTGGCTGCTGGTGCAGACCCTCCGCCACCTCGGACTTGCCGCGCGGTTTGTTTCCGGCTACCTGATTCAGCTCAAGCCCGATGTGAAGCCGCTCGATGGCCCGGAAGGACCGGGCCAGGATTTCACCGATCTCCATGCCTGGGCCGAGGTGTATCTGCCAGGCGCCGGCTGGGTGGGCCTTGATCCGACCTCCGGCCTGCTCGCCGCGGAGGGCCACCTTCCCTTGGCGGCGACCCCGGAACCCGCCTCCGCCGCCCCGGTCACCGGCGCCGTAAGCGCCTGCGAGGTGGAATTCGAGCACAATATGTCGGTCTCTCGCATCCACGAGGACCCGCGCGTCACTCTCCCCTACACCGAATCGCAATGGCAGCGCATTGAAGAGTTGGGCCAGAGAGTGGATCAGGACATCTGCCGCAACGATATCCGCCTCACCATGGGCGGCGAGCCGACGTTTGTTTCCATCGACAACATGGATGGCGAAGAGTGGAATTTTACGGCCCTGAGTTCCGAGAAGCGGCTGCTCGCTGAGCGCCTGCTCGACCGCTTGCGCGCCCGCTTTGCTCCGGGCGGATTGCTCCATTATGGAATCGGCAAATGGTATCCGGGCGAACCGCTCCCCCGCTGGGCGCTCACCTGCTATTGGCGGGATGACGGCGTGCCGGTGTGGCACGATCATCGCCTGCTCGATTCCTCCGATAAACGAACCGAATTCGGCGCGCTCGATGCACAGCGCTTTGCCGAAACGCTGGCCGGCCGCTTATCCGTTGATCCTGACTACGTCAGCCAGGCGTTTGAGGATCCACTGTATTACTTGCAGAAGGAGCGCCTGCTGCCGGTCAATGTCGATCCAGTCGACAATCACCTTGAAGATCCCGTGGAGCGCGAACGTTTGCGCGCAGTCTTTCAGCATGGCCTCAACCAGCCCACCGGGTTCGTTCTCCCCTTGCAGCGCGGAGAGGGCAAAAGCGGTCCCGAGTGGCAGACCGGGCTGTGGATGCTGCGCGGCCAGCATCTGTTCCTGGTGCCGGGCGATTCGCCCGTTGGGCTGCGCCTCCCCTTGCTCAGCTTGCCATGGGTAGCGCCTTCCGACGCTCCCCTGCTGAATCCCGTCGATCCCATGGTGAACCGCGGCCGGCTTCCAGTGCCGCTACGCATCTCTCCGGCGGATCCGGTTCTGCAGCGCGAGCGCGGCCACGACCTCGATCGCAAACTCCGCGATCGCGAGCCGCAACCGGGTGAATCGGCCCATTGGATCGTGCGCACGGCGCTGTGCGTGGAACCGCGCGAAGGGCGCCTCTGCGTTTTCATGCCGCCGCTGCAATCCGCGGAAGACTACCTCGATTTGCTCACCGCGGTGGAGGATACGGCAGCGCATCTCGATGTGCCGGTAGTCATCGAGGGTTATCCGCCCCCCTTTGATCCGCGCATCCGCCACATCAAGGTCACTCCCGATCCCGGCGTGCTTGAAGTCAATATTCATCCCGCGCATAACTGGGCGGAGCTTGTTGCCAACACCACTACTCTCTACGAAGAGGCGCGCCAGACCCGGCTCGGTACCGAGAAGTTCATGCTCGATGGGCGCCATAGCGGCACTGGCGGCGGTAATCACTTTGTGCTCGGCGGACCCACTCCGGCCGATAGCCCGTTCCTTCGCCGCCCCGATATTCTACGCAGCCTGATCAACTACTGGCTGCATCACCCCTCGCTCTCCTACATGTTTTCCGGCCTGTTTATCGGGCCAACCAGCCAGGCGCCGCGCGTCGATGAGACCCGGCAGGATAGCCTGTATGAACTCGAAATCGCATTTGGCCAGGTTCCCGGCCCTGGCCAGGGGAGCTGTCCTCCATGGCTGGTGGACCGCATTTTCAGGCACATTCTGGTCGATGTCACCGGCAATACGCACCGGGCTGAATTTTGCATCGATAAGCTCTATTCGCCCGATAGTTCTTCGGGCCGGTTAGGTTTGCTCGAATTGCGCGGTTTCGAAATGCCGCCCCATGCGCGCATGAGCCTCACGCAGCAGCTTCTGGTGCGCGCTCTGGTTGCGTGGTTCTGGGCGCGGCCGTTTCAGCGGCCTCCGGTTGCGTGGGGAACGCAGCTTCACGATCAGTTCATGCTGCCTCACTTCATTCGCCGCGATTTCGCCGACGTGCTGAGCGGCCTCGCTAGCGGCGGTTACGATTTCGAAGCCGAGTGGTTCGCCCCGCATTTTGAGTTTCGGTACCCGGTGCTCGGCCGGGTAAATTACCTTGGAATGGATGTGGAGCTGCGCCAGGCCACCGAACCCTGGTACGTGCTGGGTGAGGAACCCGGCGGGGGCGGCACCGCGCGCTATGTCGATTCTTCTGTAGAACGTCTGCAGGTATTGGTGAGCGGACTCTTTGGCGATCGCTATGTTTTGGCTTGTAACGGACGGCGCATCCCATTGCATGCCACGGGAACGCAGGGCGAGTGGGTCGCGGGCGTGCGCTACCGGGCGTGGCAGCCGCCCTCCTGCCTGCATCCCACCATTCCGGTTCACTCGCCCTTGGTCTTCGACATCATCGATACCTGGACCAGCCGGTCCATTGGCGGCTGCACCTATCACGTGGCGCATCCCGGTGGACGCAACTACGTGACATTTCCGGTGAATGCCAACGAGGCCGAGTGCCGGCGGGGTGCGCGCTTCCTGCCCTTCGGCTCAACCACCGGTCCGGTTGCGATTCCCTCTTTGGAGGAAAACCCTCAATTTTCACTCACACTGGACCTGCGCCGTCCAACTACTAGTACTGCACGGTACGCTGCAATGAGTACCTGATATGTGAAAATGCCATGGGAGCCGCAACCGGCAGGGGCGCTAGGATTGGACTTTTTCTCTGCGGCCTCTGTCGCCTCCGCGGCCTCAGGTTTAGCTTTGCATTTGTTTTTCTCGGCGTCTCCGTGTCTCTGCGGTGAAAGTGGGATTGATGAGTTCCGAGTACCTGATATATGAAAATGCCATGAGAGCCGCAACCGGCAGGGGCGATAGGATTGGGCTTTTTCTCTGCGACCTCTGTCGCCTCCGCGGCCTCAGGTTTAGCTTTGCATTTGTTTTTCTCGGCGTCTCCGTGTCTCTGTGGTGAAAGTTAGATTCATGAGTTCCGAGTACCTAATATATGAAAATGTCATGAGAGCCGGATTCGGCAGGGGCGATAGGATTGGACTTTTTCTCTGCGGCCTCTGCCCCCTCCGCGGCCTCAGGTTTAGTTTTGCATTTGTTTTTCTCAGCGTCTCCGTGTCTCTGCGGTGAAAGTTGGATTGATGAGTTCCGAGTACCTAATATATGAAAATGCCATGAGAGCCGGATTCGGCAGGGGCGATAGGATTGGACTTTTTCTCTGCGGCCTCTGCCCCCTCCGCGGCCTCAGGTTTAGTTTTGTATTTGTTTTTCTCAGCGTCTCTGTGTCTCTGCGGTGAAAGTTGGATTCATGAGTTCCGAAACTGTTCAACCAGAGGAGAGCGTTAACCGCTCGTGGCTGTATCGGCCGCCGGGTCCGGCGTTTTACGATGAAATGCTGGCGGGCGATGGCAGCGTGCGCCCGCAGTGGCGGACTCTGCTCGAACGGCTGGAGGAGATGGGCGAGGCCGGCTTTACCCGCCGCTGGCAGGAGGGCCGCCGCCTCATTCACGAGAACGGAACCACCTACAACGTCTACACCGATCCGCAAAATACGGAGCGCCCCTGGCCTGTCGATCCGATTCCGCTGGCGCTCGACAGCGTGGAATGGGCCCAAATTGAAAGCGCCATCGTTCAGCGCGCCACGCTGCTCAACGCGGTGCTGGCCGACCTGTACGGGCCGCAAAATCTGTTGCGCGATGGCCTTCTGCCGCCCGAACTGGTGTTCCCCAATCCCGGGTTTCTGCGGCCCTGCTGTCAAGTGCCTGTGCCCGGCGGCGTGTATCTTCATCTCTATGCCGCTGACCTGGCCCGCTCCGCCGATGGGCGCTGGTGGGTGATTGCCGACCGCACGCAGGCCCCTTCGGGCGCGGGCTATGCGCTCGAAAACCGGCTGGTGTCAGCCCGCGTGTTGCCCGATGTGTTTCGCTCGGCGCACATTCATCGCCTCGCCTCGTTCTTCCAGACGTACCGCGAAACGCTGCGCGCCCTGGCGCCACCCCGCAAAGACAACCCGCGCATCGTGCTGCTCACTCCCGGCCCCTACAACGAAACCTATTTTGAACACGCGTTCCTGGCCCGCTATCTGGGCTACACCCTGGTGGAAGGCGGCGATTTGACGGTTCGCGACGACCGCGTGTTTCTTAAAACTCTGGGCGGCCTCCTGCCGGTGGACCTGATCGTGCGGCGCCAGGACGATGACTATTGCGACCCTCTAGAGTTGCGCACGGATTCCATGCTCGGTGTGGCCGGCCTGGTGCAGGCAGTGCGCTCAGGAACCGTTACTATTGCCAACGCGCTCGGTTCGGGACTTGTGGAATCGGCCGCGCCCGCCGGTTTTCTGCCGGGACTGTGCAGTCACATCCTGGGTGAAGAATTGAAAATGCCCGCTGTGGCGACGTGGTGGTGCGGCGAAGAGCCGGCCCTCAAATTTGTCACTGAGCATCTCTCCAACCTGGTAATCAAGCCGGCATTTCCTTCAGCGGGCGTGCATCCCATTTTTGGCGTGCGGCTCAGCGAGGCGGAGCGAGCCGCTTTGGTGGAGAAGATTCGCCGATTCCCGCGGGCCTATGTAGCGCAGGAGCAGGTGGCTTTGTCAACAGTTCCGGTTTGGGAGGACGGCGCGTTGTGCCCCCGCCACCTCGTTCTGCGCGTTTTCGCCGTGGCCTCCGGCGGCTCCTACAGCGTCATGCCGGGCGGACTCACTCGCGTCACCACCTCGCTTGACGACCTCGTAGCTTCCATGCAAAGCGGCGGCGGCAGCAAGGACACATGGGTAGCCGCCGATGGGCCGGCCTCGCAATTGAGCCTGCTGCCGCCCTCTTCTGCCCGTTTAAATATCAGCCGCGCCACTTTCGATCTGCCCAGCCGTGTGGCCGATAACCTGTTCTGGTTGGGCCGCTATGTGGAACGTGTCGAACCCTCCCTGCGCGTGGCGCGCGCGATCCTCCCGCGGCTCCTCCAGGAATCCGACCTGACCGCCGTCGCAGCCGTGAGGACTGGGGCGCGGATCCTCGCGGGTATGGGCCGCATTCCCTTTGACATCGATTCCGATGGCTATCTCCCCGGCTCGCTGGAGCGGGAAGTGCTCGCCATGATTTTCGATAGCGAGGCGCGCCATCATCTGCCCTGGAACATCCGCCAGGTGCGGCGTTTGGGCTGGCTATTGCGCGACCGCATTTCCGCCGATGCCTGGCGCATCTTGAACCAGTTAGAGCAGCATTTGCCGCCGCAGCCCCCTCCGGAGCCGTTGCGCTTCAGTGCGGCTCAGGCGCTCCTCGATCAGGCCATTGGCACGCTCTCCGCCTTCAGTGGCCTGGTGATGGAAAGCATGACCCGCGGCGATGGCTGGCGTTTTCTCGACATGGGGCGGCGTCTCGAACGTGCCTGGCAAATGGCCGATCTGCTCCACTACGGTTTGGGATTCGAATGTGAGGCCGATAGCGGCCAGTTGGAAGTTCTACTGGAGATTGCCGATAGCTCCATCACCTATCGCTCCCGCTACTTCACTTCCATGCAGCCGGAACTGGTAATCGACCTCTTACTGATGGATGAGGCCAACCCGCGATCGGTAGCCTATCAGCTCGCCCGCTTGCGGGAACATATGGATTATTTGCCGGGCAGCCGGTCGTCGATTCGCCGCGCGCCGGAAGCACGCCTCGCTATCTCGCTGCTGGCCGCCGTTCAACTGGTCGAAGTTCGTGACTTGGGATGTGCCGACGGCCACGGCCGGCGCGTTGCCCTGGAAAATCTCTTGACTCGTCTTACTTCCGAACTTAGATCGCTCTCCGAGACACTTACTCGCGAGTATTTCAGCCAGGCGGGTCCTTCGCGCCGGTTCTCAGTTTTCTAGCCATGGCTCTCCGCGCCAAACATACCACCACTTATTTGTACAATGAGCCTGTATCTATCTCTCACACGGAAGTTCGTTTAGCTCCGCGCGAAGACCGCAGCCAGCACACATTGGAGCATGGTCTCTCCGTGTTACCGGTTCCGGAGCGGATGTTCGGACACAAGGATTACTTCGGCAACCAGGTAACTTACTTTTCCATCCATGAGCTTCATCAGACACTGACCATAGCCGCCGAAAGCCTGGTGGAAATGGCAGAACCGGACCCTCTGGAACCTTTGTTAACACCTCCCTGGGAGCAGGCGCAAGGAGAGCGGTGGCGTCACGACGAAGGGCACGCCCTGAAACCTTACCAGTTTGTATTTGAATCGCCCCGCATCACACCCGGCCCC